>JBDTPJ010000063.1:0-20308 GCA_039932755.1 Betaproteobacteria bacterium
AAGACCGGCTCGATCACGTCGATCCAGGCCGTGTACGTGCCGGCGGATGACTTGACCGACCCGTCGCCCGCGACCACGTTCGGTCACCTGGACGCCACCGTCGTTTTGTCGCGCGACATCGCGTCGCTGGGCATCTACCCCTCCGTCGACCCGCTCGACTCGACGTCGCGCCAGATCGATCCGCACGTCATCGGCGAGGAGCACTACAACTGCACGCGCCGGGTCCAGCAGACGCTGCAGCGCTACAAGGAACTGCGCGACATCATCGCGATTCTGGGCATGGACGAATTGTCGCCCGACGACAAACTCGCGGTTTCCCGCGCGCGCAAGATCCAGCGCTTCCTGTCGCAGCCGTTCACCGTGGCGGAAGTGTTCACCGGCTCGCCGGGCAAGTACGTGGCGCTGAAGGACACGATCAAGGGCTTCAACATGATCGTGAACGGCGAGTGCGACCATCTGCCGGAACAGGCGTTTTACATGGTCGGCACGATCGAGGAAGCGTTCGAGAAAGCCAAGACGCTGCAATAGACAAGGAACCCACAAGCCATGGCCCACACCATCACCGTCGACGTCGTAAGCGCCGAAGCTCAGATCTTCTCCGGCGAGGCAGAATTCGTCGTCCTGCCTGGCGTCGATGGCGAACTCGGCATCTACCCGCGGCACACGCCGCTGTTCACACAGATCAAACCCGGTGCCGTGCGCATCAAGCTTCCCGGCCAGGCGGCGGAAGAGCTCGTGTTCGTGCAGGGCGGCTTCCTCGAGGTCCAGCCGCACAAGGTGACGGTGCTGGCGGATACTGCAGTTCGCGCGCATGACCTGGATGAGGTGAAGGCGCTGGAAGCGAAGAAGCGCGCTGAGGAAGCACTCACTAACAAGGAATCGGCCGAAACCATGGCCTCAGCGCAGGCAGAGTTGTCCGTTGCGCTGGCGCAACTCGAGGCCATCAGAAAGATGCGCCACCGCGCCTGATCCCGTAACTTGTTCTATGCGATGGGGTGGCCATTGTTGGCCGCCCTTTTTGCATTAGAGTCGCCCGAGCGGCGCCATGCCGTAGCGTACCGGGTCGACATGTTAGTATGTTGTTGCGCTGCAACATTGCCAAATTTCCCTGGAATTCGCATGGCCGACCTGCACCGCACCATCGATCGTTCGATCAGTATTTCCCGCACCGTGGCTGACCTCCTGCAGCGCCGCACCCGTGCCGCAAACGAGCGTTTCGGTGACCGGATGCGCAAGGCCGGAACAACACTCAAGGACGCTACCACGCCGCCCAAGACCCCGCTCGAATTCTGGCGCCAGGTGGCCGAATACAACGTCGATTTCGCGCAACGGTCCGTACTCTATTGGGATACCCTGCGCCGCCGCGGAAATCAGTGGCTGGAGCACGAGGCCGCGGGCAAGCCACCAGTACTCAAATACAAGTACGAAATGATTGCCGATGCCCGTGACTACGAGCGGCCGGCCAATCACGCGTTGGTCAGGATCATTCCGCCGAAGGGCATCGTGGTCGACGACGCCAAGCGCCCCTTCGTGATCGTCGACCCGCGCGCGGGTCACGGCCCCGGTATCGGTGGCTTCAAGGAGGACTCCGAAGTGGGCGTCGCCCTTTCGGCCGGACATCCTGTCTATTTCGTCATTTTCTTTCCGGACCCGTGTCCCGGCCAGACGCTGGCCGATGTCACCGACGCGGAAGCTGAGTTCATCCGGATCGTCGCCGAGCGCCATCCGGGCAGCCAGAAGCCGGTCATCGTCGGCAATTGCCAGGGCGGCTGGGCGGTGATGATGCTGGCCGCCGCGCGGCCGGATATCGCGGGACCGCTGGTGCTGAACGGCGCGCCGATGTCCTACTGGTCCGGCAACGACGGCGATTCGCCGATGCGCTACTCCGGCGGACTTCTGGGTGGTGCCTGGCTGTCGTTGTTCGCTGCCGACTTGGGCGCGGGCAAGTTCGACGGGGCGCACCTCGTGTACAACTTCGAGAAATTGAATCCCGCCAACACGTTGTGGGAGAAGTGGTATCACCTCTTTTCGAACATCGACGAGGAGCCGGAGCGCTTTCTCGAATTCGAACGCTGGTGGGGCGGCTTCTACGCCTACAACGAGGAGGAGATCCGCTGGATCGTCAACAATCTCTTCGTCGGCAACAAGCTCTCCGCAGGCGAGGCGCGGCTGGGCCCGGGCCGCTATTTCGACTTGAAGTCCATCAAGCAGCCCATCATTGTCTTTGCGTCGATGGGCGACAACATCACGCCACCGCAACAGGCGTTCAACTGGATTGCCGACGTCTACTCGTCTTCGGAGGAGATCAAGGCCAATGGGCAGACCATCGTCGGACTCCTGCATGAGGATATCGGCCACCTCGGCATCTTCGTTTCCGGCCAGGTCGCAAAGAAGGAACACGCGCAGATCGTCGAAGTGCTCAAGTACATCCAGCAATTGCCCCCGGGCCTTTATGGAATGCATATCGAGGAAACGCACGACATGCAAGGCGACGTCAGCTACGAGGTTACGCTGAAGGAGCGCAAGGTCGAGGACCTGCGCTCGCTGCAGAAGTACGATCGCGTCGACGAAAAGCCCTTCGAGGCGGTCGCCGCGCTGTCGGAGCTGCTGGAGCGCGCGTATTCGCTGCTGGTGCGGCCGTTCGTGCGCGAAATGTCGCCGGAATGGCTGGCCAGGCTTCGCCGCAACATGCATCCACTGCGCGTCCAGTATTGGGCGATGTCCGACAAGAACCCGTTCCTGTGGCCGTTGCCTTACATGGCGGATGCGGTGACCAACAATCGCAAGCGCCGCTCGCCCGACAATGATGCGGTCAAAGCCGAGAAATTCGTTTCCGCAAGCATCAACGCGGCGCTCGACCAGTATCGCGACCTGCGCGATGCGCGGGCGGAAGCGGCCTTCTTTCAGGTGTACGGCAACATGCTTTCGCTGCACATGGCCGACGAGCGTGCCGAAATCCGGCGCAAGGGCAAGTTCGACCCGCGCTCACTGCCGGCCGTGCGCGAGGTCCTGGACACGATCGAAGAGGGCAGCGCCGTCGAAGGCCTGGCGCGCATCGCCATGCTGATCACCAAGGCCGGACCGGGCCATAGGCGCCTGTCGCAGATGCAGCGCACGCGCGAAATCCTGTCGCCGGAAGGCGATATCGCGCACCTGTCGGAAGACGAGCGCCGGCGGCTCCTGCAGGAGGAAACCATCGTCGTCGAGTTCGAGCCGGAACGCGCCAAGCATTCGCTGCCGCACCTGTTGCGCACGCCGACGCAAAGGCGCCACGCGCTGGCACTGCTCGACCGTATCGAGATGCACGGCGACCTGGACGACAAACAGCACCGCCTGCTGGGCGAGCTGCGGGGTTTGCTTTCGGTGGCCGCAGCGCGCAAGCCTGCGGCATTGCCGGCACCCAAGCGCAAGCCCCCCACACGCGCCAAGGCAGGCGGCCGCTCGGCACACGCCTGAACCGAAGGCATTCGCGACAAAAAGGCGCGCCATGCGGCAGTACATCAAACGGCCGTTTGACGAGATCGAGGTCGGCGATGCTGTGGACCAGCCTCCTGCAGGCTCCCCACACGCTTACCAGCAGCTCCAGTACGCCGCGACGAAGTTCATCCATCTGATCGCGGGATATACCCCCCCAGCGCCACCATGACCGCCCATCGTGGTTCAACGGGTGCAGTCGTGGGCACGCGGTCTGCGCGATGAAATCGACGGAACTACTTCGGCGCGAATGATCTCTCATACTGGTCGAGGAGGGAATGCGCCATGGCAATTTCAGCGTCCGATCGAGATCCGCAATACACGATGGATACCGCGGCATTGGATCGCGCGGTGGAGGAGGATGTGCGGGCGGGGGCATCCGCACCGTCGCGGCGCCCAGGTGCCGTCGTCGTTGCTGCAGTGGTGCTTCTGGCCGGCGCCGTCGTCTATTATTTCTTCTGGATGCGCACGCCGGCGCCTGCGCCAAAGATCGCGGAGGAGCCCGCAGCCGTCGCACCCACACTGCTGGCGCAGGCGCCAGTGGAACCGGCCATCCTGCATCCGATCGAATCAATCCCCGGCGCGGCGCAAGCGCAATTGCCCAAGCTCGACCAGAGCGATGCCCTGGTCAGGGAGTCGATAGCAGGCGCCCTCAACGGCAATGCCGGCATGCAGCTGCTTGCGCCGGGCGCCATCGTCCGGCTGATCGTCGCCACCGTGGACAACCTGCCACGCGAAACCGTTGCTCTACGCATCCGGCCGGTGAAGCCGGTCCCGGGTGCCTTCGAGACCGCAATAGGCGCCAATGGCACTCTGATCGCGCCCGACAACGACAAGCGCTACGCGCCATACGTCAGCGCCGCCGAAGCGATCGACACGGCGCGTCTGGTGGGTTTCTACGTTCGCCTGTATCCGTTGTTCCAGCAGGCCTACACCGAACTCGGTTATCCAAAAGGGTATTTCAACGACCGGCTTGTCGTTGTCATCGATCACCTTCTCGCCACGCCCGAACCCGCAACGCCGATTGAACTGGTGCAACCCAAGGTGATGTATCAGTTTGCGGATCCGGCATTGGAGGAGCGTTCGGCCGGGCAAAAAATCTTGATGCGCACAGGTCTAGACAACGAGCTTCGTCTGAAAGCCAAGTTACGCGAGATTCGCAAGGCGCTTGTCGCCGACGCGCCTAAACCTTAGCCTCATCCTCGCCGCTTTCGTTGCCGGCCACGAACTAACGCTACCGTGTGGGCGGCCGCGCAGGCGTTGGTTCCGGCGCCAGAGCCCGATCCACGGCAACGAAATGGCGGCCCACGCGAGCATGCAGACCCCGCCGAACGGTCGGCCATCGCGAACTGAGCGGCGGGCACTGACCGGCACGGCACGGCGAAACAGGTCGCAAACGTCGGTCCAAAAAGTCAGTCAACACCAATGGCACAATTCTGCAATTGACCGCGGGTGTTTACGCGGCGAGGATACCTCTCTTGTAAGTAAGCACTACGCTCGTTCGTAAGGGGAACCGATTGTGGGCTCACACGTCCATCGCACTCACCATACCGGCTGGATTCGTGCAACCGTGCTCGGTGCGAATGACGGGGTCTTATCAATCGCGAGTCTTGTGCTTGGCGTTGCCGCGGCACATACCAATCAGGCCGGCATCGTCGTCGCAAGTGTTGCAGGTCTCGTAGCAGGGGCGCTTTCGATGGGTGCTGGCGAGTACGTGTCGGTAAGTTCGCAGGCCGATACTGAGAGAGCCGACCTTGAGATCGAGCGGAACGCGCTAAATACCGACTATGACAATGAGCGCAACGAATTGACTGAAATCTATGTCCGGCGGGGGCTCGATCGGGAACTTGCCAGCGAGGTCGCAGAGCAATTGATGGCACATGATGCTCTTGGTGCCCACGCGCGCGACGACATCGGGATCTCGGAGGCGTTGGCGGCACGGCCGCTTCAAGCAGCGATGGCGTCCTTGATCAGTTTCGCAGTTGGCGGCGTTGTTCCGCTTATCGTTGCCCTCGTAGCCCCCAGGACCGCTCTCTTTCCGGCAGTCGTTGCGGTCTCGCTCACCTGTCTTTTGGTGCTCGGCGCATCTGCGGCGCGGGCCGGCGGCGCACCAATGATCAAGGGCGCAGTGCGAGTACTGCTTTGGGGTGTGCTGGCGATGGGGGTCACGACCGCCGTCGGTGCTCTCTTCGCCTCAGTTGTCTAATGCGTAGCCGCACGATGTTGCGAAGGACAGGTGGCATCTGGGTCCGGAGCTCCGGCTGCGAAGAAGCGGCTTGCGACCACGAGCGGCCTCCTTGGCTGGACCTGTCGCACTTGTCAGACGACGGCCTGCGGTAGACAATGATCGGAGGCGCCAACCATGGTACGCGTAGGATTCTTCCTTAGAGCTCTACCGCTTGCCGTAGCGCTGCCGTTGCTCGCGCAATCGCCTTCGCAGCCAGCGCCATCGCGCGGCAAGTTGCTGTACGAAACTCATTGCATCGCGTGCCATGACACCCAGGTCCACTGGCGCGACCGCAAGCTCGCGACCGACTGGGCGCGGCTCTTGGAGCAGGTTCGCCGCTGGCAGGTCAACGCAGGTTTGCATTGGACCGACGACGACATCGACGAGGTCGTGCACTACCTGAACGCGACGATCTACCGATTTCCGGACCAGGCGCCCAAGCAAAGAGGCTGACGGTCCACCGTGGCGAGCCTGCATCAAGCATAGCTTTGACCAGATTGCGCTCGAGAGAGGGATTAACCGCCGAAGCCGCAAACCGGGGCGATAATTGCCGAATCCACCCCACGCAACGGGCGGAAGGAGTCGAACACCTTGACCACCTCAGCCACCCGGATCGAAAAAGACGCGATGGGCGAAGTGCGCGTCGACGCGCAGCGCTTATGGGGCGCGCAAACGCAGCGCTCCATCGACAATTTTCCAATCGGCGTGGCGCGCTTCGGTTGGGGTCGCCCGGTCATTCGCGCCTTCGGATTGGTCAAGCAAGCCGCGGCGCGCGTGAATGCCGGGCTCGCTGGCCTGGCCGCGGACAAGGCCGAATTGATCGAGCGAGCCGCGCAGGAAGTGATCGACGGCCGATGGGACGGCGAATTTCCACTGGTGGTGTTCCAGACCGGCTCAGGAACGCAATCCAACATGAACGCGAACGAGGTGATCGCCAATCGCGCGATCCAGTTGGCCGGTGGCGTGGTGGGTTCGAAACAGCCGATCCATCCCAACGATGACGTCAACCGTAGCCAGTCTTCCAACGACGTGTTTCCGGCGGTGATGCACGTCGCTACGTTGGAGGAGCTCGACCGCGACTTGTTGCCCGCACTTTCGGCGTTGCGGGCGACGCTTGATGCCAAGGCGGACGAGTTCGCCGATGTCGTGATGCTGGGGCGCACCCACTTGCAGGATGCCACGCCCGTAACGCTGGGGCAGGTGATTTCGGGATGGGTGGCGCAACTCGATGATGGCGCCCAGTACATCCGCGCCGCGCGTGAAGGGCTTTATCCTTTGGCGCTGGGTGGTACCGCGGTAGGCACGGGTATCAACGCACCGGCGGCATTCGGCGAAGTCGTCGCGCGGCAGATCGCCGAAGCTACGGGCAAACCATTCGTTTCGGCGGCGAATAAATTTTCGGTACTGTCGGCACACGATGCGCTGGTCAACGTGAGCGCGGCGCTGCGCACGCTGGGCGGCATCCTGATGAAGATCGCCAACGATGTGCGCTGGTATGCGAGCGGACCGCGGGCCGGCATTGGCGAAATCACCATTCCCGACAACGAGCCCGGCTCGTCGATCATGCCGGGCAAGATCAATCCGACGCAATGCGAAGCGCTGACGATGATTGCAGTGCAGGTTTTCGGCAACGATACAGCGGTGGCGTTCGCCGGATCGCAGGGCAATTTCCAGCTCAACGTGTTCAAGCCCATCATGCTGCATAACGTGCTGGAATCGGTCGAGCTATTGGCGGACGGCATGCGCTCCTTCGATATCCGCTGCGCGCAGGGCATCGCGCCCAACCGCGAGCGAATCCGCGAACATGTAGAAAGCTCACTGATGCTGGTGACCGCTCTTAATCCGCACATCGGCTACGAAGGCTCGGCGAAGATCGCGATGTATGCGCATCATCACGCCACGACGTTGCGCGATGCGGCGCTCAAGCTGGGATTGGTGAGCGCGGAAGACTTCGACCGCTGGATCGATCCGGCGGCCATGACCCGGCCGGATTGAGGGGCGCGCGCGCAGTTTTCAGCGGTTTCCCTCAGTTCGTCTCCGTATTACTAGGCCGCCTCGCGCACCACCGCCTTCGCCGGCAACTGCTGCTCGGCGAGCGTCACCCAGTAGCTCGCGCCGATAGGCAATGCGTCGTCGTTGAAATCGTAGTGCGGGTTATGCAGGTTCGGTGTCTCTTCCCCGCGCCCGGTGCCCAGCCAGATGTAGCAACCCGGCTTGGCCTGCAGCATGAACGCGAAGTCCTCCGAGGCCATTGACGGTATCGGATTGGTGTCGACATTGTCTTCGCCCACCAGCGCAGTCGCCGCGGCCAGCGCATGCTGCGTCTCCGCCGGCGAGTTGATGGTCGACGGATAGCGCCGTTCATAGCGAAGCGTCGCGGTCATTTCAAAGGTCGCGGCAATGCCGGCGACGATTTCTTTCATCCGGCGCTCGATCGTGTCCTGTATTTCCGGCAGGAAGGTGCGCACGGTGCCGCGCAGCACGACTTCCTGCGGGATCACGTTCCATGTGTCGCCGCCATGCACCTGGGTCACGCTGACAACGCCGGCTTCGAGCGGGTGAATGTTGCGCGAGACTATCGTCTGCAACGCATTGATGACGTGTGCGGCGAAGGGCATCGGATCGCGGCCGAGGTGGGGCATGGCCGCATGGGCACCGCGGCCGGTCGCGACGATTTCGAAAATGTCATACGCCGCCATCAGGGGGCCCTCACGCACGGCGATCCTGCCTGCCGGCATTGGCGGCCAGTTGTGCATGCCGTACACCGCCTTCACCGGAAAACGGTCAAACAGTCCTTCCTGCACCATGACCCGGCCGCCGCCGTCGTTTTCTTCCGCGGGCTGGAAAATGAAATAGGCGGTGCCGTCGAAATTCCTGCGTCGTGCCATTGCCTTCGCTGCGCCCAGCAGCATGGTGGTGTGGCCGTCGTGGCCGCACGCGTGCATCTTGCCCGCGGTTGTCGAGGCGTGCGCCACACCGGATTTTTCCTGGATGTGCAACGCATCCATGTCGGCGCGCAGCCCGATGGCCTGCGTGGACGCCCCTTGGCGCAATACGCCGACGACACCGGTCCTGGCCAGCCCGCGATGGACTTCGAGTCCGAACGATTCGAGTTTCTCCGCGACAAAGGCGGCGGTCAACGTTTCCTCGAAAGCCGTTTCGGGATGGGCATGCAAGTGACGACGCCAGCCGCGCATGTCGGCATGGAGCGCAGCGATTTCAGGGACGATAGTCATGGGGACTCCCGCGCAGGAAGACTGATCGTACCGCAATTGCCGGGGTCGTCAGAAGGCGGTCCGAGTGGTCGCGTTACAATTCAGCGCTCCTGCTCGTACAAATCATGACCGCGGCTGCACCTCACCTCTTCGACCTGCTCGTCATCGGCGGCGGCATCAACGGCACCGGCATCGCCCGCGACGCAGCGGGCCGCGGCCTGTCCGTGCTGCTGGCCGAGCAGGACGACCTCGCCGCACACACGTCCTCGTGGAGCACCAAGCTGATCCACGGCGGATTGCGCTACCTCGAGTATTATGAATTCCGGCTTGTGGCGGAGGCGCTGAAGGAACGCGAGGTACTGCTCGCCAACGCCCCGCACATCATCGAGCCACTGGCGTTCGTGTTGCCCTATGAATCGCATTTGCGCCCGGCGTGGATGATCCGCGCCGGCCTTTTTCTGTACGACCATTTGGGCGGCAGGATGACGTTGCCCGAGTCGTTCGCCGTGAAGCTCGACGGGAGCCGCTGGGGCGCCGGCCTGCAGTCGCGATTCGCGCGCGGTTTTGTCTACGCCGATGCACGCGTGGACGACGCGCGCCTGGTCGTGCTCAATGCGCTCGATGCGCAGGCAAAGGGCGCTGACATTCGGGTGCACACACGCGTCATCGGCGCGCGGCGCGACGGCGGGTTGTGGCACGCCATCTTGCAGGAGGAGGGCGGTGCGCCGACCGAGGTCACGGCGCGGGCCATCGTCAACGCCGGTGGCCCGTGGGTCAAGCAGGTGCTCGACAGCGTCAGCGCCGCGCCCACGAAGGAGAACGTGCGTCACGTCAAAGGCAGCCACATCGTGGTGCCGCGCGTGCATCCGGAAGAACATGCGTACATCCTGCAGAATGCCGACAACCGGATCGTGTTCATCATTCCCTACCAGGAGCACTACTCGCTGATAGGCACCACGGACATTGCCGTTGACGAGTACGACCATCCGTCGATCACCGACGAGGAGGTCGACTATTTGATCGTGCTCGTCAATTCCTATCTTGCAACGCCGCTGACGCGTGCGGACGTGGTGTGGACCTTCAGTGGCGTGCGGCCGCTGCACGACGATGGATCATCCAACCCCGCCGCGGTGACTCGCGACTACGTGATCAAGGTCGATGCGCTGGGAGGCGAAGCGGGTATCGGTCGCGCACCCGTGGTGTCGATTTTCGGCGGCAAGATCACGACCTATCGCAAATTGGCGGAAGCGGTGATGACCCAATTGGCACCGTATTTCCCAGGCCTGAAGCCGGCATGGACGCGCGCGGTGCCGTTGCCCGGGGGTGACTTGCCTTCAGTCAATCCACCCAATGACGAACGCATGGCGTTTTTCGCTGGACTGTGTCGTCGCTATCCCGAGTTGCCTGCCGAGTTCCTGCGCGGTATAGCGCGCCGCCACGGCACACGCGCGCTGCGCATTCTTGGCGACGCGACGACGATGGACGACCTGGGGCAGGACTTTGGTGCAGGACTTACTGCACGCGAAATCGACTACCTGATCAAGGAAGAGTGGGCGCATGTCGCCGACGACGTGCTGTGGCGACGCACCAAATGTGGCCTGCCGATGACGCCGGCGCAACGCGACGCGGTAGCGGCATATGTTGAAGGCGCGGTTCGCCAATCCGACCTCAACGCCGTTGCCGATTCCGCGCGCGCGGTTCCGATACCATGAGCGCGCCAATCACCAGCGTCTGCCTGTTTTGCGGGTCGAACGTAGGCGCGCGACCTGTCTATGCCGACGCCGCGCAGGCTTTCGGCCGCGCGCTCGCGGGTCGCGGCATCACGCTCATCTATGGCGGCGGCGGCGTGGGCTTGATGCGGGTTGCCGCGCAGGCCGCGCTGGATGGCGGTGGACGCGTGATCGGCGTCATCACGAAGCAACTGATGGTGCGCGAAGTCGGCCATTCGGGACTGGACGAATTGCATGTCGTGGCCAGCATGCACGAACGCAAGGCGCTGATGGCCAAGCTCTCCCAAGCATTCGTCGCGCTGCCCGGCGGCTTTGGTACGTTCGACGAATTGTGCGAAATGGCTACATGGGACCAGTTGGGTATCCAGGCCAAGCCGCTCGTTGTCGTCAATGTCGAAGGTTATTTCGACGGCTTCCTGGCGCAGCTCGACCGCGCGGTGGCCGATGACCTGCTCAAGGCGGAACATCGCGCGTTGCTTGCGTGTGTCGCGACGGCCGACGAAGCACTGGCCGCCATCGCGGCCTGGAGTCCGCCACCGGTTCCACAATGGCTGCGCGATGCCGCGCCGCGGCCCTGAGGCAGCACGAAAATGCGTCCCTCGATGTGCGCACTGAGCGAAATGCCCGACGCCACGCGCCGCAGCATTCGTGGCGTGCTCACCGACATTGACGACACGCTGTCGACGCATGGCCGGCTTATGCCCGACGCCTACGCGGCCATGGCGCGGCTGCGTGCCGCCGGCAAGCTTGTGATCCCGATTACGGGCCGCCCCGCCGGATGGTGCGACCACATTGCGCGCATGTGGCCGGTGGATGCGGTGGTCGGCGAGAACGGCGCGTTCTACATGCGCCACGACGACGTGCAGCGCAAGCTCGTCCGGCGCTTCATGGCGAGCGCCCGCGAACGCGCGGCCAATCGCGCCAGGCTGGCCGCAATGGGCGACATGATCCTGCGTACGGTGCCGGGTACCGCGCTGGCCTCCGACCAGCACTACCGCGAGACCGATCTCGCCATCGATTTCTGCGAGGACGTGCCGGCGTTGCCGCGCGAAGGCGTCGACCGGATCGTTGCGCTGTTGGAAGGCGAGGGCATGACCGCCAAGGTCAGTTCCATTCACGTCAACGGCTGGTTTGGCAACTACGACAAGCTGGCGATGACGCGCACGTTGCTGGCCGAAGTGTTTGCCATCGACCTCGACGCGCAACGTGGCCAGTTTGCCTTCGCGGGCGATTCGCCCAACGACGCGCCGATGTTCGAGTACTTTCCCAATTCCATTGGCGTGGCCAACGTGCGTCCATTCCTGGATCGCATCGCCACGCCGCCCACCTACGTCACGAAGGCGGCATCGGGCGCCGGCTTCGTCGAGCTGACGG
Source organism: Betaproteobacteria bacterium (assembly GCA_039932755.1). Taxonomy (GTDB): domain Bacteria; phylum Pseudomonadota; class Gammaproteobacteria; order Burkholderiales; family Casimicrobiaceae; genus VBCG01. The sequence continues at coordinate 12,021 of JBDTPJ010000063.1, forward strand.
ACTTCCTGTTGGGCTAGTCGCGCCGCAGCGTGCAAGTTGCCGACATCCGGGCCAGTGTCGCGCCGGGTGTCGGTGGCGAACCATTCGAACCATTCGGCTGATCCGGCAATACGAACGTGACCGTGGGTTGTCCGTGTGCCATGTAGGCCTCGCGATAGGCCACTGCGCGAATGGCGATGCGCGCCGGTGCGCCGGCGTCGGGCACGATGACGAGCTGCGCATTGGCCGATGGCGATTGTTGCACCATCAGGTTGTCGAGGCTTGTGAGGAACCGCGTCTGGCATTGGCCATAAACGTGGAGATGGCGCTGGATCTCCATACCGTGCGTCCACAGCGCTACCGCGCCGGCGACCATGAGTGCGAGCGCGAACTTCGGCCCGGTCGCAAGCAGGCGCGTGATCGTCGCCGCCAGCGCGAGCGACATCGCCAGCGCGGCTCCGTATAAACACTGCGTACCGGGGTTGGGCAGCACCAGTACTGGGAGCAGGAAGAGGAAGTACGCGGCAATGTAGGCCACCGCGTAGCGCCAACCGAACAGGCGTCCGACCGCACCGACCAGAACGAGATGCGCCGCGCCGGCCGCCAAGGGCTGCCACGGCGAGCGAAAGACCGCCGCCGATGTCTCCACGAGCTTCAAGCGGAATGGATACGTGAAAAAGCGCCAGGCATTGTCGGGCGCGTTGCCGAGGCCCACCGTGTACTCGGCAGTGGCTTGGCCTGCAAGGGACGCCGAAATTGCCGGTGCGCGAAAGATGAGATACACGACTACCGGCAGCAGCACGGCGCCGAACGCGGCGCCGAAGGTTTTCCATGCAAGGCGCCCGGGATTCCTGCACCACGCGAGGTAGCCCAGCAACAGCACAACTCCCGGCGCGACGACGGCGGTTTCCTTGGAGAGGAGTGCGGCGGTCGTTGCCAGCACCAGCCACGCCGCGCGCCACGGCGAGAGACCTTTCTCGGGCACGCGCACGATGGCCGCGGCCGCCAGCAGCAGGAACAGGATGTACAACTGGTCGAATGACGCAGCGGTCCAGCCCGTTGCCATTGTCGCCAGTGGCGAGAGGACGAACAACACGCTGGCCAGTCCGGCCGTGTTGCCTGGAACACGCGCTCGGCGCAGGACCCAGACGAAGGCCAGCGCAACCAGTGCATGGATGATGACCGATATGAGATGCGAAGCAAAAGGCGCGGATTGCATCCACTGCGCGGCGAAGCCTTGCTGCAGGAATCCCAAGGGACGTACGGGGTAGCCGAATTCCGGGCCGGGGCGAATGGCGCCGTAGGCCTGCACATAATCCCAAACACCATGCAGGCGAAGGTGGTCGAACTTCTGCCACTCGTCGTTGCCATAGAAGCCCGGCGTTGCGATGAGTGCCATGTGGCACAGCAACGTCAGCGCGACGAGGCACAACGCCGCGAGCACGGGTTTGCGCTCAACAATCTCGCCTAAGAAGAGTAGCTTTGGACTGATTGCGCCTGACATCGCCTTGGGCACCGCTAGACCGGCAAAGCCGAGGCACCCGTGTACGTTGCGTGGCTGCCGAGCGCTTCTTCAATGCGCAGAACCTCGTTCCATTTCGCCATCCGCTCACTGCGCGCAAACGAGCCGACCTTGAGCTGTCCCGCGTTCCAGCCGACCGCAAGATGGGCAATGGCGACGTCCTCGGTTTCGCCCGAGCGCGCCGAGACGATCGTGCCGAAGCGCGCGCGCTTTCCCGCATCCAGCGCGGCCTTTGCTTCCGTCAGCGTCCCCGCCTGGTTGACCTTGATCAGCACCGCGTTGCACGAACGTTCCGCGGCGGCGGCCTCGACACGGGGCGCATTCGTGGTGAGGTAGTCGTCGCCGATGATCTGGACTTGCCGTGGCGCCGCGCGCGCGAATTCGATCCACGCGGTGCGATCGTCTTCCCCGAAAGGATCCTCGATCGAGACAATCGGAAAGCGGCGAAGCCAACCCAGCATCATGTCCGACATCTGGCCGCGATCGAGCGTGCGCTTCTCAAGTGCCAGCGTGTAGCGGCCGTCGCGCAGCAGCTCCGACGCCGCGATATCGAGGGACAGGGCCGCGTCATGTCCCGGGCGGAATCCGGCGTGCTCGATGGCGCGCACGAGCGTGACCAGTGCTTCCTCATTGGTCGCAAACGCGGGCCAGAAGCCCCCTTCATCGGCGACGCCCGCCAACTTTCCCGCATCGGCCAGGAGTTCGCCCGCCGCGCGATAGATTTCCGCGACCATCGCAAGCGCATCCGCAAAGCTGGTCGCCCCGATGGGCATCACCATCAGGTCCTGCAGGTCGAGCGCACGCGATGCGTGCGCTCCGCCGCCGAAGATCTGTATTTCCGGCAGCGGCAAGGACACGGCATTGTCGCCGGCAATGTAGCGCCATAGCGGCAGGCTGCGCGACGCGGCAGCGGCCTGCGCGGCCGCAAGCGAAACCGCGACCGTGGCATTGCCCCCCAGCCGTGCCTTGTTGGACGTGCCGTCGAGATGGATCAGCGTGGTGTCCACCGCGAACTGGTTGCATGCGTCCAGACCCTTGAGCGCCTTGGCGATTTCGCCGGTCACGTTAACAACCGCCTGCTCGACGCCAAAACCGCCAAAGTTCTTTCCACCATCCCGCAGGTCGATGGCCTCGCGCGTGCCGCGGGATGCGCCGGCGGGCGCGATGGCGCGTCCGGTGGCACCGCCTTGCAACGTCACTTCGGCTTCCACCGTCGGTCGGCCACGCGAATCCCAGACGCGGCGCGCGTGCACGCGGGTAATCGTGCCGGCGCTCACAGTGACCACGCGTGCGCCAACGCGGTCAGACTGATCGCGGGGTGCAGGAGGTGGGTGCGGGCAAACGCGCGGATGGCGTTCTTGTCGCGCTCGTCGGTCACATACTCGGCGGGAGACTTGCCGTCGACGCGCGCCAGCAACAAGCCTGGCAGCAGCGCGGCGGTACGCGCCTCGAGCGCCGGCCACGGCTCCCAGGTGACGCGCGCGCGGTAGGCGGCGCAGAGGGAGGCAAACATCGTGAGGTAGTCGCTGCGCCGGTCGCGCCGCCACACGCCCTTGAGCAGCAGATGGTTCAGCACGAACGCGAGGTCAAACGCAGGTTCGCCATACCACGCGCATTCGGCGTCGAGGATGACCGGGCCGTCGGTGCCGACGAGGATATTCTTGGGGCTGAAGTCGCCATGCACCAGCGTCCGCCGCGTGGTGCCAGTGGCCGCTACCAATGCCAGCAATGGCCGCGCGAGGTCGGGATGCGCTCGCGCGGCGGTGACGAGGTAGGGGTCGAGCCGCAGGGCCTGGAACAGTGCGTCGGTGCGAAAGCGTGCCGCGATGTCCGGCCTGTCGGCAGTGGCCGCGTGGATGCGTCCCAGAACGTCGCCGACCGCTCCGGCCGTTCGCATGTCCGATTCCCCGTCGACCAGCATCCTTTTCCAGACCGGGAATTCATCGGGCGGAAACCAGGTCATCGCGAAGGCGCCGCCGTCGCGGTCCTCCCCCAGGATCTCGGGCACGGCGCCAGGAACGATGCCGCCCGCCACGCGCATCCACTCGACCTCCCAGCGATTGCGGTCGACCGGGACACGCCAGTCCGCCGCGACCTTGAGCCTTGGGAGCGCACGTTTGACGCAAATGACGCGCCCGGGCAGGTCGGCGCGAAAGATGTCCGACGAGACCCCACCCGCCAGTGCCGTCAAAACGACGTGTTGGTCAGCGCTCACTATCGTCATTCGCCGCAAAGACTGAACGAGTGGGTAGTCTGCCTGCGGCGCAGGCGCAACCGGCGGCGAGGCAGATTCGACCGTCATTGGGCTGAAATGGGTGGGCGGTACGTTATTTGCATCCGCTATCTGTCCTATCATATCAGCGCTCAGGGCTAACGCCTTGATGCGACAAGGTGTCGGCCCCGACTACGTGGCACGACACGCGGAAAGGGAGGGTTTTTCGTGATCCGTTATGGCTTCAACATCAAGACCAAGCATGGTCAGCGTGTCGAGAACATCCTGATCATGGCCGCCACGCAGGATGACGCGGAACGGCGGCTGCGCCAGATGTATCACCACTGCGAGATCATGGAATGCCATGAACGCGCGGTGCCGCGCCGACTGGATACGCTCGATATCGAAGGCGTGATCGGGTTGATCAGCGCCGGTCCGCCGTCACTTCAGAAAGCCGGAACTCACTAGCTCCTCGTACAGCGCCGCGTAATCGCGCGCGCCGCGACTCTCCGGCGCGTGGCGAAAGATGTCCATGCCCACGGCCGGACTCTCCGCGAGCTTCACATTCTCCCGAATGCGCGTGACGCAGACTTCGTCGGCGCGCAGCGACTGTCCCATGCGCGCCACCACTGCCGCACTCATCCGCCGCCGCTCGTCGTAGCGCGTCAACACATATCGTCGGGGCAAGCGCCGCTTGAACACCGGCTCGAGCGCATTCAGCGCACGTTCCACTTGTTCGGCGCCCTGGAGCGAGAGAAAGTCCGCCGACACCGGCACCAACAGTACGTCAGCCGCAAACACCGCATTGAGCGAGAGCACATTGAGCAGCGGGCAGCAGTCGATGATGACCGGCCCCGGCATGGTCCCGCGTTCGTGCAGCGCCTGGCGCAGCCGGGTCACCACGTTCACGCCCTTGCCCAGCAGTGAGTCGAGCTTGGCCAGCTCGAGATGCGACGGGCACAGCATGACGCCGCTGCGCGTGACCTGCCCGATTTCCTCCAACGGGCGCTGCCGCATGAAAAAGCTGTAGACCGTGTCGTCCGAAAGCCGCGGCTGGACGCCGAATATGTGCGACAGGTGCCCCTGCGGGTCCAGGTCGATACCCAACGGCCGGTGCTTGGCCTGGGCCACGGCGGCCAGCAGGTTAAGCGCGGTCGTGGTCTTGCCGACGCCGCCCTTCTGGTTGAATACGGCAATGGTGGCCATGGCGCGGAGGATACGCCTTTGCCTAGATGACGCGTTTGCGCACCTGGGTGACCACCACTTCCGCAACGATCACGATGGCCACGATGGCGATGAGGATGAGTGCCACGCGATCCCATTGGAAGAGATTGAGCGCGGCGTCGAGCGCCATGCCGATGCCCCCGGCGCCGACCAAGCCCAGCACCGCGGATTCGCGCACGTTGATGTCCCAGCGGAAGAGCGCAATCGACCAGAAGGCGGGCCGCACCTGGGGCCAGTAGCCGAACGTCATTCGCGACATCCAGGGCGCGCCGGCGGCTGTCAACGCCTCGATCGGGCCAGGCTGCGCTTCCTCCAATGCCTCGCCGAATAACTTGCCGACAAAGCCGATCGAACGGAAGGCAATGGCCAGCGTGCCTGCCAGCGCCCCCGGACCGAAGATGCCGACAAACAGCAGCGCCCAGACCAGCGAATTCACCGAGCGCGATGACACCAGTATCAATTTTGCAAACAGGTTGAGCGGAGTGAACGGCACGAGGTTGTGCGCGGCCAGCACGCCGACGGGAAGCGCCATCACCAGGGCCAGCAGCGTGCCCAGCGAGGCAATGTGAATCGTTTCCAGCAGCGCCGAATGCACGCTGCCGGAATAGTGCGACCAGTCGACCGGCCACATGCGCGAAAACAGGTCGACGACCTGCTCGGGCGCGTCGGCCAGGAATTCGGGAATAACTTCGACCGACTGCGCGGACACGACAACCGCTGCGACGATGACGAGGTAGACGACGAAACGCGCCAGCCGCTGGCCGCGTGTGAAACGGTGCCAAACCGGCTCGGTGGCATGGGCAACGGACTCGGTACCCGTAGCGGCCGAAGCGGGGCCCATCAGTCGTCCTCGAGGTGCCGCTCGCGGCTCTTGCGGCCGCCGCGCCGGAAGAAGTCACGCAGCGTGGCGTTGTCGATGAAGATCGCGCGCACGGCGGACGCAAGCAACTCGCCGACCATGATCAGCGCAATGATCGAAATGAGGATGGCGCAGACATAGTCGTAGTCGAACCTCTGAAATGCGGCAAACAGCGTGCCGCCGATGCCGCCGGCGCCGACGATGCCCACCATCGTCGAATTGCGCAGGTTGGAATCGAGCTGGTACGTGGCAAAACCGATGAAGCGCGAAAACACCTGCGGCAGCACGCCGAACCACAGAACCGACGCGAACGGCGCGCCCGTCGCGCGTATGGCCTCGACCTGCTTCTCCGAGATCTCCTCAATGGCTTCCGTGAAAAGTTTGCCGATGAAGCCGATCGAGGCGACGGTCAACGCCAGGATGCCGGCCAGGGCGCCGAAGCCGACCGCCTTGACGAACAGGATCGCCACGATCACCGGATGGAACGAGCGCGCCAGCACGATGGCGATGCGCGCGGGCCATGTCACCCACGCCGGCATCAGGTTGCGCGCAGCGGCGAGGCCGATCGGCAGGGCCAGCACAATGCCCAGCGTGGAGGCGAGCACGGCGATCTGCAGGCTTTCCAGCAGCCCCTTCACCAGCAATTCCCAGCGCGCGAAATTGGGCGGGAACAGGCGACCGAAGAAGTGCGCGGCGTTGGCCATGCCGATTTCGACGCGTTCCACCGAAATCTCCATCTGCGCGCACGCGTAGATAACGTAGATCAGGAGCAGCACGCCACCGACCTTCGGCCACACGCTGCGCGGGAAAGGGTCTGCCCTGTCCAGCGCGGCCGACGTCACTGCAGCCACTCCTCGCCTCCATAGATCTGCTTGAGAATGGTATCGGACAGGTCGCTGGGGGGACCATCGAAGATGACGCGCCCGCCAGACATTCCGACGATCCGGTCCGCAAAACGCTTGGCGAGCACGACGTCGTGCATGTTGATGAGCACGGGAATGCCGCGCGCGCGCCCGACCTCGGCTAAGAGCTCCATGATCTCGACGGAGGTCTTGGGGTCAAGGGAGGAGGTCGGCTCGTCGGCCAGAAGCAGCTTGGGTTCCTGCATCACGGCGCGGGCGATGCCGACGCGCTGGCGTTGTCCACCGGAGAGCGCATCGGCGCGGCGATGCGCGAATCCCGTCAGGCCCACAATGTCGAGCAGCTCGAACGCCTTGCGGATATCGTCGGGGGGAAATTTCCGGCGCCACGCGCGCCAGGACGACACGTAGCCCAAGCGACCGGACAGAAGGTTCTCCATCACGGTCAGGCGTTCTACCAGGTTGTATTCCTGGAAAACCATGCCGATGTGGCGCCGCGCGTGGCGCAGCGAGGCACCCGACAACTTGACGAGGTCCTCGCCGTCGAACAGGATTTCTCCCGCCGACGGCTCGACTAGCCGGTTGATGCACCGGATCAGCGTGCTTTTTCCCGTGCCCGAAGGCCCGATGATCGCGGTGATCCCCTGGGCCGCGATTCCGAGGTCGATGTCGGTCAGGACCGGCTTGCCGGCAACATAGGACTTCGCGAGGTGCTTAAGCGTCAGCAAGGGGCGGCGTTCGGCAAGTGCTACTTCTTGGCCTTGGCTTTGGCCGCGGCCTCGTCGGCCTCGCGCTTGGTTTCCTTTTCGTAGGTCGCCTTGTCGAATCCGCCTCCGGAGCCCTTGGCCACGGCGCGCACCGGTTCCCATGTCGTCGCGTAGTTGACCGGGAAGAAGCGGTCGGCGCCGTCGAAGGCCTTCTGCATTTCCGCGGGAAAGCGGAAATCATAGAAACAGGACAACATCTTGTCCGCGAGCGCGGGCGCCAAATCATGCGCGTAGGCGAAAGACGACGTCGGGAATTTCTGGCTGCGATAGATGATGCGGAAGTCGGACTCCTTCACCTGGCCGCGTTCGGCCATCCGGTGAAACACGTCGGAGGCGACGGCGGCCGCATCGTAGTCCCCCGAATTCACACCCATCACCGATTGGTCATGTTTGCCCGAGAACAGGATCTTGTAGTCCTTGTCGGGGGTCAGGCCGAGCGGCGGAAACAGCGCCATGGGGGCCAGGTGCCCCGAATTGGAAGAAGGCGACGTGTGCGCGAATTTCTTGCCCTTCAGGTCCGAGAGCTGCTGATAGGGCGAGTTGGCCTTGACGATCACGATGAGGTTGTAGCCCTGGAACTCCTTGGCGTTGCCCTTGACCGCAAAAGGAATGGCGCCGGCCAGGTTGACCGCGAACGCCGTTGGACCCGTCGAGAAGCCGCCCACATGGAGCCGGCCCGAGCGCATCGCTTCGATTTCGGCGGCGTTGCTCTGCACCTGGTAGAACACGACTTTCTTGTCGAGGCACTTGCCTAGATAGGTGGTGAACGGCTTGAAGATGTTCTCGTAGACCGCCGGGTCCTCCACCGGTGTGTAGGTGAACACGATGGTCGAGGGGTTCTTCCACTTCTTGGTGTCGGTCGGCA
>JBDTPJ010000064.1:0-20019 GCA_039932755.1 Betaproteobacteria bacterium
CGCTGACTCGGACGGTTACCTCTCTGTCTGCTGCCCGAGTTCTTCTACAATGCGGTCCCAATGGGGCTCCGGGCCGAAGCTTTCGAGGAGTAAGTCACTCTCCTTGTGCAACAGACCCTCCGGCCAGACGAGAGGGTGCCCTGCGGCATTGGCAAAACCGTGCAACGTCTTGTCGGGCGATGGTCCAACTGCGATCGCTACATCGATCATCGACAGGATCAGCGATGAGTCGAACCTGTGCTTTCAACCTGTCTACGGCCTTCGGAACGCTAAGCTCTACGTTCGCCTGCCCGGAAGTTCCGTGGAAGTCCAATGGGCCGATCAACTCAGTGCGGCTCTTGTTCAATGTATAGGCGCGTTCGGTGCAGTTCGCGAGCAGCGCCAGGCACCAGCGCCACATCGCCGGATCGAGCAGTGGCCCGATGACGAGTGGGCTGTGGCGCATCAGCATCCACTTGATCGCAGGGATCGGCACGCCGGGCCCGGCCCACGGCGCTGCATATCCAGGCGACACTTCTCCAGCATTGGCGAAGCTGGTTTCAAGCGCCGGCCCGCTCTTCCGGGGATCCCTATCAACAACGTGCCTACCGGAGATTCCAATGCCAATCAATCGCCAACAACTACTCGACAACCGCCCCGAAGGCGAAGCGTCGCTCGCCAATTTTAGGCTGGTCAGCGCCCCCACGCCATCGCTGGCCGACGGGCAGGTCCTGGTGCGGCATCAGTTCCTGAGTATCGATCCTTACATGCGCGGCCGCATGAACGACACCAAGAGCTACGTTGCGCCGCAACCCTTGGGCCAGGTGATGCAAGGGGGCACCGCCGGCGAGGTGGTCGAAAGCCGCCACTCGGAATTCGCCATTGGTGACAAGGTGGTGGGCTCCGGCGGCTGGCAGGAGTACAGCGTCGTCGACGCCTCGCAGGCAGGCGCGTTGCGGAAGGTATCGATCGCGGACGTTCCACTGTCATATTACCTCGGGGCTGTCGGTATGCCGGGCGTGACCGCGTGGTACGGGCTGACGCAGATCATCGCACCCGAACGTGGTGATACAGTGGTCATCAGCGCGGCTTCCGGCGCCGTGGGCGGCGTCGTTGGCGTGCTGGCGAAGGCACGCGGTTGCCGCGTGGTCGGCATCGCAGGGGGCCCAACGAAGTGCGAGTACGCGATGGGCGAGCTCGGTTACGATCTTTGCATCGACTACAAACCGCGTCCCGACGCCAGGAGCATGAGCGCCGCCTTGCAGGAAGCGTGCCCCGAGGGCATTGGCGGCCATTTCGAAAATGTGGGCGGCTACATCCTCGACGCCGTGCTGATGCGCACTAACGCCTTCGCCCGAATCGCGCTCTGTGGATTGATCGCGGGCTATGACGGGCAGCCGCTGCCGCTGGCCAATCCGGCATTGATTCTCACCAATCGGCTCAAGATGCAGGGCTTCATTGTCAGCGATCACATGGAACTGTGGCCCCATGCCCTGGCTGAACTTGGCGCGCTGGCGGCCAGCGGCAAGCTGCGCCCGCGCGAATCGATAGCCCACGGCATCGAGGCGTCGCCAGCTGCACTCCTGGGCTTGCTCAAGGGCAAGAATCTCGGCAAGCAACTCGTGCAGCTCGTGTCCTGAGCGAGGAGTTCGCTCGATAGTTCGCATTGTCGTGCGCTCGGATTTCCAGGGCCAGGGCCAGGGCCAGGGACTGGGCCGCATTCTGCTCGAAAAGATCATCCGGTACTTCCGCGATCGTCGCGTGAAGCGGCTCTATGGACTCGTGGCGTCCAACGCCGCCATGCTCGGGCTCGCGCGCCGGCTCGGATTCGAGGTCGATCTCATCGAGGGCAACGCGACCGCGGTGGTCACGCTCGAGCTGCAATCCTGCGGCACCCGCGACGCATGAAAGGAGGTTTACGGCGCCGTGTCCGGTCCCCCCACGGCGCGACCCGCAACGTCTTTTACGGAAAAGCGCGCTCGATGTTCTTCATGACGGCTCGCTTTGCGCTCGGCAGTGTTTGCGCAAGCGCACCGGCCACATCCGCGATTGCTCGAGCACGATCCAGGATATCGCGCTTGAGCTCGCGCTTGGCTTCGTGCGGCAATACCAATGCAAGCGCATCGACGTAGTATCGCTTCCAGGTGGCGAGCAACTCGCGTGTCCGCGGTTGTGCCAGCCATCCCTCGAGCAATCGATACGCGGAATCCGCTGGGCGCAATCCCAGTTCCGAGGCCCGTTCAAGCACCATGTTGCGCTGCGCGTCGCCCATGTCTCCTTCCGCCCAGGCGATAGCCACGAGCGGGGCGAGCGAAAGCGCGGCCAGCGATCGGCCGTCCCTGTAGGCAAGCTGCTCACCCTCGTTGTTGGCGGCAATGACAGAATCCCCGGCAGGCGTCCGATCGGTAGCGTCGGGTGCGCGAAGTTGCTCGAGGAGCGCGCGGTTGTGCTTGGCGAAATGCGACTCCTTGAATGCTCCCCCGCGATCGCCCGGAAATTCGTTATTCATCTCATTCTCCCAGTTCCAGTTCAAATGTTGCCCGGGGCCCGACCTCGCGCCGACACCGCCCCCTTGGCCCCGAACGATGCCAAGATGCAGCGTTCGTCGCGCAGCTCAGGCTGCGGCGTCACGCGCGAACGAGCGGGAGGTCTCCGCGGGTGGCGCTTGCTCGCGAGCCGATGATTCGGGCTGGGAGAGGACATACTCCACCCGCAGCCGCCGGGTATCTCCGGCCGGAAATTTCCAGTCGATCGCCTGGCCCACCTCGAGCCCGAGCAGGGCAGCGCCGACGGGTGCGAGCACCGAAACCTTGCCCTTTTTAACGTCCGCATCCTCCGGGTAGACGATTTGTATCTGTCGACGTGCGCCGGTGGCCTCGTCCAGGTAGCGAACTTTCGAGTACATGGTGACCGCGCTCGAAGGGATCGCGTCCTGCGCAACGACAATCGCGCGCTCCAGTTCCGCGCGCAGTGAGGCATGGGGTTGCAGCGCCATCACGCGCACGAAGTCTTCTTCGGTCAGGTACAGGTAGTGGCCTTGCATGTCGCGCCTCCATAACGCTGCCCGGATTCGACAGGAATCCGCCGGCTTGCGAAGTGAATGTTGGGGGCCGCGGTCGGCGTTGATAACCCGGCGCGTCTGAACAACACCGTTTCTCAGCGAATACGCCGGCGCGACGAGCTAGGCGCCGACGAGCGTACGGTACGTGCCCAACGCACGTTCTGTATACCCGCCGTCGCGAGGTATCCGACGATGTTCTCGGTCGCGAAGCGATGGAACGCCAACTCGCCTTACGTCGAACTCCAAAGGAAACTTTCCCCCGTCTTCCCTCCAGTACGAATTGTAGTGGCGAGTCCCGCGACTGATAAGGCGGTGGTTCCGAACAAGACTGTTTCCATCTGCCGGCCGGTGGCCGATAGTCGCGAAGCCGGCGATAGGGTACTCAAGCAGAAACAGTCTTGCGCGCGGTGCCCGGGGGTGCCGCAAATCTTGTGATACACAGGGCGCAAGCTCACGCGCCACGATATTGGCGGTCAGGTTCTCCATCGCCTGCCTTCGCTGTCGTTGCCTGCAAAGAACTTGTGTTTTTCATATCCAGCCACTACTCAATCGTTGTGCCATAGCTCAAAATTGGAAGTGGCGATCTCATTGCCCGATGGAAGGATGCGACCATGATGTGATGTTGAGGGAAATGCGTCGACTCCTAATTGAGCGGATTCTTTAGATCGACAGGCTAAAATGCTCGTCAACGCTGGAAAGGAGTAAGTCCATGTCACATGATCATTCGATTCTGATTACGGAGAGCGATTTCGCTCGCCTCCGTCGCCTCGCCAGCCATCCATATCTGGCGAAGGAGCTGGAGAAGGCCGAGATTGTTGATTCTCGACGCATCCCGCGAGACGTCGTTACGATGGGTTCGCGAATTCGGTTCCAGGACGATACGACGGGTGTGATTCGCGACATCACGATCGTGTTTCCCGACCAGGCGGAGGCGTCGCAAGGCAAAATATCCGTACTCGCGCCCATCGGCACGGCCTTGCTCGGCCTATCAGTCGGCCAATCCATTCGGTGGCCGTTCCCCGATGAGTCCATGAGAACGCTTCGCGTCTTGGAACTCATTTACCAGCCAGAGGCGGAAAAGTTCATCGGCGCCGATGCCCGGCATTAGAATAACGGGGTGCCCGTACGTCCAGCAAAAAGATGGTGACGCATGAGGCCAAGCGGAGCTGGCTATCGGCGTCTGCACGTTCGAGGAAAGTGCAACTGCGCATCATCCGACCCGGCAATCCCGTCGAAAATGCCCACGCGGAAACCATCAACGGATGGCCGGGACAAATGCCTCAACAAGCAACTTTTTCGTGAGCATCGACGAAGCACGTGGACAAGTGAAAACTGGGCGCATCGACTACCGATGACCGGGAAGCGTAGTCTTTGGCATATAACCGCAGTTTCAATGGCCTGCAAACTGATGGAGTCACTATCATGGCGAACGAAGACCGCAAACCCACCACAACCGATGCCGGGATCCCCGTCGCCAGTGACGAATACTCGCTGACCGTTGGGCCGGACGGCCCCATCCTGCTGCAGGATCACTATCTGATCGAGCAGATGGCGAATTTCAACCGGGAACGCATTGCCGAGCGGCAGCCGCATGCCAAGGGCGGTGGCGCCTTCGGGCATTTCGAGGTGACCCAAGACGTCAGCCGCTACACCAAAGCCGCGGTATTTCAGCCGGGCACCCGGACCGACACGTTGATACGCTTCTCGACGGTTGCGGGCGAACGCGGCAGTCCGGACACCTGGCGCGACCCGCGCGGCTTTGCGCTGAAGTTCTATACCAGCGAAGGCAACTACGACATGGTGGGGAACAACACGCCGGTCTTTTTCATCCGCGACCCCATGAAGTTCCAGCACTTCATCCGCTCGCAGAAGCGCCGCGCCGACACCAATCTGCGTGACCACGACATGCAGTGGGACTTCTGGACGCTGTCTCCGGAGTCGGCCCACCAAGTGACCTGGCTGATGGGCGACCGCGGCATCCCCAAGTCATGGCGGCACATGAACGGCTATTCCAGCCACACCTACCTGTGGGTCAACGCCAAGGGCCAGAAGTTCTGGGTCAAGTACCACTTCAAGACCGACCAGGGCATCGACTTTCTCACCCAGGCCGATGCCGACAGGATCGCCGGTCAGGATGCCGACTACCACACCCGCGATCTCTACGAGGCGATCGCACGAAGAGAACATCCAAGCTGGACGCTGCATATGCAGATCATGCCGTTTGCGGATGCCAGCAACTACCGGTTCAACCCGTTCGACCTGACGAAGGTTTGGCCGCACGGCGACTACCCGCTGATCGAAGTGGGGCGGCTGACGCTCGACCGCAATCCCACCGATTACCACACGGAGATCGAACAGGCCGCCTTCGAGCCCAACAATCTGGTGCCGGGCATCGGACCCAGCCCCGACAAGATGTTGCTGGGTCGTCTTTTTGCATATTCAGACGCGCACCGAGCGCGCATGGGAGTCAACTACAAGCAGATCCCGGTCAACCAGCCCAAGTCGCCTGTGCACAGCTACAGCAAGGACGGGGCCATGCGAGTCCAGAACGTCTCGGACCCGGTGTACGCACCCAACTCCAAAGGCGGCCCGCGGGCTGACGGCGAGCGCTACCGCCAGGTAGAGGTTTGGGAAGCCAGCGGAGAATTCGTCCACGCCGCGTACACCCCGCACAAAGACGACAACGACTTCGTCCAGGCCGGCACCCTGGTGCGCGAGGTCTTGGACAACGCCGAACGCGACCGGCTGGTGTCCAACGTCGCCGGGCATCTCAAGGATCGAGTATCCAAGCCCGTGCTTGAGCGCGCGTTTGCATACTGGCGAAACGTCGACAAGAGCATCGGCGATCGCATTGCGAAGGCGGTCAACGGAACGTGACACATAGCAAGCTCGACCCTTCGCACGAAACGCCGATACGCATCGACACCATCAGCCGGGCCAAATGCTTCGGTGGCATTCAAGGCGTCTATTCGCACGAGTCGACCGAAACGCATTGCACGATGCGTTTCGGTCTGTACCTGCCTCCGGCTGCCGAAAGGGGCCCGGTTCCGCTGCTCTACTGGCTTTCCGGACTTACGTGCACGGAGGAGAATTTCATCACCAAGGCGGGTGCGCAGCGGGTCGCCGCCGAACTGGGGCTGGCGATCGCGGTGCCCGACACAAGCCCGCGCGGCGTGGTGCTTCCCGGCGATCAGGACAGCTACGACCTGGGAGTCGGTGCCGGATTCTATGTCGACGCTACGCAGTCTCCGTGGGCGGGCGCGTATCGGATGTATTCCTATGTGACCTTGGAGCTTCCTCGGCTGCTCGCGGCCAATTTCCCTGTGGATGATGCGCGCGTGGGCATCTTCGGTCATTCGATGGGCGGTCACGGGGCCCTCACGATCGCCCTCAGGAATCCGCGGCACTACCGATCGGTGTCCGCATTCGCCCCGATCTGCTCCGCGGCCCATAGTCCCTGGGGTGAGAAGGCGTTCACCCACTATCTGGGCGCGGACCGCGCCTCTTGGCAAGACTATGACGCATCAGCGCTCGTAGAGACGCGCGGCTGGTCCGGTCCGCCGATCCTCGTGGATCAAGGTTCGGCGGATCAATTCCTGGAGGAGCAGCTCAAGCCCGCGCTGCTCGCAACGGCGTGTCAAAGGGCAGGCGTGCCTTTGCGCCTGCGCATGCATGATGGCTACGATCACAGTTACCACTTCATTGCCACGTTCATCGAAGATCACTTGAAATTTCATGCTGCAAATGTTGCGTAGGCCGAAGGCACGGCAACCGGAGGCCCGAAAATGACACGTCGGCGGCATGGACTTCTCGTACGTGCCTCCGTTCTCGCCGTCACAGGACGCGCCGCGAATTAATTCCGGCGACTCGGCGGATCTCCCGCTCCCGGATCCAGCGAGGAATACCGTTGTCACGGCGGTGGTCGCTGCTTTCCCGTTTGTGCATTCGTCGCTGCTCGCTCGGCTCGTCGGCTGAGTGCGCT
The DNA here is from genome assembly GCA_039932755.1 of Betaproteobacteria bacterium. Taxonomy (GTDB): domain Bacteria; phylum Pseudomonadota; class Gammaproteobacteria; order Burkholderiales; family Casimicrobiaceae; genus VBCG01. Next base: position 7,023 of record JBDTPJ010000064.1, read on the forward strand.
TAACATGTCCGTACCGGTTTGCCTGTCGGCTCCGGGCGTTGCGCGATCAGGGCTCGTTTGCAGGGCCCGCGCGCGCGGCCGCAGTCGTTATCTCCGACCGGGCGTCGCGACCGAACCACGCGGCAACGACGTTTACCTCGGCTTCGGGAGCTAGGAGCGTCACGATATCCTCGGCACGAAGCGCGCCGGCGCTCTCGATGTCGTAGTCCCGCCCATCGCGCATCACACTCAGCAGTCTCGCGCGTGGCGGCATGTCAACGGATACTGCGGTAACTCCCAACAGAGCTGATTCCGGCGCCACGCGGAATTGCACGAGTTCGAGCGGCGGATCGGCGCTACCTTCCAGATATGACCGTGCCAGGGCTTCCGCGTGCGCCACCAGCGCAACCCGAAATAGCCGTGCGGTGGGTCCCAGCGAAATGCCCTGGATTAAAAGCGACGTCAGGACGACGACGAAAGCAACGTTGAACAGAAGATGCGCACGATCGAGCCCCGCCAGTAGCGGGAACATGCCGAGCACGATCGGAACCGCTCCCCGCAGTCCCATCCAGGCGATGAAACCAACCTCCCGGGCTTTAAAACCGAATGGAAGCAATATCGCGCAGACCGCGGCGGGCCGGGCAACAAGCATGAGGAATGCCGAGATCGCGAGCGCCGGCATTGCGATTACCACAATATCGCTTGGCGTGACGAGCAGCCCAAGCAGCAGGAACATGCTCGACTGCGCGAGCCACGCCATCCCGTCCATGGCGCGAAGGACGTCCTCGCTGGTGCGTTGGGGGCGGTTGCCGATGACCAGGCCCACGAGATAGACCGCGAGAAACCCGCTCCCACCCGCCAGGTTGGTCACGCTGAAGATCACGACGCCGCCCGAACTCAGGAGCAGTGCCTGCAGGCCGCCGCCGATATGCACGCGGCGTAACACTTCGCTCAACAGGTAGCCGAGCGCAATGCCTGCTGCGGCACCGATGCTGAATTGAACAACGAGCGCCAACGCCACGTCGGCGAAGAGGATCTCGCTACTCCGAGAGACGATCTCGATCATGGTCACCGTGAGGAACACCGCCATGGGGTCGTTGATCCCGGATTCGATCTCCAAGGTCGTAGCGACGCGGTCGTTGAGCCTCGTTCCACTGGCTCGCAAGAGTGCGAACACCGCCGCGGCATCCGTCGATCCCACGATCGCCCCAAGTAGCAGTCCGAGACGCCAGTCCAACCGCAGCGCCCACGCGGCAAACAACCCCACCAGGACGGCGGTCGCGACGACGCCGACGGTGGCGAGTGCAAGCGACGGCCTGAGTGCGGCCTTGAACGACGTGAATCGCGTTCGTAGGCCACCATCGAGCAGGATGATCGCGAGCGCCAGGTTTGCGACCAGGAAGCTCAAGCGGTGATCGTCGAAGTGAATCCCGCCGGGCCCATCCTCGCCCGCGAGCATGCCGACGACGAGAAAGACGAGCAGGAAGGGAATGCCAAGCCGCGACGAGAATGCGGCGAAGAAGATGCCCGCGAACATCACGGCCGCACCGATCAGCAAGATCTGGTTCAGGGTACCCAAGCAGGCTCCGCGGGTGCCGTTGCTGGATGCGAGGTTCGCAAGTGTTTCCGTCGAGTGTTGCCAACCAGGCTCATGCGGGTGGCCGGACAAGGAGGATGTCCGATGCCGATTCCGCCGCCACGTGCTCGGTCACGCTGCCGAGAAGCCCGATCTCCAGCCTCGACTTGCCTTGTGTGCCAAGCACGATGACGTCCGCGTCCAGGTCGGCGGCCCGTTCCCTGATTCGTGCGGGAGGATAGCCAGGCTGCACGCGGACGGAAGGCGCACTGCTCTCGAGCCCGGTTTCACGCACGAAGTTGGCAAGCGCTCGTCGCGCCTCGTCACCGATCTGCCGACGATAACTCTCTATCTTGGCCTTCTCCACTCCAGCGGTCGCGAGGCGACCCGCGAACGGCACGTCGAAGACGTGCAGTACATGAAACGCCGCGCCTGGAAAGAAGCGAAGGGCCGCTCGGGCGGCCGCCGCCGGCGCCGCGGAGAAATCGGTCGCAATCAGCACGTGTTCGTAGCGATGAGTTGACGCCTGCCGAACCACGAGCACGGGCACCGCCGAAAACCGCTGCACCCGCTGGGCGGTCGTGCCGGTAAACACGTCGAGCAAGAAATGCTTGCCGTGTGCCCCTACCACGACCAGGTCCGCGGTGATCTCGAGGGCACGCGCTGCGATCCTCTGGTGGGCCTTCCCCTGCGTAAGCTCCAATTCAACCGGCAGTGCAAATTCGGCTTGAATCCGTTCCGCGGCACGACGCAGTCGATCCATCGCGTCGTCACGTGCACCGGATGAATCCAATCCGAGTGCATCCTCGGCCATAGACCACCCTGACGCAAGTGGCTCAGGCGGAATGACGTGAATGAGTTCGAGTCGCGCATTTGCCGTTCGTGCGAGCTGTGCCGCGCGCGACACTGCAATTGCCGCCGACCGTGAGAAGTCGGTGGCCGCGAGAATGATCTTGACATCGGTCATGTCAGCCCTCCTGGATCGTTCTGGGTCAATCGCCATGCCGCGGCGGCCTGCGACAACAAAGCGCACGGTGCGAGCGCAATGGAGACTTCATATCACGATCGCTCCGACAGTGCGCCGCCATGCCATATTGCCTACTCTGCTGAGCGCACGACGCGTGACGCAATCACTTGCGCTGACTCGGGCGGTTACCTCTCTGTCTGCTGCCCGACTTCTTCTACAATGCGGTCCCAATAGGGTTCCGGGCCGAAGCGCTCCAGGAGAAAGTCGATGAAAGCTCTGACCTTGGCGGATAGATGTCGGGTGGGAAGGTAGACCGCGTAGACGTCTTGTTCGGGGAGAGCGTATTCCGATAATACCGATCGCAATCGACCCGCCTGAAGATCCTCGCCGACGATGAATGTCGGTAACACGGCGAGGCCCAACCCTCCCAATACCGCTTGCGACAGGGCTTCGTCGTCGTTAAGCCTCAAATTCCCGGCCACGGGTACCGAAACGTCACCCTCGGGACCTTGAAGGCGCCACAGGTCCTTCGGATGCACATAGGTATAGGTGAGACAGTTGTGGCCAGCCAGATCCGTCGCTGCTCGTGGAACACCGCGGCGCGCGAAATAATCTGGGGTGCCGCAAATCTTTCGGAACACCGGTGCAAGCTTGCGCGCCACGATGTTGAGACCAGGGTCCTTGGCGATGCGAATGGCCACATCGAAACCCTCGTCGGCCAAATCGACAAAACGATCGTTGATCGTCATGTCGACCTTGACTTCCGGATAACGCGTCAGAAAATCGCTAAACAGAGGTGCGATATGCAGCGTACCAAACGCTACCGACGCGCTGACCTTGAGCACACCACGCGGTTCGGAATGCAAGCGGCTGACGGCCAGCTTGGCTTCCTCCATCTCTTCGACAATTCGGGCGCAATGATCGTAGTAAGCCGCTCCGGCCTCGGTGGGACTCATTTGACGGGTCGTACGATTCAGCAAACGTGCCCCAAGCGACTTTTCCAATCGCGCCACCAGCTTGCTCACGCTTGACTTTGACAGACCAAGCTCCCGCGCGGCGCCGGATAGACTTTTCTCCTCCACTACCTTTGCAAACACGGCCATGGCGGTTAAGTTTTCCATCCGATGCCCTCGCTGTTGTTGCCTGGAGAGAAACTGAGCACTTTACGCCCAACTACCACTCAACATGGACCTTTAGGCCAGCATGAATAGTGATCTCATTGCGCGATGCATGATACTGCGCAGCCAATGATATGAGTTTGAGCGGGATCAGTCGATCCCTCATTGTCCGCGGAGATTAGTAAATGCAGGCGGCCATACGACGGGTATACGCGCCTGATTGGCAAAACCTGGCGAAAGGGGTCGGCGGTGACTTCGCCGCGCCGATTTACCGCCTCGCGGGTCCACTGACGATGGTCAAGGCGATGCGGCTGAAGTTGCATCACGCAGGGACCAACGATGATATTAGCAGCGACGGGTTTCCTGCTTACGGACGGAGTCAGGGACGTCGGTATTATTGCTTCACGCGCCTGGCTCGGCTTCCGCCTGATGCATTGCGTCGATGGCAATGACCGAATGTGCGTAGGCGGCGCCGGCCCGCATCTCGGTGGCAACCCAGATCGCTTCCATGATCTCCTGTTCGGTCGCTCCCTTTTGCAATGCGAGTGAGGTGTGGCCACGGATGCAATAAGGGCACTGCGTCACATGCGCGACCGCGACCGCTATGAGTTGCTTGGTTTTCGACGGTAGCGCGCCATCGGCAAAGACCTTCTGGCCAAACGCTCGGAAAGCGGCGTAGATGTCCGGCGCCAACTCCCTTCGTTTTTGCGCCAATTCCTTCGTAGTATCGGGATACATATGCTGTTCCATCGCAAGTGCTCCTTTCAGTTTGAGTATGTCGTTTTCATTTGGCGGTGGTTGGCACGGCTAGTCCGCGTCCGCAATGATCTCTCGCGGCCGTCCCAGCGTTCTAGGATGCGAAGTGCGCGGCCGGCGCACGGAGGGGGCCACGCGTAGCTCGTGCGCTAGTTGACTTCGACCGAGAAATTCGCATCGAACCGAGGATTCTCGTTAAGGCCGTCCTTGGCATAGCCGCGCGGGTTGCACACCACCCGCGTTCCATTCAAGACGTAGTCGAAGCTGTCATGAGTATGTCCGTGGATCCATAGCTGTGCGCGGCTCCCGTCGATCAGGCGTTCGGCATCGGACACAAAACACGCGTTTAGAAGTGAGTTGGCGAACCTCGGATGGATGCTTTTCCGCGATGGAGCATGGTGGGTAATCACCACGGTTGGCCCGGCATACGGTGCCGCTAGATTGCTCTCGAGCCACGCGGCGTGAGTGCTGAAAAGCGCGGCCGAATGTGAGGGAGTGAACAGCGGCTCCGGGGTTTCGGCAACTCGAATCCTGCTGAAATCGCGCATGAACTTCAGCGCTTCCTGTGACGCCTCCGTCCGCTTCTCGCCATCGCCGAACAGCATGAAGTCTGTCCATAGCGTGGTTCCCAGAAAACGCACGCCGTGGACAACGATTTCCTCGTCGTCCAGCACTCGGATGTTCGTCCCGGCGAATAGCTGTTTGAGTTCCGCTACCGTTTCTGCAATGCTGCCACCGTAGAACTCGTGGTTCCCGGGAACGTATATTACCGGTTTGGAAAAGCCCCTTGCCCAAGAAGCAGCCTCTCGTGGGCGAGCGACGTCCCCGGCAAGGACGACCACATCGGCATCATTCTGCGGTATCGCTAATGTGCCGCGGCTCAGATGCAGGTCAGAGAGGATATTTAATTTCATCGGTGCGCGAGGGGTTGCGCTAACGTTGACACGTCCTTTTTCTCAACCGCGTGGGCCAGTTTTCCACGTCGCTACACGTTTCCCGCGAGAAATCGAGGAGGAGAGCAGGCCTCGCCAATCAAGTCACTCTCATCGTATCACAATATGATACAATGCGATTTGCCGGACTTTGCTGCGATGAATAGGGCGGGGTATTCGAATGCCGATCGATTTGTTTCAGGCAATCGTGGAGCAGGCTCCAGATGCCATCATCTTCGCCGACCACGACGGATCGATTCAGGTGTGGAACCGCGGCGCTGAAACTATATTCGGTTATTCCGCCACCGAAGTCGTTGGCAAGAGCCTTGATGTGATCATTCCGGAGCGGCTTCGGCGCGCCCATTGGGAAGGCTTCCGTAAAGCCATCGAGAGTGGGCAGACCAAATACGGAAGCCAAGTACTGACGACTCGATCGGTTCACAAGAACGGGAGCAAGTTGTACGTGGATCTGAGCTTCGCCCTGGTGAAAGACCGAGCTGGTGCTGTAGCCGGTGCATTGGCGGTAGGCCGGGATTGCACTGAACGTTACCTGTCCGATAGCTTCATTCGAGCGCGTGTTGCGGAGTTGGAACAAAAGTTGGAAGCTGCCGCCAGCCAGAGCTAATCCTCACTTGCATTGGATACGGAACGGTTCGCATTGCGTCGGCGGCCTTAGCATCAATCAAAGCTTCCCTACCCAATTCATCAAGCATTACCGATAGTTGCCCACGATAATAACAGCTACAGTCCGCCAAAGGCCCAGTTGATACGACCGGCGACCTGATGTGCGTGGTGGGCGGCGAGACCTACGTGCTGAAAGCGATTGGCGATTCCTCCATTCTGATGACGATGCTGCTGCATGGTGCCTATCCGCGCTGCGTGCTGTGACTCTTCTGCATGAGTAGCGACATCGCAACGGCCAGACCTCTTATCTGTACGATCGGTCATTCGAATCGGCCGATAGACACGTTCGTCGAGCTGCTTCGGAGCAACGGGATTGTGCGGGTACTTGATGTGAGGACAGTGCCGCGGTCGCGTCACAATCCCCAGTTCAATCGAGAGGCGCTCCCTGGTTTCTTGGAGGCGGTCCAAATTGCTTACACCCACGTTCCGGGTCTCGGTGGTTTGCGCCATACGTACGCCGATTCGGTCAACACCGGTTGGCACAATCTGTCGTTTCGAGGCTACGCGGATTACATGCAGTCCTCGGAGTTCGCCAAGAACGTTCAATGGGTCGCGGATCTCGCGAGCACTGAGCGCTGTGTCTTGATGTGCGCTGAAGCGGTTCCCTGGCGCTGTCATCGGTCGATGATTGGCGATGCGCTCCTGGTCCGAGGGGTTCGCGTTGAGGACATTATCGGACCGAGTGGGCGCAAGCCGCACGTCCTTACGGCATTCGCCCACGTTGATGGCGTGCAAATCACTTATCCTCCGCCAGCCGACTTATTCCGAAAGACTTCACCACGGAGCGATGCTGATGAGTGGCAGAAGTAAGACGAGCAATGGCAAGCTCCCGAGTGTGGCAACATTGCGAGACATGCACGAACCGGAATATCCAACCCTTGAAGGGCTGTTGGCGGCTGTACGCCAATGCCGCGTTTGCGAGCAACATCTGCCGCTTGGTCCGCGGCCAGTACTGCGCGCTGGCGAAACGGCTCGCATTCTCGTCGTAGGTCAAGCGCCCGGCGCACGTGTTCACGCTACCGGAACGCCGTGGGATGACCCCAGCGGTGCGCGCTTACGCACGTGGATGGGTGTGGACACACATAGGTTTTACGATGAGTCACAGATCGCGATCATTCCGATGGGATATTGCTATCCGGGGCGGGGTAGCAGCGGCGATTTGCCGCCGCGCCGGGAATGTGCGTCTTTGTGGCTCGACCACTTGCTGGACAAGCTGCCACGGATTGAATTGACTCTGCTGATTGGCCTGCATGCACAGCGCCACTTCCTGGGCAGCCGTCGCAGGCGATCACTAACGGAAACGACCAAGGCGTGGCGCGAGTTTGCGCCAAAGTATCTCCCGTTGCCGCACCCCTCCCCGCGCAACACTCCGTGGTTCAAGCGCAATCCATGGTTTGAGCACGAACTCTTGCCCGTGCTGCGCGAACGGATCGAGTCGCTTCACGGTCGTTGAACATACTACCCAATGAGCTCAAGTGCTGAGGCGACATAGAATGTGCAATCGATGCCTGTGCCGCATGGGCGTCTGCCCGATGGGCGTGCGAGCAAAGGTGTCGGCGCGATGCCCGTTTACCTCGTCGCTCACTGGGGGATAAGCCGCGGTCCACATTGCCTCGTGCGCTATAGCTGGCAGCCTGGCGCAAAATGTGGTGTCGACTCACCATAGTCACGGCGGAGGTAGGAATGCAAAGATCGGTGTTTTTCAATCTGACTCAGATTCAGATGCCTGTGGGTGCCCTGACTTCGATTACCCATCGAGTTACCGGCGTTCTCCTTGCGCTCGGCATTCCATTCGGCATCTACGTCCTCGCCTTGTCGCTGGAAAGCTCGCAATCCTACGCACAGTTGGTTCGTGTATGTGATACCTGGATGTTCAAGGTCGTAGCAATCGTATTCATCTGGGCGCTGGCACACCATCTCTTGGCGGGAACTCGCCACTTGTTGATGGACGTCGATGTGGGGTCACTTTTGCCGGCCGCGCGGCGCAGCGCCTGGATGGTGAACCTTGGCGGCGTGGCCGTGGCGCTGCTTGCCGCTGGAGCAGTGCTTTGAGAAAAATCGTTTCCGGACTGCGCGCGTGGATGGTGCAGCGCGTGACCGCAGTCTATATGCTCTTTTTCATCGTATTCATGCTCGGCCATTTCATTCTCGATCCGCCGCAGTCGTATCTCGCTTGGCATGGCTGGATGATGAGCTCCGGGATCAGCATCACAGCCTCCATTTTTTTTGCTGCGTTGTTTGCGCACGCCTGGGTGGGCCTGCGAGATGTGATCATGGACTACATTCACCCCATTACCCTTCGCGTTCTCATGCTTGTATCGCTCGCCTTTGGACTAACGGGGGTTGGCGTATGGGTGATTCGTATCTTGTGGCTGGGACATGGTTAAAAGGCGTAGTTGAGGCTTACCCCGATGTTCGGAGACTCCGATGAAATTCTCGATCTTTCGCTTCAATCCGGAACACGATAAGAAGCCATACATGCAAGATTACGAGATTGAGCTCGAAGCAACCGAGCGCATGCTTCTGGATGTCATCCTGCGCATCAAGACTCAGGATGACTCACTCACCATAAGAAAATCCTGTCGTGAAGGGGTGTGCGGCTCTGACGCAATAAATATCAACGGTCGCAACGGGCTCGCCTGTATTACCCAGGTTCGAGAGCTGCGGGAACCCGTGGTTTTGCGCCCATTGCCAAGCTTCCCGGTGATCCGCGACCTGGTGGTCGACATGACCCAGTTCTTTAAGCAGTATCACTCCATCAAGCCTTATCTGATCAACGACGAACCCGCTCCGGAAAAGGAGCGCCTGCAGTCACAGGAGGATCGCGAGAAGCTCGACGGCCTCTACGAGTGCATCCTGTGTGCATGTTGTACCAGCCAGTGCCCTTCTTCTTGGTGGAATCCGGACAAGTTCGTCGGGCCTGCCGGCCTGCTGCAGGCGGAACGATTTATTGTCGATAGCCGGGATCGGGCCACGCAAGAGCGTCTCGACGACTTGAACGATGTCTATCGACTGTTCCGCTGCCGTTCAATCATGAACTGTACCGAGGTGTGCCCCAAAGGTCTCGTTCCGTCCCGCGCGATCGAGAAAATCCGGCTGATGATGGTAAAAAGTGCACTCTGATGGGCATATCGGCTGTGTGCGAGATTGCAAGCCGTCGAAAGTAAGACAAATGCCCATATCGAGCACCAAAACCACAATGCCCTTATCCAAGCCGGTCGTGCTGACGGGAGACCGCACTACTGGCCCTCTGCACCTTGGGCACTACGTGGGGTCCCTCAAAGCTCGCTTGACGCTGCAAGACGACGCCGAGCAGTACTTGCTTCTAGCCGACACGCAGTCCCTGACCGATAACGTCGGTCGACACGGCCAAGTGAGCGATAACGTCATCGAAGTGGCAATGGACTATCTTGCAGTGGGAATTGACCCGAACAAATCCACAATCTTCATTCAGTCGCAAGTCCCTGAGTTGGCGGAACTGTCCATGCTTCTAATGAATCTCGTGACGGTTGCCCGTTTGGAGCGCAACCCCACCATCAAGGAAGAAATTCGCTTTCGCGGATTTGAGCGTGATATTCCTGCCGGGTTCCTCATCTATCCCGTCAGCCAGGCGGCCGATATCGCCGCTTTCAAAGCGACCATTGTCCCCGTGGGTGTAGACCAACTACCCATGATCGAGCAGACCAACGAACTCGTTCGAAGCTTTAACGCCAGTGTCAATCAGGACGTTCTCGTCGAGTGCAAGGCACTTTTGTCGGCTGTCAGCCGGCTCCCTGGCGTCGATGGCAAAGCGAAGATGAGCAAGTCCATGGACAACGCGATTAGTCTAAGCGCTCAGCCAGATGAGATTCGCAGGGCCGTGAAGCGCATGTACACCGACCCAAAACACTTGCGAGTCAATGACCCGGGTCGGGTGGACGGAAATGTGGTCTTCTCCTTTCTCGATGCTTTTGAACCGGATACGCAACGACTTGCGGAGTTGAAACATCACTACGAGAGGGGTGGCGTGGCCGACAGCGCGCTCAAGAGTTTGCTCGATGAGCGCCTCCAAGCATTCATCGAACCCATACGCGCTCGGCGGCAACGCTTGGCCCTGGATCGTGGGGAAGTGATAGCCATCCTGCGACGGGGGACGGAGCGGGCTCGAGCCAAGGCGGCCACGACTTCCGCGGCGGTCAAGCGCGCTCTTGGTCTCGCCTATTTTGAATGAGTGAGTCGCGCCAAGTGATGGCGCGTGAAGGATATCTCCGTATATTTAAGACGTCTGCGCCAGCATCTGGGAATGGATCGCCCCTACCATCTGGGGGCATGTGCGCATCGCGGCCCTGCAAAAGAGAAGGCGACCGTCGGCCTACGCTCGCGAAACGATAGACAATGGAGTACATCATGAGTGTCGCAGCACAACCCTTGACCGACGACGACCCCGAGCTTTCTCCTTGGTGGATACGCAGCGTCCTGATTGTGATGGCGCTCGGCTTTGCTGGGCTGATCACGATCACCACACTGGCATACCGCAATGCCCCGCCGATCCCGGCGCAGGTGCTCGATGCGCAAGGCGTAGCCCTGTTCAGCGGCGAGGATATTAGTGACGGCCAGACGGTATTTCTCAAGTACGGCTTGATGGACAACGGCAGTATTTGGGGCCACGGCGCCTATCTCGGACCCGACTATGCGGCGGAGGCGCTGCATCGCATGGGCGAGGACACCGCCGAGGCCATCGCGCAACAACAATATCGGCAGCCCTTGGCTGCATTGACCCGTTCGCAGCAGGCGGCAGTTCACGCGGAAACAGCCGTGGAGCTCAAGACCAATCGATACGACCCGGCCACCGCAACATTGCATTTGACTGCGTCGGAAACGGCGGCCTATCGCCAGCAGTTCAACTACTGGACCGACTACTTCCGGCACCCGTCGCGCAATGGTGGTCTGAAGGCTGACCTAATCACAGATCCAACTGAGCTGCACCAATTCACCGCATTCGTCACTTGGGCGGCCTGGGCCTCAGTGGCCGCGCGCCCGGGCGAGAACTATTCCTATACCAATAACTTTCCATACGACCCAAGCGTCGGCAATCAGCCCACGTCCGGTGCACTGTTGTGGAGCGCGCTGAGCCTGATCGTGTTGCTGGCCGGTACCGCGGCGGTCTTGTTGGCATTCGGAAAATTCGACTATCTGGGCTGGATTTCGCGCGGCCATCACGTGCACCCGCACCTGTTGCCAGGACAGGCCAGCCGGGGCCAGTACGCGCTGTTGAAATTCTTTGTGGTTGTGGCGTTGCTGCTTCTCGCGCAGACGCTAGTGGGCGGCGCCGTAGCCCACTACCGTGCCGATCCCAGCAGCTTCTACGGCTTCGAACTGGAGAGCATTTTCCCCAGTAACCTGATGCGTACCTGGCATCTGCAGATGGCGATATTCTGGATTGCCACGGCCTACGTTGCAGCGGCGCTGTTCCTCGGCCGCTCACTCCGTGTCGACGAGCCTCGCTGGCTCGCCGGTTGGACGCATGTATTGTTCGCTGCGTTTGCGGTGGTTATCGGCGGCAGTCTGCTGGGCGAGTGGCTGGGTATTTCGCAACTGCTCGGTCGCTGGTGGTTCTTGCTCGGCAACCAGGGTTGGGAGTACCTGGAACTCGGGCGAGTGTGGCAATACCTGCTGGTGTCAGGGCTATTCGTGTGGTTTGCGCTGCTATGGATGTTGGTGCAGCCACGTACGCTGGCCGAGCCGGCAGCGAAGCCAATCGTCAGGATGTTCATGGTCGCTGCGCTCGCGATTCCGGTCTTTTATGTCCCAGCCCTTTTTTTCGGCGCCAAGACCAACTACACGGTGGTCGATACCTGGCGCTTCTGGATCATCCACTTGTGGGTAGAAGGCTTCTTCGAGTTCTTCGCCACGACGGTGGTGGCGCTGACGTTCTATCAACTCGGCCTGACCCGCCGTAATGTTGCGCTGCGGGTGATCTATCTGGACGCCATCCTGTACTTTTTGGGTGGGCTGATGGGCACCGGCCACCATTGGTATTTCACGGGTCAAACCAACGTCAACATGGCGCTATCGGCACTGTTTTCGGTGCTCGAGGTGGTCCCGCTGACCTTGCTTACCCTGGATGCTTGGGACTTCGTTCGTACCACCCGAGGCGACTGCGACGTGTGCGGCAAGGCCATCGCGATACCGCACAAGTGGACATTCTACTTCCTGATGGCGGTGGGCTTCTGGAACTTCGTGGGTGCAGGAATATTCGGGTTTCTCATCAACCTGCCGATTGTCAGCTACTACGAAGTTGGTACATTGTTAACGCCCAACCACGGCCACGCGGCGCTGATGGGCGTTTTCGGCATGCTGGCGATTGCGCTCATGGTATTCGTGCTTCGCCAGACTAGCGACGATGCGCGCTGGGCGGACATCGAGAAATACGTCAAGGTTGCTTTCTGGGGCACCAATATCGGTTTGGCGATGATGGTGACCATGAGCTTGTTCCCCGGTGGCGTGCTGCAGGTCTGGGACGTGGTCGAGCATGGATACTGGCATGCCCGCAGCATTGACTACATCGGGAGTGAAAGGTCGCGTTTGATCGAATGGCTGCGCTTACCCGGCGACCTGGTGTTCATCGTCTTCGGCGCCGTACCCTTGGTGATCGCATCGATCAAGGGTTACCTGGGGATGCGCGCCGCGACGACGGACGCGGATCCGCGCGCAGGCTGAGCGCGGACCACACCGACACGTGGGGCGGCCAAGTGGCGGGCCGCCGTGAGCGTTCAGCGTCGCGCATTGAATCAAGGCATCCCTACAAGGGTTGTCGAGACTTCCCGGCTGCTGACTGTTGGCGGGACCCGTAGATTGACTCGCTTGAGACCGTCATTGACGGAGATTCCACGGCGTGATTGCCAGCGAGCATCACGTTGAACGTGCCCTGACGGGGCAATGATGTAATCCTGAGGAGTGATGCGCCATGATCAGGGTTCTGCTGGCGGATGATCACGCGGTGGTG
>JBDTPJ010000065.1:0-19852 GCA_039932755.1 Betaproteobacteria bacterium
CGGGAATCCACACAACGCGGGTGACCGTGAACACCAGCACCAGCGCCATCGCAAGTAGCGCATAGATCGCACCGTTGGTGATGCCATCCTGCGCAAGCAGTGCGGCGATCGACAGGTCCATCGAAGGGGCGTCAGTGGCGCATCGGTGGAATGGCGCCGCGCGCTACTTGATAAGCACCCAGTTTTCGTTCTCTACCTTGACCATGACGCGCGCGCGGTTGTCGAGGCCGTTGTGGTCGTTGGCGTTCATCACGAACACGCCGTGCGTGGCCACCACATTGGAATTCTCCAGTGCATCGCGCAGCGCCGCGCGGAACTCCTTCGTTCCCGGCTTTGCCTTCTTCAGCGCCTCGGGGATGGCCTGGGCAAGCAGCATGTAGGCGTCATACAGATGCCCGCCAAAGGTCGAGCGCGTGCCGAACTTCTTCTCGTACCGGTTCACGTAGTCAGCGGCCGTCTTCTTGACTTGATTCGAATCCGGCAATTGCTCGTAAACCAGCATCGGACCCGTGGGCAGGATCTGCCCATTGCCGTCCTTGCCCGCCACGCGCAGGAAATCCGGATTGGCCACGCCATGCGTCTGGTAGATCTTGCCCTTGTAGTTGCGCGCGACCAGTTCCTTCAACGGCGTTGCGCCGGGCGTTCCCGCAGCGCCGATGAGCACGGCATCGGGATTGGCAGCGATGAGTTTCAGCACCTGGCCGGTCACCGATGGATCGTTGCGGTTGAATTTTTCCTCGGCGACCACCTTGATGCCTGCCGTCTGGGCCGAGCGCTTGATCTCGGCGAGCCAACCGTCGCCATACGCGTCCGCGAAGCCGACATAGCCCAGCGTCTTGATGCCGTTGGCTTTCATGTTGACGGCGATGGCGTCGGCCATCAACGCGTCGTTCTGAGGCGTCTTGAATATCCAGCGCGTCTTGGGATCCATCGGATTGACGATGGCGGCCGAAGCCGCCATCGAAATCATCGGTGTACCGGAATCGGCGGCGGCCTCGCGCATCGCCAGCGAATTGGGCGTGGTCGACGAGCCGACGATGGCATCGACCTTGTCTTCGCTGATCAGTTTTTTCGCGTTGGTCACCGCCTTGGTCGTGTCTGAGCCATCGTCCAGGACGATCCAGTTCACCTTCTCTCCGCCGATCGTCGCGGGCAGCAACTCGATGGTGTTCCGCTGCGGAATGCCGAGTGAGGCCGCCGGCCCCGTGGCCGAAAGTGTCACACCGATGTTGATGTCGGCAGCCGCGGGACCGGCAAGGATCAACGCCAGCGCCGCGCCGAGCACGGGCAGGAGCAAAGCATGTTTCATGGATAGCCTCCGATTGAATTGGACTTGTTATCGCAAATCGCCGCCTCGTGTTCGCAGTAACCTGCAGCGTCGGAGCGGTTGCTGCTATTTTTTGAGCGCGTCACGAATCTCCCGCAACAGCAGGACGTCTTCACCCGGCGGGGTCGGAGGCGGCGGCGCGGCGTCAAGGCGTGCCTTGGCCTTGGACAGGGACTTGACCATGAGGAATATCACGAAGGCCAGGATGATGAAGTTGATCAGGATAGTAAAGAAATTGCCGTATCCCAGCAGAGGCACGCCCGCCTTGGTCAGCGCTTCGTAGGTCATCGGTCCGCTGTATCCGGAAGGCAGAGTGCCGAGCGCGATGAATGAATTCTGGAAGTCCAGGCCGCCAAAAATGCGACCGATCACCGGCATGATGAGATCCTTGACCAGCGAATCAACGATCTTGCCAAAGGCTCCACCGATAATGACCGCGACCGCCAGGTCGACCACATTGCCCTTGACGGCAAATTCCCGGAATTCCTTTAACATCGACATGGTTCGGTTCCGTCAGGTTCAGGTTTCGGGGGAGTTCAAAGCGGCATCGGATGCCGCGTGGTTCACGCCGCGCAGACTGGTCAAATGGCCGCGTCGCCGGCCTCGCCGGTGCGGATGCGCACGACTTGCTCGACCGTCGTCACGAAGATCTTGCCATCGCCGATTTTTCCCGTATGCGCGGCCTTGATGATCGCCTCGACCGCGCGCTCGGCCATGCTGTCCGGGAGGACGACTTCGACCTTTACCTTGGGCAGGAAGTCGACGACATACTCGGCGCCCCGGTAGAGTTCGGTGTGCCCCTTCTGCCGCCCAAAACCTTTGACCTCGGTCACCGTGAGGCCGGTGGCACCGAGCTCGGACAGCGCCTCGCGCACTTCATCGAGTTTGAACGGCTTGACGATTGCTTCGATTTTCTTCATGGCCACTCCGGCACTGCGATTGGGACACCCGCATTTCGGATGCCCCGCGCGGTAGCTTACACGAAGGGCATGGTGCGTTCTACTTAGGCACGGCGACGGGAGGCAATGCGTCCCAGTCATTCCATGCCGAGGTGATCGGATAGCGCCAATCCTTGCCGAAACCGCGCCCGGTGATACGT
Source organism: Betaproteobacteria bacterium (assembly GCA_039932755.1). Taxonomy (GTDB): domain Bacteria; phylum Pseudomonadota; class Gammaproteobacteria; order Burkholderiales; family Casimicrobiaceae; genus VBCG01. The sequence goes on from JBDTPJ010000065.1 coordinate 2,427, forward strand.
ATGCCCACCGCCGATTGCCGACGTTTGTACTCGCTCAACTTGATCAGGCGCACGACCCGTGCAACAGCTTCGGCTGGATAACCCTTGGCTACGATTTCGACCGGACTCAAGTCATGCTCCACGTAGGCTTCGAGGATGGCGTCGAGCACATCGTAGGGGGGCAGCGAATCCTGGTCTGTCTGGTCGGGCCGCAATTCCGCGGACGGCGCACGGGTGATGATCCTCTCCGGAATGACCCGGCCCAGGCTGTTGCGATAATTCGATAACCGGTAGACCAGCGTCTTGGGAATGTCCTTCAACACGGCAAAGCCGCCGGCCATGTCTCCGTAGAGTGTCGCGTAACCCACCGCCATTTCCGACTTGTTGCCGGTGGTCAGCACAATGGAGCCGAATTTATTGGACAGCGCCATGAGCAGCGTTCCGCGGATACGCGCCTGGATATTTTCCTCGGTGGCATCCGGCGCGAGGTTTCGGAATTCCGGCGACAGCGTATCGAGGAACACCGAAAATACGGGTTCGATCGGTATTTCGTCATAGCGCACGCCCAGGATGCCCGCCATTTCGCGCGCGTCTTCCAGGCTGATCGAAGCGTTGTAAGGTGATGGCAACATCAGCGCGCGCACCTTGTCGCGCCCCAACGCATCGACGGCCACAGCCAGCGTCAACGCCGAGTCGACACCACCGGACAGTCCCAGCAGGATCCCGGGGAAGCGGTTCTTTTGAACGTAGTCGCGCACACCCATGACCAGCGCATCGTAGACATGCGGCTCCAGTCGCGGATCGAGCGCGCCGCGCACGTGCTTGGGCCGCGCGCCATCGAAATCGACTATCGCCACGGTTTCGTGCCACGCAGGCAACTGCTGCGCCAGAGATGCGTCGGCATCGAGGACGAACGACGCACCGTCAAACACCAACTCGTCCTGCCCGCCAACCCGATTGACGTAGACGATCGGAAGGCCGGTCTCTGTCGCGCGCGCTGCCGTCTGCTCGCGCCGCAACGCCTGCTGCTTCATATGGTAGGGCGAGCCATTGGCCACCAGCAGTACTTGCGCCCCCTCGTCCCTGGCCTGCGCCGCAGGGGCGGAAAACCAGATGTCCTCGCAGATCACGAGTCCGAAGCGCACGCCATCGAGTTCGAACACGCACGGCGAGCGTCCCGGTGTGAAATAACGCCGCTCGTCAAAGACCGTATAGTTCGGCAGGCACTGCTTGCGATAGACCTGCGCCACCCGGCCATCGCGGATGACGGCCATGGCATTGTGCCGTTCGCCTTCGTGACGTTCCGGAAAGCCGACGAGCAACGTGCCGCGAGTGACCTTCGCCGCCAGTGTCGCGAGTTCGCGCGCACACGCGTCGAGAAACGCCGGCCGCAGCACCAGGTCCTCCGGGGGATAGCCGCACAACGACAGCTCGGGCGTCACCACCAGCGACGCGCCTGCGGCATGCGCTTTATCGGCCGCATCCAGAATGCGGCGCGCATTGGCAGGAAGATCGCCCACCGCTTGATTGAGTTGCGCGATCGCCAGACGCATGCCGCGATTTTACACCTGCGCGTTGGGCGACCTTTGGTTAGGACGTCGGGCTGGCTGCCGAATTGGACAACTTCACCCGGCCCTTCCCCAGCGACTCCAATACCCGGAGAATCGGGTGAACTGCCCATGCGTTCTCCTATCCCATTCAATCCGCCGCCCCTGCCCGTCGTCGCATCGCCCCTGATTCGCGATGACGTTGCGCTTGAGGAAATACCTGCGGCATCATGGAATGCGCTGGCCGGCACCCAGCCGTTCCTGTCGCATGCCTTCCTCAGTGCGCTGCACGAAACGGGATGCGCGGCAGCGCAATCCGGCTGGACGCCGCGATACCTGACGGCATGGCGCGATAGCGCACTGGTCGGCGCGTTGCCGCTGTATTCCAAGTCCCACAGTTACGGTGAGTATGTCTTCGACTGGGGCTGGGCCGACGCGTATCGCCGTCATGGACGCCGCTATTACCCCAAGTGGCTCGTAGCCGTGCCCTTCACGCCGGTGCCTGGGCCCCGGCTATTGGCACCCGATCCGGCGACACGACACGCATTGTTCCGCTGCGCGCTGGACCGCGTACGTGACAGTGGCCACTCGTCGCTGCACATCCTGTTTCCAACGGCGCCTGAAGCTGCGGAAGGCGAAGCGCTGGGAATGATTCCCCGCGCCGGATTGCAGTTTCACTGGACAAATCCGGGCTACCGCGACTTTGCGGATTTCCTCGCGGCCTTCACCCACGACAAGCGCAAGAAGGTCAAGCAGGAGCGGCGCCGGTTACTGGAGGCCGGGGTGACCTTCGAACGCATTCGCGGACCCGACATCACGGCGGACGATTGGAGATTTTTTTATCGCCGCTACGAGCACACTTACCGCGAACATCACTCGACGCCCTATCTCAACCTGGAGTTCTTCCGGCGCATCGGAGCCTCGCTTCCGGAAAACATTCTCCTCATCGTCGGCTCGCGTCTCGGGCAACGGATATGCGCAGCGCTCGACCTGTATGACGGCGACACGCTGTGGGGGCGCTATTGGGGAACCGCGGAATTCGTATCGGGCCTTCATTTCGAGGCCTGCTACTACCAGTCGATCGAATTCTGCATCGAGCAGCGCCTCGCGCGTTTCGAAGGCGGCGCGCAAGGAATCCACAAGCTGGCGCGCGGACTGTTGCCGGTCGCCACGCATTCACTGCACGCCATAGCCGATCGCGAATTTGCCGCGGCCATCGCCGACTATTGCGGGCGCGAACGCGTCGATATCGCTCATTCGGCCCATGAACTGGAAGCCGCAGCGCCATTCAAGATGCCCCATGCGGACACCTGATTACGGATTGGATTGGCGCCAGGTTTTGCGTGCTAGACTCGAATCAGCCCTACATGCAGATAATTTCAACTGTCTCTTCGCCGTCCACTCGCCATGTCCACTGCACTCCTGGTTGAACGCCGCGGCGCGGTTGCAACATTGACGCTCAATCGCCCGGACGCGCTCAACACACTCGACTTCCCATTGATGGATGCGTTGACGGCGGCCGCCGCGGACGTGGCCGCGGACGACTCACTGCGCGTGGTCGTGATCCGTGGCGCTGGCCGGCACTTCATGGCGGGAGGCGACCTGCGCACGTTTGTCGCGGAACTCGCCAAACCGCCGGCGCAACGCAACGCCGATTTCCAGCGCACGATCGGCAAGTTGCATTCGGCCATCGAGTCCTTTCACCGCATGCCGCATCCAGTCGTCGGCCAGGTGCATGGCGCGGTAGCGGGCTTCGGGCTATCGCTGATGAACGCCTGCGATCTCGTCGTGGCCGCCGATGACGCCTACTTTGCGTCAGCGTACCGCAACATCGCCTTGACGCCCGATGGCGGCGGATCGTGGTCGCTGCCGCGCATCGTTGGCGTGCGTCGCGCCATGGAAATCATGCTGCTGGCAGAGCGCTTCAATGCACAGCGCGCCCTGGAGCTGGGCCTGGTTAATCGCGTAGTGCCTGCAGCGGAATTGGAACAAGCGGTCACGGCCATCGTCGAATCATTGGTCTGCGGCCCGGTCCTGGCCATACGCAATGCGAAGCGCCTGGTGCGTGAGTCCCTGGGACGCACGTTGTCCGAGCAACTCGACGCGGAAGCGGTGAGTTTCGGCGCATGCGCCGCCACCGCCGATTTTGCCGAAGGCATCACGGCGTTCCTTGAAAAACGCCCGGCGCAATTTGGTCGCTGATTCGCGCGACAAATCCGGCGCCGCAATTCAGGGAAACGAAATGGACACTCTCGCGGGCAAGACAATATTCATTAGCGGGGGCTCCCGCGGCATCGGCCTCGCGATCGCACTGCGCGCCGCGCGTGACGGCGCCAACGTCGCCGTCGCCGCCAAGACAGACGCGCCAAATCCCAAGTTGCCGGGAACCATTCACTCGGCCGCCGCCGAGATCGAAGCAGCCGGTGGCCACGCCTTGCCGATCGTTTGCGACATACGCGACGAGGCGAGCGTGCATGCGGCCGTTGCGGCGACGGTTGCCCGCTTTGGCGGCATCGACATACTGCTCAACAATGCCAGTGCAATCAGCCTGACCGGCACGCTGGCTACTCCGATCAAGCGCTTCGACCTGATGTTCGGCGTCGATGTGCGCGGAACATTCCTTTGCTCACAAGCCTGCCTGCCGCACCTGCAACGCGCCGCCGTCGCGGGCCGCAACCCGCACATCCTCACGCTGTCGCCGCCACTGAACATGGATCCGAAATGGTTCCGCGACCACGTCGCGTACACCATGGCCAAATACGGCATGAGCATGTGCGTGCTGGGGATGGCCGAGGAGTTCAGGAGCGACGGAATCGCCGTAAATGCGCTCTGGCCGCGCACGGTCATTGCGACAGCCGCGCTGGCGATGATTCCGGGCGTGAGCGAACAACTCGACCGCACGCGAAAGCCTACGATCATGGCGGACGCGGCCCACGCCATCCTGACCCGCGACGCGCGTACGACCACGGGCAACTTCTTCATCGACGACGACGTTCTGCGCGACGCCGGGGTCAAGGACTTCGACGTCTATGCGGTCAAGCAGGGGGTGGCGCTGCTGCCCGATCTTTTCCTGTAGCGTCCGTCGCAAAATTCGCTTGGGGAAAGGTAAACCGGGGCAAGGGAGGACAGTTGAGGTCCACCAAGATCAACTGCGCGCCCGGGCTCGCTCCTGCTGCAAATATTGGTGCACGAAGGCGATGGCCATGCTTCCTTCACCGACCGCGGACGCAACGCGCTTGATCGGGCTCAGGCGAACGTCCCCGCAAGCGAAGACACCGGGGACGCTCGCCTCGAGCAGGAAGGGATCGCGGTCATGCGACCACTGATCCGCCTTGACCACGTCGTCACCCGTCAGCACGTAGCCGCGTTTATCGCGGGCGATCTCGATGGGGAGCCAACCGGTGTCGGCATCGGCACCGATGAACACGAATATTCCACCGCAGTCATGCCGTTGCACTTTTCCGCTTTCCCGGTCGAGAATGTCAATGGCGCTGAGGTGAGCGTCGCCGTAGGCTGCCTGTATTTCCGATTGCAGCTGCACAGCAATGTTCGATTGTCCACGGAGTTGCTCGATCAGGTAGCGCGACATGCTCTTTTCCAACGAGTCGCCCCGGACGACGAGTGTGACCTTGCGTGCGTGATTGGCGAAGTGCAATGCGGCCTGACCCGCGGAGTTGCCGGCGCCGATGAGGTGAATATCCTGGCCATGCGTGGAACTCGCTTCATTGCGTGAAGCGCCATAGAACACCCCCTTTCCGACCAGTCGATCGAAGCCCTCGATGGGAAGTCGGCGCCACGAAACACCGGTGGCCAGGATGATGGTCTGCGCGAGTACGACATCACCTCCATCCAGAACGACTTCGCGTGTCGCGGGATTCAACGCGACGACGGTGCGCGTCACGAGAATTTCGGTTCCCAAGCGCCGGGCCTGCTGCAGCGCCCGACTCGCCAGTTCATCTCCCGAGACACCATTGGGAAACCCGAGGTAGTTTTCGATTCGCGACGATGTACCGGCCTGCCCACCGGGCGCCTCGCGCTCGATGACCAACGTACGCAACCCTTCGGACGCGCCATACACGGCCGCGGCCAAGCCCGCGGGACCACCGCCAATGATCAACGTATCGTATTCGGGATAGCGCGTGGTTGTCTGCAAGCCCAGCAATCGCGCGAGATCGCGCAACGTAGGCTTGCTGATGACCGTGCCGTCCGCCAATCCCACGACGGGAAAGTTGGCGTCATTGGGGCCATTGGCCGTTCCGATGGATGCAAAATCCGGTGAATCCGGCGTTACCCAATCATGCGACACCTGGTTGCGCGAAAGAAACCGGCGCAATTCGCCGCACGTGGAATCCCAGCGCGGTCCGAATATTGTTACCTGCGTCTTGGGCACTTCGGCCGTGATTCCCTGCAGGCCGGCGATGCGTTCCCGGGCGAGCGCGCCCACTTGCACCGCGACTTCCGGCGCCGACGCGGCGAGCGCGTAGTATTGGCGGGGCTCGACGCGCATGACGCGCGATGGTTCTGCTGCCCGGTAGCCACCGGGAAACGGCGTTCCGAAGGCAATGGGCACTTCCCCGAAGATGGTACCGGGAAGGCGCCATCCCAACGTGCGTTCGACGCCGTCGAACAGCTTCACTACCTCGAGCTTCCCCGACAGGACCGCATAGAGGGCGCGTTCTCCACCCTCAGGGACGGCAAACTCTCCGGCGCCCAAGTGAATGTCAGCGGACGTTCGCACGAGACGATCCAGGTCTCCCTCCGGCAACTTGGAAAACAACGGAACGTTCCGCACTTCGTCGATCGTCAACATGGCATCTGTGATTCCTCCATCCACTTCACGTGTGTCTTCTGATCACCCAATTGCCGCGAACAGTTTAGCCCAGGAAAAGCCGTGGATTGGAACAAGAAAGGGCGGCCGCAGCCGCCCTTTTGTTCTCCGAACATTTCTCAATCGTCGTCGTCGCGAGGCACGACAGGATTGCGTACCGCGATGTTGCCGTTGGCCTCTTCGCGCGGTGCACGATTGGGGTCCGCCGCCGGCGGCGCGACATTGCCATTCGCTTCACCGCGTGGCTGACCGCTGCGACGCGGACCATTGCCCGCAGTGTTGCCCGACCCACCCCCTTTGCCGCGGAATTGTCCGTTGCCTTGGCCGCCCCCCTGACTATTTCCCTGTTGATTTCCTTTGCCTCCGCCGGGACGTCCACGCGGTCCGCTGCGATTTCCCCGGTTGGCGAAGCCCCCTTGACCCGGCGGGCCGCCACGCTGTCCTCCGCGAGGTCCGCCCGGAACACCCATGCGATGGCTCCCGAAAGGCGAGGCATTGGCGTTGCTCATCGGTTGTTGCGTGTCGAAGTCCGCCCGCTGCCGCTGTTGACGCGGGGCCTGTCCATTCTGTCCACGCGGTTGGCCCTGTGGCTGATCGTGATTTTGTCCTTGGGGTTGACCCTGGGACTGACCATTTGGAGGACCCTGCCTGCCAAAGCCCTCGGGCCGGGGTCCGCCCTTTCCGCGGCGTCCACCATGCTTGCCCTGCGGACGCTGGCCGGGTTGACCAGCCGGACGCGCACTGTTGCCAATGCGGTTGCCGATGTCGTCATCCGGCGGCAATGCAATGCCGTCTTCACCTAGCGTCACCGCTGGTTGCGCATGCGCAACGGGCTGGCCCTGATTGCCTTGTTGGCCATGCCGGCGTTGTTGTCCCTGATGTCGCGGACCCTGGCCTTGCGGTCGCGACTGTCCTTGCCGCGCGGCGGGTTGACCACCTTGTCCCTGTTGCCCGGGTTGCCGCGGTTGTCCTGGCTCGCCAGGTTGTCCCCCTTGCGTTGGGGCACCTTGCTGCCGGCCATTCTGATGACGGCCGCGATTGCCCTTGCCACCGCCTTGTGGGCGCGGTTGTCCGATCGGTGGGCCGCCCTGCACCTTCAACCCCGCGGTTTCCATCACGGCTGCGACTTCGGCGGGCTCCAGTTCGAGCGTGTCGGCGCGCTTCATGACCGACGGCATCGACAGCGTGCCATAGCGCGTGCGGATGAGGCGCGACACGGTGAGGCCCAGCGCTTCGAACAGGCGCCGCACTTCGCGATTGCGCCCTTCCTTCAACACGACGTGGTACCAGTGATTCGCGCCTTCTTCTTCACCGCCGCCGTCCGCGACGGATTCGCACTTCGCCGGCCCGTCTTCGAGTTCGACACCCGTCGTCAATGCCTGCATCTGCTCGTCGCTCAGGCGTCCCATGATGCGCACCGCATATTCGCGCTCGACTTCGTACCGCGGATGCATGAGCCGGTTGGCGAGTTCGCCGGAATTGGTAAACAGCATCAGGCCCTCGGTGTTGTAGTCGAGGCGGCCGACGTTGATCCACTTGCCGTTGCCGATGTTGGGCAGCTTTTCGAATACCGTCGGGCGGCCTTCCGGATCATCGCGCGTGACAATTTCACCTGTGGGCTTGTGATACATGAGGATGCGCGGACGCGGCTCGGAAAAGCGTACCTTGACCATCTCGCCATTGATGCGCACCTCGTCGCCGGGACCGACCTTCTGTCCCACTTCCGCGGGCAGGCGGTTTACCGTGATGCGACCGGCGATGATCATGTCCTCCATCGCGCGGCGCGAGCCGAATCCGCACGAGGCCAGGACCTTGTGCAGGCGTTGTGGCTCGTTGAAAACCTCGTCAGTGGAGCGTTTGTGTTTCGGCGGCGGGAGGCTGTCCTGGATCGCGGTCAGCGCCAGGTTCGGTTGCTGCATCGTTTCCGAGGAGCGGACTCGCGTGTGCGAATGCCGTCTCGGCGGCCTTGGTGGGGGCATCAGGCATCTCCAGGAGGTGGGAGGAATCGAGCTCGGCGAGTGGGGGCAGTTCCGCCAGCGAGCGGAGGCCAAGGTCATCGAGGAAGGCTTTCGTCGTCGCGTAGAGCGCCGGTCGTCCCGGTGTCTCGCGGTGACCGACAGCCTCCACCCATTGCCGGTCCTCGAGCGTCTTGATGACGTTCGTGGACACGGCCACGCCGCGGATGGCTTCGATATCGCCGCGGGTCACGGGTTGCTGGTAGGCGATGATCGCCAGTGTTTCCATCACCGCGCGTGAATAGCGCGGCGGCTTTTCCGGCGACAGCCGGTCGAGATAAGACTGTACGGAAGTCAAACCCTGGAAGCGCCAACCGCTCGCAACCTGCAGCAGTTCGACCTTGCGGCCGGACCATTGCTGCTTCAACTCTTCAAGCAGCTTGCGCACGGTGTCCGCTTCCAGCGGCGGGTCGAACAGCTTCGACAATTGCGTCACCGGCACGGGTTCGCCCGCCACCAGCAGCGCAGCCTCGAGGATGCCCTTGATTTCCGCCAGCTGATCGGGTTGCAACGCGTCGCGCGCGTCGGGTTGGTCGTGGTTGTCGTTCATTCGTCCGCGGCCAGCGCAAAGGCAGGCTCACCTTTCAGTTGCACATAGATGGGTGCGTAGGGTTCCGCCTGCGCTACGCTCACCAAATGTTCGCGTGCCAGCTCGAGCATCGCCAGGAACGTCACCACCAAATGGGGAACGTCGGCGTGCTCGGAGAATAGCGCCGTGAACTCCGCGTACTTCGACGGCGCAAGCAGCTTCAGTATGCGGCTCATTTCGCTGCGCACCGACAACTGTTCCCGCGACACGAGATGGTGACGGTTGACGTTGGCACGCTGGATCAGCACGGCCCAGGCAGCCTTGAGATCGTCCGGCGAAACATCCGGCAGGCGCACGGCCACGCTGTGGTCGAACCAGATGCGCACGGTGGCGAAATCGCGATCGGCCAGCGGCATCGCATCGATCTCGCGGGCAGCTTGCTTCATCTGCTCATATTCCAGCAAGCGCCGCACCAGCTCAGCGCGCGGGTCCTCGACTTCGGCACCGGGGATTGCCGGCGGCTTGGGCAGGAGCAGGCGCGATTTGATCTCGATCAGTACGGCAGCCATCAGCAGATATTCAGCCGCCAGCTCGAGCTGGGTCCGGCGCATCATTTCAACGTAGCCAAGATACTGCCGCGTCAACTCGGCCATCGGAATGTCGAGGACATTGATGTTCTGCTTGCGGATCAGGTAGAGCAGCAGGTCCAGCGGGCCTTCGAAGGAATCGAGGAAGACCTCAAGTGCGTCGGGCGGGATATACAGGTCGAACGGCAGTGTATTGAATGCCTCGCCGTAGACACGCGCGAGCGGCTTGGCGTCCGGCGACGGGTGCTCGAGATCGAACGCGATGTCAGTCATAGGAAAGCCCCATGGCCTCGCGCACATCGCGCATCGTTTCCTCGGCCAACTTGCGCGCTCGCTCGCAGCCATCGGCCACGATATTGCGCACGAGCGTCGGGTCGTCCAGGTACTTCTGTGCCCGCTCGTGCAATGGTGCCTGCTCCTTGATGATCGCATCGATCACCGGTTGCTTGCATTCGAGGCAGCCGATGCCCGCCGTCGTGCAGCCCTTGACCACCCAGTCACGCGTGGCCTGATTCGAATAGATCTGGTGCAGCGGCCAGACCGGACAACGCTCGGGGTTGCCCGGGTCCGTGCGGCGCACGCGCGCCGGATCGGTCTGCATTGTGCGGATTTTCTTCGTGACTTCCGCCGGATCCTCGCGCATCAGGATTGCATTGCCGTAGGACTTCGACATTTTGGTGCCGTCGAGCCCGGGCACCTTCGGATTTTCCGTCAACAGCGCCTGGGGTTCGGGAAGGATCACTCGGCGCGATCCTTCGAGATAGCCGAAGAGCCGCTCGCGATCACCCAATGCCAGGTTCTGCGTTTCGTTCAGGAGGTCACGCGCCGCCTCCAGTGCAGCGTCATCGCCCTTTTCCTGGAAGGCCGTGCGCAGTTCCTCGTAGCGGCGCGCCTTCTTGCTGCCCAGCTTCTTCACTGCAGCCCTGGCCTTGTCCTCGAATCCGGGCTCGCGACCATAGATGTGATTGAAGCGGCGCGCAATTTCGCGAACCAGCTCGACGTGCGAAACCTGGTCCTCGCCGACGGGCACCATGTTGGCGCGATAGATCAGGATATCCGCACCCTGCATGAGGGGGTAGCCCAGGAAGCCGAAGGTCGACAGGTCGCGGTCGGAGAGCTTCTGCTGCTGATCCTTGTAGGTGGGCACCCGCTCCAGCCAGCCTATCGGCGTCATCATGCCAAGCAGCAGGGCCAGTTCCGCATGTTCCATCACCCGCGACTGGATGAACAAGGTGGCGCGTGTCGGATCGAGTCCCGCCGCCAGCCAGTCGACGAACATCTCCCACACCGACTCAGCGATGTCACCTGGCGCTTCGTAGTGCGTGGTCAGGGCGTGCCAATCGGCCGCGAAGAACAGGCACTCGTGCTCTTCCTGCAGGCGCACCCAGTTCTTGAGGGCACCGTGGTAATGGCCGATGTGCATGCGACCCGTAGGTCGCATGCCCGACAGCACACGGTCAGCAAACATAGGCAAACTTTTTCTTCCAACGCAGAGCCGCGCGACGCGGGCTCAAATGCCGGTGATTACTCGAATCAGCGACCGGCCGGCACCGACTATGGGGGCAAGGATGCTGCTCAATGCGCCCGGAATCATCAGCAATGCCAGGATGACGAAAAAACCATAAGGTTCGACCCGCGACAACGCATACGACGCGCGTCCCGGCAACAGGCCCACCGCAATGCGCCCACCGTCCAGCGGCGGAATGGGCAACAGATTCAACGCCATCAACACCAGATTCACGATGATCCCATAGTGCGCCATTTGCTGCAGGCCTTCGCTCGGGAATAGGCTCCCCGGCATCGCGGCGCCAAGCAGCAGCACCCAGAAAAGCGCCATGACAAAATTGGCCGCCGGGCCCGCCGCCGCCACCCAGATCATGTCGCGCTTGGGGTGACCCAAATTGGCGAAATTGACCGGCACCGGTTTGGCCCAACCGAACAGGAACGGGGCGCCCGTGAGCAGCAAAACACCAGGCACCAGGATCGTCCCTATCGGGTCGATGTGCTTCAACGGGTTGAGCGTTACACGGCCCAGCATCCAGGCCGTCTGGTCGCCAAAGAGGCGGGCGACATAGCCATGCGCGGCTTCGTGCAGGGTAATCGCAAAGACCACCGGCACGGCCACGAGCGCGACGGTCTCGAGCGAAAAATCCATATTACGGCCGCATTTTACCCTAAGTTACGCTGCGCCCGCACAACCGGCAATCAGCGCGATTCCGGCGCTGGGATACCCAGTCGCGCCAAGTCACCCACGCCATTTCGCACGACCACCGGTGGATCCACGGCAAGATCGATCACCGTGGTGGGCTCCGCGACACAGGGGCCGGCATCGATCACCAGGTCGACAGCGTGCTCCAGACGATGACGAATGACCTCCGGATCGTTCAGCGGATCGACTTCCCCGGGCATGATGAGCGTCGACGACAGGATCGGCTCGCCCAATTCCGCAAGCAGGGCGTGCACCACCGGATGGTCCGGCACGCGCAAGCCAATGGTGCTGCGCTTGGGATGGAGCAAGCGCCGCGGCACTTCGCGCGTGCCGGGAAGCAGGAACGTGAATGCGCCGGGAATACCCTGGCGCAGGATGCGGAACTGCCAATTGTCGAGTCGGGTGAAACGTCCAGCATCCGCCAGATCGCGGCAGACCAGCGTCAGGTGGTGGGCATCGTCCACGCCACGGATGTCGCGAATCCGCTTCGCGGCCGCCTGGTCGCCCAGGTGGCAGCCGAGCGCGTAGCTTGAGTCCGTCGGGTATGCGACGACACCGCCATCGCGGAGGATGGCCGCGGCCTGCCGGATGAGCCGCGGTTGCGGATGCGTCGGGTGGACGCTGAAAAATTGGGCCATGGAGAGTAGGTTGTACCGTCTTGCCGCGGGAGCAATGGCATTCGGCTATATAATACCGTCATAACCTGAGGTTTCGGTTATAACGCCAAGAATCCTCGGCGAACCCCGGCGAGTCCTCATTCCGCAGTCATGGGCACCTTGTGAACTTGCAGCAGATCAAATATCTTTGTGCCGTCGTCGATCATGGATTGAACGTCTCGGTTGCCGCCGAGGCCCTTTTCACGTCACAACCCGGCATCAGCAAGCAGGTTCGCCAGCTGGAGGATGAACTCGGGCTGTCGATCTTCGTGCGCCAGGGCAAGCGATTGGCCGCGCTCACTCCTGCCGGTGTCATCGTGGTTGCGACCGCGCGTCGCGCGCTACGCGAACTGGCGAATCTCAAGCGCGTTGCGGACGAATTTCGTGGCGAAGACACCGGAACGCTGTCCATAGCCACCACGCACACCCAGGCGCGGTACGTGCTGCCGCAGGTCTTGCGCGAATTCGCCACGCGCTATCCCAAGGTCAAGGTCGTCCTGCACCAGGGCAATCCATTGCAGGTGGCCGAGCAGACGGCCAAGGGCGATGTCGACATCGGTATCGCCACCGAAGCACTTGCGGACTATCCGGAACTGGTCACGCTGCCCTGTTATCAATGGAATCGCGTCGTGCTCGTGCCCAAGCGCCATCCGCTCGCGAAGGTCAAGCCGCTCACCATCGAGGCGCTCGCGCAGTTTCCTATCGTGACCTATGACTTCAGCTTCACGGGTCGCTCGGCAATCAATGCGGCGTTCGCGGCACGCGGGCTCGAGCCCAATGTCGTGCTCACGGCGCTGGATGCAGACGTCATCAAGACCTATGTTGAACTCGGCATGGGCGTCGGGATCGTCGCGCAAATGGCCTGGGATCCGGCGCGCGACACCGCGTTCGAGAAGCTCGATGCCGCTCACCTTTTCGCGCCGTCCATTACCCGTCTTGGGTTGCGCCATGGCGTGTTCATGCGCGGCTACGTGTACGCATTCATCGCACTGTTCGCGCCAAAGTACGATCGCGCAGCGGTCGATGCCGCACTGGAAGGCCGCAACGCCAAATGAGTGTGGCGCGAGAGCGGACCCTGGCCCGGCTCAAACATGGCAATACCTGGGGACTCGCCAGCCTGATTGCGGTGTTGTCGATGATCGGCCCATTTTCGATCGATCTCTACCTCCCGGCGTTTCCGGCAATCGCGAAGGAGTTCGGCGCGTCGCCCATCGCCATGCAGCAGACACTGTCGGTGTACTTGTTCGTCTATGCTTTCATGATGTTGTGGCACGGCGCCCTGTCCGACGCGCTGGGGCGCCGGCCGATAATCATCGGGGGATTGGCCCTCTATGCGTTCGCGACGCTGGGCTGCGCAATCGCCGGCAACATCGAGACGCTATGGCTGTTTCGCGCAGCGCAGGGTATTTCCGCCGGCACCGGAATGGTCGTCGGTCGCGCGGTCATCCGCGATCATTTCCAGGGTGCGGAAGCGCAGCGGCTGATGGCTCGGATCACGTTGATCTTCGGCATCGCACCGGCCGTCGCGCCAATCGTGGGAGGCGTGCTGCTCAATTTGCTGGGTTGGCGATCGATCTTCTGGGTGCTGCTGGCCTGGGTGCTTGCCGTCATGGTGTGGTCGATTCGCTACCTGCCGGAATCGTTGCCCAAGTCGCAACGCCACGCGCTGCGCCCGCGTGTGCTCTGGCGCAACTACAAGAGCGTGCTTTCACGACTGGAATTCATTACGCTGTCGCTCATTCCGACGTTGAATTTTGCGGCGTTTTTCCTTTACATCGCCGCGGCGCCGACGTTTCTGCTGGACCTGCTTGGCGTTTCGACCTGGGGATTCGCGTGGCTGTTCGTGCCGATGATTTCCGGCGTCGTCATCGGGGCCACGATGTCGGGACGACTGGCGGGGCGCTATTCCCCGCAGAGGACGATTCGCCTGGGCTATTCGTTTATCGCCGTGGGCGCCGTCGCCAATCTTCTGATCTGCTGGCTTGCCCCGCCGTTCGTTGCCTGGAACGTCGCGCCCATCTTTATCTACGCGATAGGCAGCAGCCTGGTCGCTCCCAGCGTGATGCTCCTCCTGCTCGACCTCTTCCCCACCATGCGCGGCCTGGCCTCGTCGTTGCAGGGTTTCGTGCAATTCGCAGTCGCGGCGGTCGTGGCCGGTACCATTGCGCCATTGCTGGCGATCTCGCTGCCGGCATTGGCGTGGGGCATGGCTGGGTTTTCGGCGGCCGGCTTCGCGTCCTGGCTCATTTATCAGCGCCATGCGCGCGCCACATTGAAAGAATGGCAACCGTGAAATTTTCCATGATGTGCTTGTTCGCCGCGGCATGGCTGGCGGCCTCAGCACTCGCTCTCGCAGCGGACCTTCCAATGACCACGTTCACCATCGGCACGCACACGTTGACCGCGGAAATAGCCTCGACGCCTGCGCAACGCGAGACCGGACTCATGAATCGATTCAGCCTCAAGCCGGATCACGGGATGCTGTTTGTGTTCGAGCGACCCGAGCCACTTTCATTCTGGATGCGCAACACCTATGTTGCGCTGTCGATTGCATTCATTGCCGCCGATGGCACGATCCTCAATATCGACGATATGCAACCGAAGACCGAAGCTCCCCATTGGTCCAGGGGCGCGGCGCTGTACGCGCTGGAGATGAAGAAGGGCTGGTTTGCGGAACGGGGAATCGTTGCTGGCGCGCGGGTCAAAGGACTGCCCGACGTCTCAGTAAAACCCTAGTCGGCTTCGCTACGCTCTCACAACCTGCGGATATGCCGCCTGTCCGGCCGCGGGTGTCGCAGGCACTCAGGCATGCAGTTTGAGCCACTCCCGCAACTCCGGCACGGACTGCACGGCGGCCAAGGGAGACAACGGCGCAAGTTCGTCTGCCGAATGCGCGCCATAGGTCACGGCAACGGCGTGCGCCCCGGCGTTGCGCGCAAGATCGAGATCGTGCGTGGTATCTCCGATCATCAATGTCGCACGCGGCTTCACGTCGAGACGGTCCATGAGATGAAGCAACATGTCTGGGTGCGGCTTGGGAAATCCTTCGTCAGCGCATCGCGTCGCGTGAAACGCACGTTCGAGTCCGAAATTTTCCAGCATGCGAGCCAGGCCTACACGGGTCTTGCCGGTGGCAACCGCCAACAGGAACCCAGCGGCTTCGAGTTCACCCAGCAATTCCCGCGCTCCTGCAAACAGCGGAATATCCGCTTCGCGCGCCAGGTAGTGGTGGCGGAAACGCGCGCCAAGCTCAGGAAAACGCGTCGCTGCCAACGCCGGGGCCACGAACTTCATTGCGTCTGCAAGCCCGAGGCCGATCACATAGCGTGCGGCAATGTCGTCAGGAACCGGAATGCCCAGGTCGCGACAGGCCTCTTTCATCGCAAATACGATGGGCGCTGTCGAATCCGCGAGCGTTCCATCCCAGTCAAAGACAATGAGATCGAAACGTCGAGTCGCGCCATCACGCATCGGACACCACCGACGCAGCGGCATCGAGGCGCGCGACGAATCGCGCGAGGTCGTCCGGAAGCGGGGACTCGAAGGCCATCGCTTCGCCGGTGATCGGATGCGTGAATCCGAGTGAATGCGAATGCAGGAACATGCGCTTCAATCCCTGCTTGGCCAGCACCTTGTTCCACGCAAAGTCGCCGTACTTGTCGTCGCCCGCCAGCGGAAAGTCGAGGTGAGTCAGGTGTACCCGGATCTGATGCGTGCGGCCCGTTTTCAAGTCCGCTTCGAGCAATGCCAATGGTGGATCGTGGTCGAACCAGGTCTTGCGCCGGTAGAAAATCGTTTCGGCTTCCTGGCCGTCCTCCCCCACCCGGACACGGCGTTCTCCGTCATGGGTAGAGAACTTATGCAACGACAGCCGAACGCGCCGCTTTTCGTCGCGCCAGCGGCCGCGCACCAACACCAGATAACGCTTGTCGAAGCCGCCCTCCCGCAACTGTTCGTGCAGGCCGACCAGCGCCAGGCGCTTCTTGGCGATGAGCAGGATTCCGGAAGTCTCGCGATCGAGTCTATGCACCAATTCCAGGAATTTGGCCTCCGGTCGCGCGGCACGTAATTGTTCGATTAACCCCTGAGCAATCCCGCTTCCGCCATGGACAGCCAGTCCCGAAGGCTTGTCCAGCGCAATGAGCGCATCATCCTCGAACAGGATAGGTAGCTCGGGGCCTGTCCTCACAAAGCCGCCCGCAAATGCCGGAGTACGCGCGGGTGCCGCCGTACGCACGGGCGGGATGCGGACCACGTCGCCCAGGGCCAGCCGGGCGTCGGGACCGGCTCGCCCCTTGTTGATACGGACCTCGCCGCTGCGCAGGATCCGGTAGATATGGCTCTTGGGGACACCCTTGAGAATCTTGCTCAGGTAGTTGTCCACCCGTTGCCCCACGGCATCGTCGCCGACCGTAAGCCAGCTGACAGCATCCTTGCTTAACTCGTTCATTCGCTTATAATTGTGGGCGTACCGCGCGTTTCACGCGTCCCGAGTCTCCGCGGCCCCCTGATGGGCCTGCCGCCACGGACATCCCGGCGCAACGTGTGGGCCCCGCCACAAAAATATGAAGTAGCGGGAACAAGCCGGCTTTAGTCGCTCGCCGGCCGGGGTCTGATTCCATTTGAGTCAAATCGGGGCCCCGGAGAAGTAGCGATGTTAAAGGAAGAGCGCAGTCTCCGCACCCGGCAGTGGCCGGTTCGAAGCGGCGTATTGCGCGGCGCCCTAAGCGAGAATTTTCTGTTTCCGACCACACCCTCCCCCTTGGCACAACCCAGGCCGGACCGGGTGACCGGAATCACCGCTTGTTTGCTAACCGAAGATCCGACGGAATCACGAGAGACGTTCCGCCCTGCAGTCCGCAGGGCCTTCCAGATGCCGAACCTAGCCCATTCCTCGCGCACCGCTCTCGCCCGCCGGCAGCTCACGCTGCCCGTATCAGTGTCTTCGCCCGCAACCGCCGTTAGCTAAACGTCTTTCGCCGCGAGAAATTCGCGGCGGCTTGGCTTCGTACCACCTGCTTGCCTGCGGCGTTCGCGCCTTAGGAAAGCCCATGAAACGCATGCTGTTCAATGCCA
>JBDTPJ010000066.1:0-19792 GCA_039932755.1 Betaproteobacteria bacterium
GGAACCAAGGGGGCCGCCGCCCCGCCATTTCTATTGCAGCATCGGCTTGCGCAGGAAATCGTTGCGGTCGCCGGAGAGCACCTCCACCTTGAGCGGAACGCCGTCGCGCAACAGCGATAGCGAAATCGCAGTCCCCGCCGGTCCCTGCCGCCAGATGCTGCGAAAGAGATCGGCAAGTCCCGCGACGCGCTTGCCCGCAACTTCGACGACCAGGTCGCCCGGATGCACGCCGCCCAAGTCCGCGGGACCCTCAGTGGCCACGCCGCCGACCACCAGGCGGCCGTTGTCCTCTCCGGTGTACATGCCAAGCCAGGGTCGCGGCGGCGTTGCCACATGGCCGCGGGTCAGCAGATCCTCGAGGATGGGTTCGATCAGATCCACTGGAACGAACAGGTTGCCTTTCACCACGGAATCCCCGTCCGCTTCCTGCACGAACAGCGAGCCGATGCCGAGCAGGTGACCGTCCAGGCCCAACAGCGCCGCCCCGCTCCATTCCGGATGCGGCGGCGCGGTGAACAACGCCTCGTCCAGCACATATTCCCAGAAGCCCGCGAACTCGCGCTTGGCGAACACCTGCGCCTGCAACGCATGGTGTCGACCGCCGTGGCCGATCACGATGACCGCGTCACCCTTGGCGATCGAAGCCGCGGATCCGCGTGGCAGGGGCGGCACGCCGAGTTGGCCCAGCGGCATGACCAGGCCCAATCCGGAGGCAAAGTCGAAGGCCAGCGGATGGCC
Organism: Betaproteobacteria bacterium; assembly: GCA_039932755.1. Lineage (GTDB taxonomy): Bacteria > Pseudomonadota > Gammaproteobacteria > Burkholderiales > Casimicrobiaceae > VBCG01. The sequence goes on from JBDTPJ010000066.1 coordinate 739, forward strand.
CGGAATCATCGTGCCATCGCTGGTGGTGAGCCAGACCGTTTCGGCCTCGGTGATGAGATAGCCGATCGTGAGCATGAGTCCGTCTTCGCGTATCACGACGGCGTTGCCGAAGCGTTCCGTGCCAAGGATCGAGGCAGTGAATGCGTCGTCCGGAATTTCCGCGCGCAGCATGACCACCGAGCGCAGCGCAGCGCCCAGGTCGAAGCGCAGTCCTTCTGCCTTGGGCTGCTGGTTTGCGGGAAACGACCAGTGCGTGGATTCGGCCACGGCCTTTGACCTTTGCGAATTCGGGGCGGGCGGCCCCGGGGAGGCACAAATTTTACGCGAACGCGTTCGTGTGCGCGCGCACGATTCCATTACGGCAATTGAAGCACAGCGACGCTACGGGACGAAGCCGCAATCCGGCAGCAACCCGTCCGGCGCGGTATTCTTGCGTTCCCCTGTCCGCGCACCGTGCCACGTCCGCCCCTCGTGATTGCGCATCCCCGTTTGTCCGGTCCCCACTCAATGCAGGCAGCGGTCGCGCCGCCGCCACTGCTGCAATTCGTTTTTCTGTCCATGCTGCTGCACCTGTTGCTGGTGGTGATGTTCGGCACATCCACGCAAGGCGGCGCACGGCGCGGCGACGGGCTCCTGGGCTCACTCGATGTGACGCTGCGCAATCTCGCTTCCGAGCAAGGTAGCGGATTCACGCTCGCTCCCGGCGCTGAATCCAATATTCCGGGTGCGGCATTGCTCCGTCGCCAGGAAGGCTCGCCGCCATCGCCGGTCGCGCCCACTCCATCGGTTCGACATGATGCGGCATCCCCCATAGCACCAAGCGCCCCGCCGGGTTTCGCAGCGCCTGAACCAGCGATCATGGCTGCGCCGTCGGCGGCACCGGCGGGCGAATCCGCGCCTGACATATCGCTTTCGGTCCGTCCCCCGCCGTCCGAGTCGCTGCCCAAACTCGACCTCAATGCACCGGCCGAGGTTGACAAGCCGATTGCCGTGCCCAGCGCGTCATCACCGGTCGCCCCGCCACCTGTGAACACGCCGCCCGTTGCCACGCCGCCACGCGAGCGAATACCGCCGCCCACGCCGCCGCTGGAGCGAATTGCGCCCGCAAAGATCGAACCGCAGTTAGTGCCGCCCATCGAACTGCGTCCCCGCGAGGCGCCCGTAGCGCCCGCCAAAGAGGAACACGAACCGGCAGCGCCCGAGGAAGTCAGGCCACGCGATCTGCCGCTCCCACTCGCGGCGCCGCTCGAACGGATCGCGACACCGCAAATCGAGCGCCAGTTGCAACCTCAGTTTGCGCCGCAGTTGGCACCCTCGATAACACCACCCACGACCCCACCTGTTGAGTTGCCGGCGCCGCGCAAGTCGCCCGCGGAAGTTGCTCCTCCCGTGCGCGACGCACCTCGCATTGAGCGCGAAGCAGCGCCTGCTTCGCAGCCTCTGCCGCGCAGCGACGCGGTCGAAGCCGCGCCTGCGAAGGAACGTGCGACGCCAACGGTCGTTGCACCAGGCAAGACACCGGCGCCGCCCGCGCGAAGCGACACGGCGCCTGCAGGTGAGCTTCCGCGCCTTCGCCTTGGCGCGCCCAATGTCGACGACGAAGTTTTCCGGTCGCGACGCGATGGACCCGCAACGGGAACCGACGCCAGCCCCGCACTGCCAGGCATCACCGGTGAGGCGATGCGCAAGCGCGTTCGAGAAATTGCGAGCGAAGGGTCAGGCACTCGCGGTGTGCTGAATCTCGTGCCGCCGCCACCTGAACGCAAGGACAAGCTTGCGGAGGACATTGCCAAGGCCGCCAAGCCGGACTGTCGCACCGCCTATGCCGGCTTGGGCCTGCTCGCGGTCGTGCCGCTGGTCGCCAGTTCCGTGGGTAACGGCGGGTGCAATTGGTAGACACGGCAATACAACTGGATCCCCGTGTGCGCGGGGACGACGAACGTTGCGCAGTCGCGGAAACTCAGTCGCGGAAGAACACACTGAACGGCCGCGGCACGTCCTGCAGTTTGTGCACGAACTTTATGTGCACGAAGCTGCTCAATTCCTCGAACATCACGCGGATCTGCTCGTGCCCGGCCGTGGGCGTCGTGGCCCGCCCGAACACCGGACGCGTATCCGGCACGCGGCGGCGTCCTGTGACCGCGATGGACAGTTCGGCAAAATCGGGCTCGCGGCTCATGAAGTCGCCATGGACGGCAAGTTCCTCGATTTCGTATTTGTTGCGCGACGCCGTGCGATTGAAGTGCTCGGCCAGGTCGCCCATATGCGTGAGCAGCAATTGCGCGCGGGCGCGCGGCAGCGGTTCGACGATGCGCGCCTGGGCATAGCGCCAGAATTTTTCGGTAATGGCATATTGGTCCGAGTCGGCGCGCCGCCGTTCGAGCAGGCCGCTTTGTACCATCTGGTCGACCATGGCCAGGCTTTCTCGTGTGCCCATTCGAAAGTCTCGGGCCAGCGTGTCGAGGCTCACCGTCGCGCGTTCCGGCGGCTGGCCATGGACCCGCATCACGATCCGGCTAGCGGCATCACGCAGGCGAATGGCATCGACGCCAAAATAAAGATGCCTCGTGACCAGCTGAAAACTGTTCATTGCCCGTCCTCTTCAACTTTACGGATTCATGACATTAGCATAAATCTCGAAAGGTAGGCTACACCTTCGGGGAGATCAATGAATGTGCCGGCGGCGCCCACAAGCCTTGCGTCACATGGACCGGCGGTACTGGCCGCCCACGTCGAACAGCGCATTGGTGATTTGTCCCAATGAACATACGCGCACGGTTTGCATGAGTTCAGCGAAGATATTGCCGTCCTCGATAACCGCCTGCTGGAGCCTGGCCAGCGCAGCCGGCGCCTCTTTCGCATGTCGCTTCTGGAAGCTGGCCAGCCGCTGCAGCTGCGACTTCTTTTCGTCGTCCGAGGAACGCTGGAGTTCGACCTTCTGCGGCGGCAGGTCGGTGTTCGGGTTGCGGAACATGTTGACGCCGACGATCGGGTACGTCCCGTCGTGCTTCATGTGCTCGTAGTACATCGACTCTTCCTGGATCTTGCCGCGCTGGTAGCCGGTCTCCATCGCGCCCAGCACACCGCCGCGCTCGGAGATCGCCTCGAACTCCTTGAGCACGGCTTCCTCGACCAGGTCGGTCATCTCCTCGATGATGAAGCTGCCCTGGTTGGGATTCTCGTTTTTGCCGATGCCCCATTCGCGGTTGATGATGAGCTGGATCGCCATCGCACGGCGCACGCTCTCCTCGGTCGGCGTGGTGATCGCCTCGTCGTAGGCGTTGGTGTGCAGCGAATTGGTGTTGTCGTAGGTCGAGATCAGTGCCTGAAGGGTGGTGCGGATGTCGTTGAACGCGATCTCCTGCGCGTGCAGGCTGCGCCCGGACGTTTGCGAATGGAACTTGAGCTTCTGCGCGCGTTCATTGGCGCCGTAGCGCTCGCGCATGGCGACTGCCCAGATCCGCCGCGCGACACGGCCGATCACCGCGTACTCCGGGTCCATGCCATAGCTGAAAAAGAATGACAGGTTGGGCGCGAAGTCATCGATGTGCATGCCGCGTGCGAGATACGCCTCGACGAAGGTAAAGCCGTTGGACAGCGTGAACGCGAGCTGGCTGATCGGATTGGCGCCGGCCTCGGCGATGTGATATCCGGAAATCGACACCGAATAAAAGTTCTTGATGTCGTGCTGTACGAAATATTCCTGGATGTCACCCATCACCTTCAGGCTGAACTCGGTCGAGAAGATGCAGGTGTTCTGGCCCTGGTCTTCCTTCAGGATGTCGGCCTGGACCGTGCCGCGGACCGTGGACAACGTCCAGGCGCTGATCTTGGCGGCTTCGTCGTCGGTAGGCTGGCGGCCGTTGTCGCTGCGGAACTTCTCGAGCTGCTGGTCGATCGCCGCGTTCATGTACATGGCGAGGATCGTCGGCGCGGGGCCGTTGATCGTCATCGATATCGACGTCGTCGGATCGGTGAGGTCGAATCCGCCGTAGAGAACCTTCAGGTCGTCCAGCGTGGCGATCGATACACCGGAATTACCGACCTTGCCGTATATGTCCGGACGAATTGCGGGGTCGTTGCCGTACAGCGTCACCGAATCGAACGCGGTGGACAGCCGTTTGGCCGGCATGCCGTCAGCCAGCAGGTGAAAGCGCTTGTTGGTGCGATACGCATCGCCTTCGCCGGCGAACATGCGCGTCGGATCCTCATTCTCGCGCTTGAATGCGAAAACGCCCCCAGTGAACGGAAAGCTGCCCGGCACGTTTTCCAGCAACTGCCAGCGCAGGATTTCCGACGCGTCGTCGAATTTCGGCAGTGCAACCTTGGGCACGTGCGTGCCGGATAGCGAGGTGCTGGTGAGCGCCGTACGGATTTCCTTGCCGCGTATCTTGACCACGTACTCATCGCCGGAATAGGCCAATTTGGTCTGCGGCCACATGTCGAGCAACTTTTTCGCGCGCGGGTCCTGCAACGAGTCGCGGTCGGCGAGGAGAGAATCAATGTCCTCGATGACATCATTCCCGCGAACTCTACTAGGCTCGTCGTCCCCGCGGACGCGCGGACCCAGTGTCTTTGCGGTTTCATCGACCACACTGGATTCCCGCGTCCGCGAGAATGTCGTTGATTCGAGGAGCATGGCCTTGGTAGCCGTCAACTGCTGCCGCTCACGCGCTATCCGCGTTTGCGCTTGCGTCCAGCGATGGTAATCCCGCACCGTATCGGCTATCTCGGCCAGGTAGCGCACACGCGCCGCGGGCATGATGGCGTGTTGCGCCGTCGACTGGCGGGTCGCCACCGGCGGCAGTGTGCCCGCCGCGAGCTTCAGTCCCTTTTCCTTCAGCTTGCCAATAAGCGCGTGATACAGCGCCGTGACGCCATCGTCATTGAAGCGCGATGCCATCGTCCCGAAGACGGGCATCGTGTCCGGCGGCTCCTTGAAACGCTCGCGATTGCGCTGGTACTGCTTGCGCACGTCGCGCAGCGCATCCTGCGCGCCCTTGCGGTCGAACTTGTTGATGGCCACAAAGTCCGCAAAGTCAAGCATGTCGATCTTCTCGAGCTGGCTGGCGGCACCGAACTCGGGCGTCATCACATATAGAGACGTGTCGACCAGCGGTACGATGGCGGCGTCGCCCTGTCCGATCCCGGAGGTCTCGACGATGACGAGATCGAAGCCCGCGACCTTGCACGCCGCGATGACGTCGGGCAGCGCTTTGGAAATCTCGCTGCCGGCCTCCCGAGTCGCCAGTGAGCGCATGGTGATGTTCGGGTGCTCGATCGCGTTCATTCGGATGCGGTCACCCAGCAGCGCACCGCCGGACTTGCGCCGCGAAGGGTCGATGGAAATGATCGCGATCTTCAGCGCGTCGCCCTGGTCGATGCGAAAGCGCCGCACCAGCTCGTCGGTGAGCGAGCTCTTGCCAGCACCCCCTGTGCCGGTAATGCCGAGCACAGGTACGGATGCCTTTTCGGCGGCGGCCAGCAATTCGGCGCGCAACTCGGCCGGCACCGTACCGACCTCGAGACCGGTGATGAGCCGCGCCAGCGCGCGTGTCCGCGCAAAGCGGTCGCCCTCGGCCAAGGCCGTGAGGCTATCGGGAAGGTCGTGCGCGAGATCCGCGTCGGCCTCGGAGAGGATCTCGTTGATCATGCCTTGCAGGCCGAGCTTTTGGCCATCCTCAGGAGAAAAGATGCGGGTCACGCCGTAGTCATGCAGCTCCGCGATCTCGGAGGCGACGATCACGCCGCCACCGCCGCCAAAGACTTTGATGTGGCCGGCGCCGCGCTCGCGCAGCAGATCCAGCATGTACTTGAAAAACTCGACGTGCCCGCCCTGGTACGAGGAAATGGCGATGCCATGCGCGTCTTCCTGGATCGCGCAGTTGACGATCTCCTCTACCGAGCGGTTGTGCCCCAGATGGATGACCTCGCAGCCGGACGCCTGCAGGATGCGCCGCATGATGTTGATCGAGGCGTCGTGGCCATCGAACAAGCTGGCGGCCGTGACAAAGCGGATCTTGTTGGCCGGCTTGTAGACCAGCGGGTGGCGGGTGCTCTGATCGTTCATCGCGAACCTCAAGGGTCGTGGTTCTGCAGCAGTTCCCGTCGACGCGGGAGGCCCCGCCAACGGGCAGGGCCTGGAGGCGGAGAGTTAGCTTACCGGAACGGGCCGGCGGGTGGCATCCTGTCGCGTTCAGGCCCCCTTAATGTGGGCCACACGAATATAACGCCTGGCACCCGTATACTCCGCACCCTCGGTTCGACCCATGTTCCACCCATTCTCGACTCATTTTCCACTCGCTATCTATCCCCTTTCGCGCTCAGCCAACATTCAGGCCACGTCCATGTCCTTTCCCGCCACGTTTCTGCGCCGCCTCGCGGTGTTCCTGATCCCGCTTTTTGTCGCGACGGGCGCATCTTCGGCTGCGGCCGCCCTTCCTGCCGGCATCACGCAGGGCGCGACGATCGAAGGCGTCACCGAATATCGGCTGGCCAACGGCCTGACGGTGCTCCTGTTTCCCGACGCGTCCAAGCCGACGACGACGGTCAACGTGACCTACCAGGTGGGTTCCGCACAGGAGAACTATGGCGAGACCGGCATGGCGCACCTTCTGGAGCATCTGATGTTCAAGGGGACGCCGGCGCGCGGCAACGTCTTTACCGAACTCGGCAGACGTGGCATGCAATTCAACGGCACGACCGGCTGGGACCGCACCAACTACTTCGAATCGTTTACGGCGAACGCCGAAAATCTCGATTGGGCGCTCGGCATGGAAGCCGACCGGATGGTCAATTCATATATTCGCAAGAGCGACCTCGACTCCGAGATGACTGTCGTGCGCAACGAATTCGAAAGCGGCGAGAACAATCCGCACTCCGTGCTCTACGGCAAGATGCTCGCCAGCGCGTTTCAGTGGCACAACTACGGGCACCTGCCCATCGGCGCGCGCTCGGACATCGAGAACGTGAACATCGAGCGCCTGCAGGCGTTCTATCGGATGTATTACCAACCGGATAACGCCGTGCTGATCGTGGCGGGCAAGTTCGACCCCGATGCGACGCTGGCGACCATTGCCAAGCACTTTGGCGCAATTCCCAAACCGTCGCGCGTGCTTCCAACCGTCTATACACAGGACCCCGTGCAGGACGGCGAACGCAGCGTGACATTGCGCCGCGCCGGCAACTCCAAGTTCGTGGGGATGATGTTTCACACGGTACGCGGCGCGCACCCGGACTACGTCGCCACCGACGTGCTCGGCGACGTGCTGACGGTCGAGCCCGCCGGCAGGCTCTACAAGGCACTGGTCGAGACCAAGAAGGCGTCGTCCGTCGAAGCCACAGGCGAAGCGCAGCGCGACCCTGGCTCTTTGACGCTGTTCGCGCAAATACCGGAAAACGACGACATCGCGCCGGCGCGCGACGCGATGTTCGCCACGATCGAGGACCTGAAGAAGAACCCGGTCACCGAGGCCGAAGTGGCGCGCATCCGCACCCGGGCGGCCAAATATTTCGACGAGGTCCTGTCCAATCCGCAACGCTTTGCCATTGCCATTTCCAATGCGATTGCGATGGGCGACTGGCGTCTTTTCTTCATGCAAAGGGACGCGTATCGCAACGTCACCGCCGCTGATGTGCAGCGCGTTGCACTCGCGTATCTCAAGCGCTCCAACGTGACCGTCGGTGAATTCATTCCGGATGCAGCACCCGACCGCGCGCCCATCCCACCGTCAGTCGATGTTGCGGCGCTGGTCAAGGACTACAAGGGAGACGCCACGGCGACTCTGGGCGAGACTTTCGACACCAGCATCGCGAACCTCGACGCGCGCACGCAGCGCTTTGCATTGCCCAATGGCATGAAGGTCGCGCTGCTGCCCAAGAAGACCCGCGGCGAAGGCGTCAACTTCTCGCTGGCCTTGCATTTCGCCGATGAAAAGTCGGCGTTCGGCAAACAGGCCGACGGGCAGTTCGCGGGCGCCATGCTGATGCGCGGAACAGCCAGCAAGAAGCGGCAGGAACTCGAGGACGCCTTCGACCAATTGCGCGCGCGCGTATCCATCGGTGGCAATGAAACCGGTGCGACGGCTTCGGGCAAGACCTACCGCAAGGAGCTTCCGGACACATTGCGTCTCGTGGCCCAGGTGCTGCGCGAGCCCTCGTTTCCGGAACCGGAACTGGATACGTTGAAGCGCGAACGCGCGACCGGGCTGGAAGAGACGCGCCTCGATCCGCAACAGGTAGCTGTGCGTGCGAGCCGGCGCGCAGGCAACCCTTATCCAGTCGGCGATCCGCGCTACACGCCCACGCTGGACGAGGAGCTCGCCTGGGCCAAGTCCGTTACACCGGAATCGATGCGCAAATTCCACAGCGCGTTCTATGGCGCGAGCAACGCGGAGCTGTCCATCGTCGGAGATTTCGATCCGGAAGCGATGCGCGCATTGGTCACTGAACTCTTCGGCAGCTGGAGGAGCCCCGTCGCTTACGCGCGCGTACCCGATCCCTTTGTGGCCAAGAAGGCCTACAACCTCAAGTTCGAACTCGCCGACAAGGCGAATGCCTTCCTCATCGGACGCGCGGCCATGCCATTGAACGACCTCAGCCCGGACTATGCGGCCCTGCTGGTGGCCAACATGATCCTGGGCGATTCTCCGCAGTCCCGGCTGTTCGAACGTCTTCGCCAGAAGGACGGCCTGTCCTACGGCGTCGGCAGTTTCTTCCAGCCGAATTCGTTCGAGGCCAACAGCAAGTTCGGCCTGTACGCGATTTTCGCGCCGGAAAATCTCGAGCGAGTCCGCCGCGGATTCGCCGAGGAAATGGCCCTGGCGTTGAAAGACGGCTTCACCGACAGCGAAGTCAAGACCGCCAAGGAAGCGTTGATGCAGGAGCGCCGCCTGGGGCGCAACGAAGACGGCAGCGTCGCCGGCACGCTGGCGAACCAGTCGTACCTGGGTCGCACGTGGTCGACGTCGGGCCAGATCGACACCGCGATCGAGAAGCTGACGACGGCCGACGTCAATGCGGTACTGCGCAAGTACATCAAGCCGGATGAATTCGGCTACGCGGTTGCCGGGGAGTTCGCGAAGAAAAAGTGATCCGGCGGCGTTGTATCATGGGAGTCCCCGGTCCACTGTCGCAGGCAATCCATGGCAACCGTTGCCGCCAAGTCGCAGGACGCATTTCGCAACTACGATGAATCCGCGCGCGACACCGTGCGCGAGTTCTACCGGCTGAATCACGCGCATCAGACCTACGATTTCGTGGTCGCGAAGAAGGCCGACTACCTTCGTTTCAATCGCCGCGAATTGACTTGGTGGCAGGCGCTCGACTACCTCAACACGCTAGTCGACGATTCCGACCCAGATATCGCACTCCCGCAGGTCGAACACCTGCTGCAGACGTCGGAGGCCATGCGCAGGGACGGCCAACCGGACTGGATGGTGCTCACCGGGTTCATCCACGACCTGGGCAAGGTGCTGTGTCTCTTCGGTGAGCCTCAGTGGGCGGTGGTGGGCGACACGTTTCCGACGGGCTGTCCCTACTCTGCGAAGGTTGTCTACAGCGAGTTCTTCGCCGCCAATCCCGACATGCAGCGCGCGCCATTCCAGACCGGTACTGGCATTTACCGCGAGGGCTGCGGCCTGGCCAACGTGCAGATGTCATGGGGCCACGACGAGTACCTGTACCACCTCACCCGCGACTATCTCCCGCAGCCCGCGCAATACATGATCCGCTTCCACTCGTTCTACGCGTGGCACCGTGAAGGCGCGTACGACTACCTGCTGGACGACACTGACCGCGCCATGCTGCCGTGGGTGCTGAAATTCAATCCTTACGACCTGTATTCGAAGAATTCTGATCGCCCTCGTTTGGCCGACCTCAAGCCGTACTACGAAGACCTGATGGCGAAATACCTGCCGGCGACGGTCAAGTTTTAGAGTCCGCCGCTGAAGGTTCACCTTTCGCCGCGGGATTTTGCGCTGACGATCGCCATCGTCGCGCTCTGGGGCTTTTCATTCGTACCGATCAAGTACGGCCTGCGTGAAATTCCGCCGTTCGCGCTCGCCGGGTTGCGCTTTTTCTTTGCCGCCGTTCCACTCGTGTTTTTCATCCGGCGTCCGCAGATGCCATGGCGCTTCGTGGTCGCCTATGGCCTGGCCATCGGCGTTTTCCAGTTCGGCCTCTTGTTCCTTGGCATGAAGCTCGGCATGCCGGCAGGGTTGTCGTCGCTGGTCATCCAGGTGCAGGTCTTCTTCACGATCGGCCTTGGCATCCTCTATCTGGGTGATAGCATCTCCACGCAAAACCTGATTGGTGCAGTCATTGCCGCCACCGGCATCGCGCTTCTTGCCGCGTACAAATTGATCGATGGCGCGACATCGACATTGATCGGCTTTGTGCTGGTGCTGATTGCGGCGCTCTCGTGGGGCGTGGGCAACGTCGTGGCCAAACGCGCCGCCGGCAAGCACGAGCCCGACATGTTTGCACTGGTGGTCTGGTCGAGCCTGGTGCCGCCGTTGCCACTGGCGATTCTGTCGTACCTGTTCGAAGGCGGAAGCGTGTCGTGGGACGCGGTTACGCATGCGAGCTGGCTGGCGTGGGGTAGCGTGCTGTTCCTGGCCTGGGTCGCCACGCTATTCGGCTTTGCATCGTGGGCGGGCCTGATGCATCGCTATCCGACCGCATTGATCTCACCCTTCGCGTTGCTCATTCCGGTGTCGGGTCTGGCGAGCGGCGCGTTGTTCCTGAGCGAGTCCCTCGCCGTGATGCAAATCGCGGGGGTGGTGCTCGTTTTCGCCGGATTGGCGGTAAACGTGTACGGCTTGCGAATGAAAGCGTGGCTCGGACGATAGATCCGCATCAGGCGCGTGCGGCGCCGTGCGGGACGGTGGCGCCGATCGCGAAGGACGTCGGCTACGAATCCGAAGCGGCCTTCGCGCACACATTCAAGCGCACGGTCGGCAACTCTGCCACGGGGGTATAAGGCACGCGTTCCTCCTGCGCCGATCCCGTTGTGAAGTGGCCGCTGCCGCCGCCTTCAACGCCAGTAGGGATGCACGCCATAATAATCATGCAAGCCTTCCGCCCAGCTTTGATCAGCCATGCTGGGCCAGGCATCCTTGTCGAAGCCTTGCGCCTTATCCAGCTTTTCCCTCGAGACGTCGAGCGTGAAGCCATGCTTGGCCGTATCTATTCGCAACGCGCGCCAAGGTATGGCGAGCAGCTTTTCGCCAAGACCCAGGAAGCCCCCCACGCTCAGGACGGCATAGGCTACGCGCCCGCTGGGAACGTCGATCATGATGTGCGAAAGCTCTCCGAGCTTTTCGCCCGCCGCGTTGCGGACCTCGTCGCCCTGGAGCGTGTCCGCCGCCATCACCTTCGGTCCGGGCCCGTGCTTGTCCGACCAGTAGCCATTGTCGAAGCCCGGCTCCATACGAGCGGACGTCGGAAGTGATGCGTCCAGGGGAACGCCCGAGATGGGATCCAGGAGCACCGGTTGGGAGATTTGGTTCATGGCATGACCTTTCAGCAAGGGGAGCAATGCAGTTGATTTGGAACCGCGCTTGCATTGTCATCCACTCTGCGTCCGCGCGAGATAGTCGGAGTCCTAAATGTTTGTAGGACTCGTGGAACGCGCACGGGCCACTGGCTCGGTCCGCTGCGTAGAATCTCACGTACCCCAAACGGGCAAGCGGCTGTGTTCAGCCAGCGCGCAGCAGCATCTGCCCGCCGAGGACAAAGACCGCCAGGAATGCGGTCTCGATGCCGAGCAGGACCAGCGCCCGCCTGCCGACCTTCTTCATTTCCAGTAGCGACGTCTTCAAGCCGACGCCCGCGATGGCGAGAACGAGGCAGGCGCGCGCAACCGTGTCCAAAGTCGCCCCGACCGGCTTGGGTATGAGACCAACACTGCCGAGGACCACAAAACCGACGAACGCCAGCAGGAAAGGCGGCAGCAGCCAATCGCCGCCTCGCAGTTCGGTCCGCTGCAGCCGGTTTCTCACCGCGAGCGAAATGGCCATCACGACCGGCAGCAGCAGCGCCACGCGCAGGAGCTTGGTCACGACGGCATAGTCACCGACATCCGGCCCGATGCTGTATCCCGCGCCAACGACCTGCGCGACGTCATGAATCGTTCCTCCTATGAAGATGCCGGTCTGGTGCGCATCGAGCCCGAGAGTCTTGGCGAGCACGGGATAGAGCACCATCGCCACCGTCGACAGCGCCGTGACACCCGCGATGGTGAAGATCAGTTCGCGTTCAGAGTTCTCGTCGCGCGGCAACACGGCGGAAATGGCAATCGCGGCGGATGCGCCACAGATCGCCGTCGCACCTCCGGTCAGCACGCCGAGCCGACGCGACAGGCCGAGCACGCGAGCCATGACGATGCCAAAGGCGATGGTTACTGCGACACCAGTGACGAGCATCAAGCCGTTGCGCCACCCCAGGCCGCCGATCTGATCGAAGGTGATGCGCGCGCCGAGCAAGGCGACGCCGAGCCGCAAGACCCTCTGCGCGACAAAGTCCACGCCGGGCTTGGCGACGCCCTCGCCCGCAACGCCGTTCAGCGCCATGCCGATGAGCAACGCATACAGCAATGTCGGTCCGCCGCGCGTCTCGGCGACAAACGCCGACGCAGAAGCGACGACGCAAGCCAGCAGAACACCGGGCATCAGCCCGCGCGCGCGGTCGCGCCAGGTCACGCCGCGATCTTCTGGATGAACACTCGACATATTGGGCCAGAGCCGCTCGGGGGAATGGTGGGCCGTGAAGGACTTGAACCTTCGACCAACGGATTAAGAGTCCGCTGCTCTACCAACTGAGCTAACGACCCATTCCTGCAAGACTAGGAGTAGCGGCTCCCCATGCTGCGCGCTCCGCCGGACTGCCTTTGGAGATTGGTAGGGCGTGCGGGACTTGAACCCACGACCAACGGATTAAAAGTCCGCTGCTCTACCAGCTGAGCTAACGCCCCGCAGCAAAAGAGGGCGGATTATAGCCGAAGTCGTTGCCCCGGCAAAACCGAGTGGCGGGTCGGACGCAGTGCTGATTCAGTGCGAATCGCGCGTGAGAATGGGCGGCAGCTGCGAGAAATCGATGCCTTCCTCCGACAGCGCTTCGGCTTCTTCCGGCGATGCCTTGCCGCGAATGGAACGCGCCGGGACTTCGTCGTAATGGATTTTGCGGGCTTCCTCCGGGAAGCGCTCGCCCACGTCTTCCGTCTTGCGTACGGCTTCGCGCAATTTGGCGAGCAATTCGGAGGGGATGCCGGCGATGGCGTCGTGGGCAACCGGTGCCATAGGCGCCGCGGCTACCGCGGTCTTGGTTACCCGCACCTTGGCCGAGGGACGCCGCTCGATGTCTCTGCCGTCGCATACGGGGCAGGACACGAGGTGCGCGACCTTCTGGCGGGCGAATTCCGCGCCCGAGGCAAACCAGCCCTCGAATTCGTGGCCGCTGGCACAGAGCAGGTCGTAGATGATCATCAGTTATTAACGGTTGAGCGTGCCGCGCGGCTTACCGGATGCGCCCGGATCGGATTATGAAGGGCGCCGAACCCGGCATATGAGGCGCACCGAGCCCGGCTCAGGATATCCGGTCCATGCGCCACATCTGGTAGCGAATGGCCGCGAGGCATCCCAGGATTATCGCCCCCAGCGCCAGGAACGAGCCGATGGCCAGCGTTGAAACACCGGAAATTCCCTGGCCGATGGTGCAGCCCAGCGCGGTCACGCCGCCGAATCCCATCAACGCGGCGCCGACCAGGTGGTTGGCGACATCTTCGACCGAGCCGAAGCCCTCCCAGCGGAAGGTCCGGGAGGCCAGTGCATAGGCCGCCGAGCCGGCGAGCATGCCCAGCACGCTGGCGACGCCAAACGTCACGATGCGCAAGGCGTCGCTCCACAGCATCAGCAATTCGACCGTATAGGCTACCGGCGCGACATACGAAAAGGATTCCAGGCGCCCGGAATTGGTCGCGAAGAACTTCTCCTCCAGCGTCGCCGGATCCTCTGCTACGTACCCCACGTGTCCCGACACATACCAGCCGCCGACAATGACCAGGCCGACCACGATTCCTCCGACGATCATTTCCGGCGTCGCTCGAAAGTCCCGGTCCTTCAGCACGAAAATGGTCAGCGCCGCCGCAAGCAGGAACGGCAAGGCCACCTTCGCGAGCACGGGCAAGCCCAGCGCCGCCATCAGGGCGGGCAGGTCGGACGTGGCGGCGCCCAGCCTGGAGATGTCGAAGCGCCAGGGATCGAGCACGTTGACGCGCCATACGGCAAACAGCCCCTTCAAGGTCATGTAGGCGGAAATGCCGAGCACCAGCATGACCACCACGGATTTGAGGTTGCCCGCGCCCGCGCGGATCAGCGTCTTGCTGCCGCAGCCGGACGAAAGGGTCATCCCGAAACCAAACAGGAAGCCCCCGACCAGGCACGAGACCCACCGCACCTCGCGCGCCGTGTAGATGGACTTGGCGGTATCGATGAGTCCGAGCGATACCAAGACCGCAGTCCCGGCAATGGCTACGGCGATAGCGAGCACCCACATACGCATGCGCCGCCAATCGCCAAAGGTGACGATATCGACGACCGCGCCCATCGTGCAGAAATTGGAGCGATTGGCGACGGCACCAAAAACGAAAGCCAGCGCGAAAGCCAGGCCTGCGACCAGCTGCGGGAGGTGCGATGTATCCATCGCGGGAAATTGTCTCATGAGGGCCGATGGGAACCCGCATTCAACCGCTAACCCCATTTCCGTGTAGACCTCGTTTACAGGGATAGCAACCGGCCATCGTGGCCGGCGACCACGGAGGACGACGCGATGAACGGCACGCATTCAACCTGGTGGCAGGCATCTGCCGCACTTCTGATGGCCCTGGGCCTGGCGGCCTGCGGCGTCCACGCGCATGACTACAATTCGGTATCGGGAATGCCTTACGTAAAGGGCCGGCTCGTGCAAGTAGACGTCTATGACCGTGCCGACGGCGTGGCGCTGCCGGTCCATGCCAAGAACGGCCGCAACTACATTATCGGCATGCCCGGCCACGAATACGCCGTGCGCATCCGCAACTGCACCGGCGGCCGCATCCTCGTCGCCACCAGCGTGGACGGCGTCAATGTTGTCTCCGGAGAGACCGCATCGCCGACGCAGACCGGCTACGTGCTCGACCCTTGGGCTTCGGTGGAGATCACCGGCTGGCGCAAGAGCCTTGAGCGCACGGCGGCGTTCTACTTCACCGACCTTGGCGATTCCTATGCCGCTCGCACCGGCCGACCACTCAACGTCGGCGTCATCGGCGTGGCCGTGTTCCAGGAAAAGGCGCCGCCGATCGTATGGCGTGGCCCGACGGGCCAAATGCGGGGCCACGCGAGCGAGCCGATGCGGGAGCGCATGAATGATCGCCTGGGTGCCGCGCAGGCGGCAGATGCCGCCGCCGCCGATGGACGCAATATTCCAATGCCCTCGCTGGCGCGCAAGGAGGCGGCCGACATGGCGGCAACTCCCCCGGCCGCCGCCGCGCCGCGCGAACGCGCCGATGTCGCGCAAAGCGAATCGCGCTCCCGGGATGCGCAGGAGCAGGACAAGAAGACGCTGGGCAAACTCGGCACGGGACATGGCCGCAGCGAGACGTCGATCGTCACGACCACCACGTTTGATCGCGCCACCGAGTCGCCCGCCGAAACCGTCGCACTGCAATACGACCGCCGCGAGAACCTGATTGCGATGGGTGTGCTGCCCCGGCAACACTACGCGCAACGGCGTGAGCCGGATCCGTTTCCCGCCGGCATGCTTTTCGCACCGGACCCCGCACGATGACCGAATGGCGGTGAGACATGACCATCGCGCGGGACCTTGATCCCGCGCAGTGACCTTCCCGAGAGGCCCGGCGTTGAAAACCGTCGGGCGCTCTCGCATACTGGGCCGGCCATGCTCGCGCCGCCCACCGCCGCTGCCAACCTTGCCGAGGATTCCGACGAAGCGTTGATGCTCTCCTATGCCGCAGGCCGCGCGACCGCGTTCGAGATGTTGTATGCGCGGCACAAGGGTGGCGTGTATCGCTATTTGCTGCGTCACTGCGGCAATGCCGGCACCGCCGACGAACTGTTCCAGGATGTCTGGATGAACGCGATCCGCGCCCGTGAGCGCTACACACCGACGGCCAAATTCACGACATGGCTCTACACCCTCGCCCACCACCGGCTCATCGACTACTGGCGCACCAGCGGCAAGGTCAAGTTCGCGTCGATCGACGCGGAAGACGAAATGAGCGGCGACGGGGGCGTGCGGGCCACCATAGAAGCACTGCCCGCCGCACGCAGCGAGGAACCGGAGGCGCGCCTCAATGCGCGCCAGTTGGCAGAGCAATTGCGCTCGGCCCTGGCCACACTTCCCGCCGTGCAGCGCGACGCCTTCCTGCTGCAGCACGAGGGCGGCCTGTCGCTCAACGAGATCGCGCAGCTCACAGGCGTGGGGATGGAAACGGTGAAGAGCCGGCTGCGCTATGCGGTCGCCAAGTTGCGCGGCGAACTGGCGATGTTGAGACCGTCGCCACGCGAGGATTTTCGATGAGCAACCTGCCCGACGAACCCGAACACGATCCGCAGCTTGCGACGGCATGGCGCGAACATTCGACCGACATGCCACCTGCGCATCTGGACGCTGCGATCCTCGCCGCCGCACGGCGCGCGGTCGGCAGCGCGCCGCAGGATGCCGCCAGGCGTTCCCGCGAAGCGACTCGTCCACAGCGCTGGTGGATGCCCCTGGCAGCGGCCGCGACCATCGGCGCCGTGGCCCTGGGTATCCTGCAAACTGGGCCACTTGATGAACCCGCCTCCGCGCCGACCGTGAGCGACATGCCGGCGGCACCTGCCCCAGCGCGCGAGCAAATTGCGCGTGAGAACACGGTGCGCGACAACTCTGCGGAATTGGAACGCAAAGAGCCGCGCAGCGTGGCGCCGGAACACGGCGTCGCATCGGTGGCAGCGCCGCGCGCGACCGAAAGGCAGGACGTACCAGCCGCCGCACCACGGGCGGCAGAGCCTGCCGCACGATCATCCGCCGCGCCCGCGCGGCAAGCGGCCAAGGTTTCCGCGGCCACAATCACCGACGGTATTGCCCCGCCACCACCCGCGATGCCTGCTGCGCCGATGGCCCCCATCTCACCCCCACCCGCAATGCCTGCCGCGCCGATGGCCACGATCTCACCCTTACCCACTTTGCCTGCTGCACCGCAGCCCTTCCCCGCGGACAAGAAGCGTGACGCGAAGGACCCCGTGACTTCAAAATTGAGCGCAGACACGGCGCCCGCCCGCAGCATCGCCGAACGCGACGACTTGCGCACGCGCAGCAACGAGGTCGCACGACCTGGCGCGCCAGCAACCGCAGCGGGCGCCGTAACGGTGGCCAAGTCCGCGCTCCGTCAGGAAGCTACATCCGCAAAGGCGATCGACATCGACGCGTCGATAACGCGCATCCGCAAACTGCACGACGAGGGCAAGCTCGCGGAAGCAGCGAAGGAGTTGGTCGCCTTGCGCGCCATCGTGCCCGATGCCGACCAGCGCTTGCCGCCGGAGCTTCGCCCATGGGCGGCGACGGTCCGGCCATGACCGATGACCGTGCCGGCGCGCCCGCAGTGACGCTGCCGCCGCGCCCTGAACCGCCACGTCCGGAAGATTGTTGCGGCTCAGGCTGCGTGCGGTGCATCTACACGGTCTACGACGACGCGCTCATGGTGTGGGAACGTGAGGTCGAACGCTTGGTCAGCAAGGTCCCTGGATCCCCGCGTGCGCGGGGATGAGGGCCTTTGTTTCGTGCGCCAACCAGACCCCTCCATCGTCATTCCCGCGTGCGCGGATGACGGCCTTTGTTTCGTGCGCCAACCAGACCCCACCATTGTCATTCCCGCGCGCACTCTCGACGTCATTCCCGCGAAAGCGCGCATCTCTCGTCGATGCACTCCAGGGAGCGCATCAGCTTCTTGATCGGCGCGGGCAACGCCGCACCACGCGCATCGGCAAGCGTGAGCCAAATCGTCCCCGGCACCTCCGCGCGCGCCGGCCAAGCGCGGGCGGTCACGCGCTGCGGGTGCAGCGTCAATGAAAAGTGCGTAAAGCCGTGCGCGATCGTCGGCAGCGCATCGCGCACGATGATATCGGCCGCGTAGCGCGTCTTTAATGCGTCGCCCACGTCTGCATCGAGTGGCAGTTCCGGAAGGCTCCAGAGGCCACCCCAGATACCCAGTGGCGGCCGCCGCTCGAACAGTATCTCGCCGCCGCGCTCGATCAGCAGCACGCGCACTTCGCGATGCGGCAACGCTTTTTTTCGCCGGGGTGACGGCAATTCCGCGACGCGGTCTTCGCGCAACGCGACGCAATCGTCAGCCACGGGACATGCGGCGCAATCGGGCGTCGTGCGCACGCAAATCGTGGCGCCCAGGTCCATCAGAGCCTGGGTATACGTCTCGATGTCGCGCGTAGGCAGTTGGGATTCCGCTGCCTGCCACAATTGCGTCTGTACGCTTACGCTGCCGGGAAAGCCGGCGATGCCGCGATGGCGCGCGAGCACGCGCTTGACGTTGCCATCAAGAATGGCCACGCCTGCGCCGGACGCGAACACCGCAATGGCCGCCGCCGTGGAGCGGCCGACTCCCGGCAACGTGACCAGTGCCGCGCAATCAACAGGAAACACACCAGCGAAGTGCGCGACTACCTTCAGCGCAGCCTCGTGCAGATGATGCGCCCGGCGGTAGTAGCCCAGGCCGCTCCAGTGCTCGAGCACGCGCTCGATGGGCGCGGACGCAAGCGCGCGCACGTCGGGAAACTCCGCCAGGAAACGCTCGTAGTACGGGATGACCGTCGTCACCTGAGTCTGCTGCAGCATGACTTCGGATAGCCAGATGCGGTAAGGGTCGCGTGTGTCCTGCCACGGCATGCCGTGGCGGCCGTGCGCGCGCTGCCAGCGAATCAGCCGCAACGAAAATGTGGAAAGCCGACGCCGCGGCATTCTGGTGAGCCGTCGCCGCGGCATTCAGGTAAGCCGTCGCCGCGGC
>JBDTPJ010000067.1:0-19752 GCA_039932755.1 Betaproteobacteria bacterium
AAGAAGAAGGCCGCCCCGAAGAAGAAAAAGGCTGCCAAGAAGACGACGAAGAAGAAGGCCGCCCCGAAGAAAAAGGCTGCCAAAAAGACGACGAAGAAGAAAGCCGCCAAGAAGCTCTAGGCGCCTTCGTCAGTAGATCCTTCGCAAATACGCGATGGATGACAAACGGGCGACGTTATATGCGTCGCCCGTTTTCATTGGTGGAAGCTGCGGGGGCGAGCCATATGCGTCGCCCGTTTTCATTGGTGCCCGAGGGCCGGGAACACCTGCGCCGGGTCAGCTCCCGGAATTGCCGTGCGCGTGCGCGGTGTTCGAGCCGGGCACCGATTTGGCGGCGACCGGCTTAGCCTTGCCGGCAACCGGCTTGGCTGCCGCCGCCTTCCCCCCCGATTTCGCCTGCTTGCCCGCACCCTTTGTCGCCACCGCCCGCTTGGTGCTTCCGCCGGCCTTGCGCACAGGGACCACGTCGCTGGTGACCCGCAGCTTTTGTCCCGGCTTGAGCGTGTCCTTGGCAAGTCCGTTCCATGCCTTCAATTCCTGCGTCGAGACGCCATACCGGACGGCGACCACCGACAATTTGTCGCCGCGCTTTGCGGTGTAGTAGAAGGTGCGGCCCGACGGAACGGTAGTGAACACGGCCTGCGTCAGCGATGATGCGGCCTCTTTCGACGCGTTTTGCGAGGGCACGAGCAGCGTGTGGCCGGCCGGCACCCTGGCCCGCACACCGATCCCGTTCAAGGCCCGTAGCGTCTCCACCGACATTCCGTATTTTGTGGCGACTTGGGGCAATGTCTCGTTGGGGCGCATTCGATAGGCTTGCCACGACACAGTCGGCTGGTTCGTGAGCTCGAGCTTGGCCGCAAAGACTTCCGCATTGTCGATCGGCAGCAGCAGCGTCTGCTCGTCCGCCCCGGCGATCACCGGACGGTTATGCTGTGGGTTGAGCGCCAGAAATTCCTCCAGCGACATTTCCGCGAGCTCGGCCGCAAATTTGGTGTCCATCTTGCGCGAGGTCTTGACCACCGCAAAGTACGGCGCATCGGGAATGTCCGCCAGCGCCAGCCCGAATTTCTCGGGATCGCGGACGATGTTCTTGATTGCCTGCAACTTGGGTAGATAGTTGGCCGTTTCCGCCGGCATCGACAGGCTCTGGTAGTTGGTCGGCAATCCCTTGGCCTTGTTCCTTGCAATGGCCTTGCCGACATTGCCTTCGCCCCAGTTGTAGCCCGCAAGGGCCAGCTGCCAGTCGTCGAAATCACCGTGCAGCTTGTTGAGGTAGGTGAGCGCCTTGTCGGTCCCTGCCAGCACGTCGCGCCGG
This sequence comes from Betaproteobacteria bacterium, assembly GCA_039932755.1. Taxonomy (GTDB): domain Bacteria; phylum Pseudomonadota; class Gammaproteobacteria; order Burkholderiales; family Casimicrobiaceae; genus VBCG01. The sequence continues at coordinate 1,319 of JBDTPJ010000067.1, forward strand.
GAATCCATCCAGAAATTCTGGTTGAGGCCGTAATGTTTTCCGGTCGACGGTATGAATTGCCAGATGCCCGATGCGCGGCTGGTGGACATCGCGACGGGGTTGAAGGCGCTCTCCACCATCGGCAACAGCGCAATTTCGGCCGGCATTCCGCGCGACGTCACTTCGTTGACGATGTGATACAGATAACGCCGGCTGCGCTCGACCATGCGTGCCACGTATTCCGGTCGGGAGGCGTACCAGTGTTCCCACTTTTCGACCAGCGGACCTTCGATGTCGGGAATGGCGTAGCCCGCGATGATCCGTTCCCACAAATCCGGCGCGGGCGCCGGAAGCGGTTCCAGCTCGGCTTCGGCGGCCGCCGTGAACGGGGGCGGATCAGGCAGCAGCGCGATTTCAGCGAACGGCGCAGGTTCAGGTGCCACGACGACCACGGTCGCTGGGGTCGGCGACTCGGGCGGGGGCGGTGTCGTTGTCGCGCAGGCGCCCAGCGCGGCGGCAATGAGGATGGTGAGGGTTTTCGTTATGCGCAATTCGGTTTCCTGTCGGCCGGTACGAATGCAGTCCGTTGTGAAACTGTGTCACCCGCCGCGTTGCTCAAAATTCCGGCGATGGTAGGCCTCGGAACCAGCTTAAGTCAACCTCGCTCAGAACTGGTTTTTCCACTCGCGCAGCGCGGCAAAGGACGCGATGTCATCAGTCAATGCGTGCCCCGCATGTGCTGCCGCCGCTGCCTTGACTTGAGGCAGGTGCGCTCGCAGGAAGGGATTGGTGGCGCGCTCTATGTCCATGGTCGCCGGCACCGTGGGCTCGCCGCGGTCACGCTTGGCCCGCTCAAGTGCGTCGCGTGCCTTGACTTCCATGCTGTCCGGTTCGACGGCCAAAGCAAAGCGAAGGTTTGCAAGCGTGTATTCGTGCCCGCAATAAATCCGGGTTTCGGGTGGCAGGGCCGCGAGCGCCGACAATGACGACCACATTTGCACCGGCGTACCCTCGAACAGGCGACCGCATCCTCCTGTGAACAGCGTATCGCCACAGAAGAGCACCGGTCCCCCATCAAACTCACCGAACAACGCGACGTGGCCCGCCGTATGACCCGGCACGTCGATCACATCGAAGGTCGCGTCGATGCCCGGCACGAAAATGCTGTCACCGCCGGAAAGCGCCTGAGTACGTCCGGGAATTTTCTCGCGCGCGGGGCCGAATACAGGCACGGGCCACCGCGCGAGCAGTGCCGGGATGCCGCCGACGTGGTCGCCGTGATGATGGGTGGCGAGAATGGCGCAGGGCACGACAACTTCGCGCTCCAGATAGCCGATGACCGGCGTCGCATCGCCCGGATCTACGATGGCGGCAACATCGCCGACACGCAACATCCAGATGTAGTTGTCCGCAAATGCAGGGATGGGGATAATCTCGGCCATGGACGCATCTTCGGGAACCCGGGCCGGTCTGTCAACGACGCTTGCGCAATGGTTCGCCACGGACCTCGGCAATTACCTGCTGGCGCGCGAGCAAGCGTACTTTGACCAGGCCGTCGCGGACATCTTCGGTTTCAATGCCGTTCAGGTGGGACTTCCCGATAGTCCCTTCCTGGCACAAAGCCGGATTGCGTCGCGCTGGACGCTGGACTATGACCCACCGGCCAACGTGATTGCGGATCCCCATGGGTTGCCGTTTGGCGAAAACACGCTCGACCTCATGGTCCTGCCCCACGCACTCGAATTCACCGACGACCCGCACCTCATGCTGCGCGAGGCGTATCGCGTCATTCGCCCCGAAGGACAGATCGTGATTTCCGGCTTCAATCCGTTCTCGCTCTATGGCGCCAAGCGATATTTCGGACGCGCGCAGACGCCGCCATGGAACGGCAACTTCATTGCGCTCTACCGCTTGAAGGACTGGCTGACGTTGCTGGGATTCGACGTCGTCGGTGGCCGCCTCGACGCCTATGCACCGCCCTTTGCCAGCCAGAAGTGGCTGCACCGCTTCGGCTTCCTGGAAGCGGCGGGCGACCGCTGGTGGCCCATTGCCGGCGGCGTCTACTTTCTGCGCGCAACCAAGAAGGTGCTGGGAATGCGTGTACTGACGCCCGCGTGGGAACGGCGCGAGCGCCGGCAGAAGGCGCTGGCGCCCGCGGGACGTGCGCGCGAAGGCATCACGACATTCGAGCGCACGCCGGAATGACCGCCGTGGTGATTTATACGGACGGGGCCTGCAAGGGCAATCCCGGCCCCGGCGGCTGGGGCGCGCTCCTGATCTCTGGCAATCACGAGCGCGAGCTTTGCGGTGGCGAAGCCCACACGACCAACAACCGGATGGAACTCACGGCAGTCATCCGCGCACTGGAATCGCTCACGCGGGGTTGCGAGGTCGAGATCCACACCGATTCACAGTACGTCAAGAACGGCATAGAGACGTGGATACACGGCTGGAAGCGCAACGGCTGGAAAACATCTGACAAAAAGCCCGTCAAGAATGCCGAACTTTGGCGCGAACTGGATGCACAGCGCCTGTTGCATGCCGTGAGCTGGTACTGGGTAAAAGGTCACGCCGACAATCCCGGCAACATCCGTGCGGATGAATTGGCGAATCGAGGCGTACTGAGCGCGGCGGGCTAAAGCGTCGCCTGGATACCGCCGCTCAAGTCCTCCCAAGGCGACGGGCGAACACCTGCATTTCCCTTTGCGCCTGCTTGTCGCCGCGCCGGATCGCCACCGCAATGCCTGCTTCGTAGGCCGCAAGCGCCTCGGTCACGTGCCCGGTTTCCGCCAGCGCCCGGCCCAGCAGCTTCCACGCCGCCGTGTACGCCGGATCGAGTTCGACCGCTCGCCGAAGGTGCAGGGCCGCGTGTTCCGCATCATGGATCTTGGTGTATTCGTTACCCAGCGAATACCGCAACAGCGCGCCATCTTTTCCGGCGTCGAGCATCTTCAGGAAGCTGGCCAGCGGGCCCGTGGGCGCGTTGCCTTCGTTTCCGGTCATCCTCGGACGCTCGCTATTCCCGGTTCATTCGCGCACATTTGGCAGGGACTATTTGCGTATGAACGTTCCGGTCTGGCAGTCGATTCGGCGCATGGGGTAGATGACCTTCTGCTCCTTGCTTCCGGTCTTGCCCTCCACCGTGGCGTAGAGCCAGCCTTCGATCCCGCGGCGATAAATGATGCGTTGCGGATATTCGTCGATCGGATTGGTGAAAGTGAAGATCGTGTCCATGTCTTCGACGGCAATGGTGGTCAGCTTGAACGGCGTCTCCTTCTTGCCTGACGGAATCGCAACGTAGTAAACGCCATCGGGGCGTGTTTCGAGCCGCAGGTATTCGAATTCCTGCGACTTGCCCTGGAACACGACGTGCGCCGCGCCCACCATGAGCCCGCCGCGCAGCGGCAGCCAGTGTTCCCGGAATTCGTACTGCGCTACTTCGCCTCTCCAACATCCTTCAAGCCATGCCAGCGAGTTCAACTCCGCAGGCGGAACGGTCGGCTTCGCGACCGCGGGCGCGGCGGGTGGCGGCGTTGGCGTTACGCGGGCTGGCGAATGCGCGGCCGCGGGAGGCGGCGCGGCGGCTGGCGACTGCGCTGAACCTGGCGCCGCCCACAGGCCTCCACAAACGAACAGTGAAGCGGCAAGGGTGCGCGATGGTCGGCGGTTGAAATTGACGTGGCAGTTGGGATGGAAATTGAGCATCATGGGTAGTGGGTGGGTCATTGCGGCCGCGCGAGCGGCAAATTGAGAAGGAGATTCTGCGGCTTGAGTCTTAATCGCTCGTCGCCGTCCATGGCCATGGCGAGGTAGACGGGTCGCCCCTTGACGGCAGGCCGCATGTCGGCTGGGTCCAGGAATTCGAGCCGGTACAGGCACAGCAAGCGGCGCATCCGGTCATCGCCCAAGTCAACGCGATTGTACAGATCGTTAAGGAGTCCGCTCGCCTCCGCGTCGAGTCCGACGTGCCATACCCACCGCTCGTCATCGATGGCGCGTTCCTGCGCGATGGTTACGTCGACGCCGAGGAAATGCCGGATCCACCGCACAAGAACGCGGGTCAACGCATCCTGGGCTGGCTGGCCACGGTTCAAGCTGACCGAAAAGTCATGACGCTCATCACGGTCCCAGTATTGGTCCGCGTTCTGCGCGTCGAGCACATCGAGGTCCACCGAACGCGCCGGCGTCTTGTTCTGCGCCAGTAGCTCTCCCAGCGAACCGAATCCCGCCGTGGTCGCGAACAGTTCAACCGTGGTCTCGTCGGCGGCCATCACGGCGCCATCGTCGGTCACGGCGATTTTCTGCGATCGGAACAGCATCTCGGCCACCCGGGCCTCCATCGGCGATGCGTGCTCGCCCAGTATGTGCCGCAGGAGCACTTGCGTGAGTTCGTCGACGAAGAGTGGTGGCACATCCACGCCATCACCCTGGAAGAGATCGACATAGGCAGCTTCAAGGGAATTGGCGGCCAGCAGGCGCGCCCGGAAGCGCAGCCAGATGCCGTAATTCTCCCGCGCATCGGCATCGGCCAACTTGGCCAGTGTCTCGGAGGTCACAGGAATGCGTGGATTGGCCAGCAGCGCGTCATGTAGTGCCAACTCCGCGTCGCAGGACTCCGGAATCGGCGCCAACTCCGGCCGCACAAGATAGTTGCGCAGAAAGGCGTCGGAAACTGTCAGCCGTCCGTCACCACCCTGGGTCAGGTGGCGATATCCGCAGGTGAGCCAGAAATCGGGCATTGTCAGTGGCCGTCCTGCGGTGGCATCAACCGCCGAGCATGGCCTTCTTGAGATCCGATTGCGCCGGCTGCTCGCCGATCCAGATCCTGGTCAGCGCGCGATTGAAGGGCTCGCCCGCGATGGACGCCTTCGCCGCGCCATTGAGTCCGATCTTGGTGGCCCCGTCGACGAAATCGAGCGTGACGACATCCTTTTCCTTGACGTCCTTGAAGGACTTCATGGTCGCGACCATCTCCGCGGTCTGGGACGAGATGGCGGCCAACTCGTCCGGCGTGCTGTTGGCCTTCATGCCGTCGACCAATGCATCGATCAATTGGTCCGCTGACAGGTCGCGCAGGAGATTGAGCTGGAGGCGTCGTGGTCCCTTGGCCAACACGCCGGCGATGTCGGGAGCCTTGGCGGGAACGTAGAGGCTGCCCACGTAAATCTTGATGAACACCTTGGTCCGAATGCCGGCGCCGTTCAACACCAGCTCCTGTCCGCCCACGCTCGCCTTGTCGTCGAGCTTGACGCCGGCGACTTCGAGGGCAAGCGCGCCCGATGCGACGATTAAAGCTGCCATGGCGAAAAGCAATTTGCGCATGATGATGTCCTCCCTGGTTGGAATTGACGTCGCAATGAGTGCGGCGTTTACATCGATTCGAAGATCCCCGCCGCACCCATGCCCGTGCCGACACACATGGTCACCATGCCGTATTTCTGCTTGCGGCGCTTGAGACCGTGCGTGATCGTCGCCGTGCGGATCGCGCCCGTCGCGCCGAGAGGATGGCCCAGCGCAATGGCACCGCCCAGCGGATTCACCTTTGCGGGGTCGATCCCGAGTTCGCGAATCACGGCGAGCGCCTGTGCGGCAAATGCCTCGTTCAACTCGATCCAGTCGATCTGGTCCTGCTTGAGTCCCGTGGACTTGAGAACCTTGGGAATGGCGACAATGGGCCCAACTCCCATGATTTCGGGTGGCACGCCACCGACCGCAAAGCCGACCCAACGTGCCAGCGGCGTGAGGTTAAGCTCCTTCAGCACGCGCTCGGACACGAGGATCGAGGCGCCGGCGCCATCGGACATCTGCGAGCTGTTGCCCGCCGTCACGGAGCCTTTGGCCGCAAACACCGGACGCAATTTGGCGAGCCCTTCGGCGGACGTGTCGGCGCGGGGACCTTCGTCGCGCGGGATGGCGCGGCTCTTGGTCTGAATCGTGTCGGCAGCGAGATCCGGGGAATTTTCATGCACGGTGATCGCGCTGATCTCGGCATCGAACTCGCCGTTGCCTTGCGCTGCCAGCGCCTTCTGGTGCGATGCGAGTGCAAACGCATCCTGCTCCTCGCGCGACACTTTCCATTGCGCGGCGACATTTTCCGCGGTCAGGCCCATGCCATAGGCAATGCCGACGTGCTCGCCCTTCGCAAAGACCGCCTCGTTCAGCGCCAGGCGACCGAGCATCGGGATCATGCTCATGCTCTCGGTGCCGGCGGCGATCATGATGTCGGCCTCGCCCGTGCGAATACGGTCCGCCGCGATCGACACGGCATTGAGTCCCGAGGAGCAGAAGCGGTTGATGGTCATGCCCGCGACGCTCGACGGCAGGCCGGCAAGAAGCAGGCCGATGCGCGCCACGTTCATGCCTTGTTCGTACTCGGGCATGGCGCAGCCGACGATGACGTCGTCTACGCGCTTGGCGTCGATGGCCGGCACCTGCGCCAGGACGCGCTGCAGGACATGCGCGAGCAGCGTATCGGGACGGGTGGACTTGTAGGCACCGCGCGGCGCCTTGCCGACGGCCGTGCGCGTGGAGGCAACGATGTAGGCGTCCTGCATCTGTTTGCTCATGCTCATTTGGGTACCTAGCCTCAGTTCTCTACTCAGTTTCGTGCTCAGTTTCGTGCTCAGTTTCGTGCTCAGTTTCGTGCTCAGTTTCGTGCTCAGTTTCGTACCCGGCTTGCTAATTCCGTAGCGGCTTGCCCGTGGCGAGCGTATGGGCGATCCGCGCCTGCGTCTTCTCATTGCGCAACAGGTTCATGAACTCGCGCCGCTCGAGCTCGATGAACCAGTTCTCGTCCACCAGACTGCCGGGTTCGAGTTCACCACCGCACAGCACCCGCGCTACTTTCAATCCAACTTCGAAGTCATACGCGCTGATGTAGCCGCCTTCGCGCATGTTGACCAACATCATCTGCAACGTCGCAATTCCGGTCTTGCCGGCCACGGGCACATTGCGCGGCGATAGCGGTGGGCGATATCCGGCCTCGGCCAGCGCCCTGGCCTGGGCCTTGGCAACGTACAGCAATTCGTAGGCGTTCATGACCACGATGTCCGCCGGACGCAGATAGCCCAACTCCTTGGCTTCGAGGGCGCTCTTGGCCACGGTGGCGGTCGCGATCGTTTGGAAATAGGTGCGCAGGAAGGGAAACTGGTCCAACTGGCTGCCATTGGCGCCGCGTTTCACTTCTTCCGCAGCACGGACCGCGAATTCCTTGGTGCCTCCGCCCGCAGGCAGCAGGCCGACCCCGACCTCCACCAAGCCGATGTAGGATTCGAAGGCCGCGACGACGCGATCGCAATGCATGATGAACTCGCACGACCCGCCCAGCGCCGTACCGCGAACCGCGCACACGGTGGGCACCAGGCAGTAGCGCAGGCGCAGCGCGGTTTGCTGGAATTTAGCGACAACGCCATCGATCGTGTCCCATTGCCTTGCCGCAATCGCCGGAGAGAGGGCGGCCAGGTTGGCGCCGAAGGAGAAGGGCTCCTTCGTTTGCCAGATCACGAGACCGGCACAATTCCTTTCCGCCTCGTCCATGGCCCGATTGAGCCCGTCCAGGACGTCCTCACCAATCGTATTTCCCTTGCTTTTGAACGACACGATGCCGACGTCGTCGCCCAGGTGCCACATGCGCACGGCGGCGTCCTCGAACATCGTCGTACCGGTGTCGGGGCGTTCGCTTAAGACCGGATCCGGAAAGAGCTGGCGACGGTAAACCGGCAGCGACGAGCGTGCGACAAAGGTGTCGCTGGCGGCCGAATACGCACCTTGGGGCGTGTGCACGCCACGCGCTGTCGCGACCTTGGCGCCCGCAACCCACTCCGGCAATCGGGCGTTGGAAAGCGCCTTGCCGGCGGCGATATCTTCCGCGACATACGCCGCGACCTCCTGCCAGCCGGCCGCTTGCCAGGTTTCGAACGGGCCCATCTGCCAGCCAAAACCCCAGCGAATGGCCAGGTCCACATCGCGCGCGTTGTCGGCGACATCGCGCAAATGATAGGCGCTGTAATGAAAGAGATCACGGTAGATCGCCCACAGGAATTGGGCCTGCGGTTCGGGAGACGCACGCAGCTTGGAGAATTTTTCGGCGGGTGAGCGGACCTTGAGAATTTCCGCGACTTCCGGGGCGACTTCGCCTGCGGCAATGCGGTAATTTCCCGCCGCCGGGTCGAGCACCTCGATGTTCTTGCCGACCTTGCGGAAGAATCCGGCCTTGGTCTTGGCGCCGAGCGCGCCTTCCGCTACCAATCCCGCCAGGACCGGCGGCGTGGCGAACAATGCGTGCCACGGGTCATCCGGCAGCGTGTCGAACATCGTCTTCACGACGTGCGCCATCGTATCCAGGCCGACGACATCCGCCGTACGATAGGTGGCGCTCCTGGCGCGGCCGATCGCCGGGCCAGTCAACGCATCCACCACATCGAAGCCCAACGCGAATTTCTCCGCGTGCTTCATCGTCGCGAGCACGGAAAAAATGCCGATGCGATTGGCGATGAAGTTGGGCGTGTCCTTGGCCCGGATCACTCCTTTTCCCAGCGTGGTAGTCAGGAAGGCCTCGAGCGCATCGAGCAGTGCCGGATCCGTTTGCGCAGCGCTTATGACTTCCACCAGGTACATGTAGCGCGGCGGATTGAAGAAGTGGATGCCGCAAAAGCGGGGCCGCAGTGCCTCGGGAACCGCGGCCGATAAAGCGGCCAGCGACAGTCCCGACGTGTTGGATGCAAGTACCGCGTGCGGCATGAGATGCGGCGCAATTTTTTCGTACAGGTCGCGCTTCCAGTCCAGGCGCTCGGCAATGGCCTCGATGACCAGGTCACATTCGGCGAGCCGCGCGAGATCGCTGCCGTAGTTGACGGCCTCGATCGCCGTGACACGCTCTCGCGCCCCCAGCGGGGCAGGCTCGAGCTTGGTCAGGCCGGCAATGGCCTTGGCCACGAGGCCGCTGGCGTTGCCGTCCTTGGCCGCGAGGTCGAACAGAACGACCGGGATACTGGCGTTGGCAAGATGCGCGGCAATTTGCGCGCCCATGACGCCTGCGCCAAGCACAGCGACACGGCGGATCGGTAAACGGGTTTGAGGCATGGGGGAGGCCATCGACAATTTCGGGATGGTTTGACAGCGGTTACCGGTGAAAAATTGCGCGGCCGGGGAGACCGGCCGCGCAATGTCGAAACCAGGAGGCGATTGCCCTTCGCGCCGGACCCAGTCAAAAATACCGGGCGCGAAGCTGCCCTAGAACGAGTAGGTTGCCGACAGCCCGAAGATGGTCACGGTCGGCTTGAAATCTCCCGAAAGGAGCCCGTACTGCGCCGTGCTGCCGGCATTCTGGTTGATGCTCGGGGTGCCGCCCCAGATGTACGTGAATCCACCATCGAACTTGAGTTTAGGATCCCACGCGTACTGTACGCCGAGCGAGAGCCAGGTCCGGTTGGCATCGGGCAGACGCGGCGTCCGGTCGACGGTCTGCACCGGCGACTGGTCGTAGGCGACTCCCGCGCGGAATTTCCACTGGTTGTCGAGGTAGTAGCTCGTGCCGACGGAGAAGCGCCAGACGTCCTTGAAGTTTTCAGGCGTGGACTGCAGCGTGACGCCATTGGTCCGCACGAAAGTGAGATCCTTGATCGTCGACCAGTTGGTGAACTGGATATCCGCCATCACATCCCATTTGGGGGCGACGCGCCCGAAGAACGAGACATTGGTGATCGACGGCAGCTCGATGCTCGACGTCACGCCGCTGTTGTACAGTGCATTAGCGTTGACTGCCGCGGAAAGTGACGCGCCGATCGGCGCCAGCGGACCCAGCGGCGGCAATGTCGGATTGTCGAAGCTTGCGTTGCCGCGGATGTCGTACTTGAGCGATGAACGATAGTGCGCGCCCACCCGCATGTCGGGCGTGATGTCCCAGATGGCGCCGATGTCCCAGCCCCAGGCATTGTCGTCGCCGTTGATGTTGGCAAAAGAATCGAGGCCCGGCGTGGCCTGGATGAACGGCGTGACGGACTGGGGCGGAATTAATCCGCCGGCGGCGGCCTGCTGGGCCGCTTGGGCCAGGGCGCCGGAATAATTCACATTGCTGGTGAACGTGGCCTTGATTTGCTGGTAATCGACGCCGACGCCGAGCGAAAAATTGGGCGCGATTTTCCATGACAAAGCCGGATTGATGTTGATCGTCTTTACGTCGGACTTGATGCCTTGATAGCGGCCCATCCAGCCGTCGTCCCATTCCGTCACCAAGCCGAAAGGCGCGCCGATACCCAGGCCGAAGGCAAACTGTTGGTTGATCGGCACCACGACGTACATGTTGGGAACGTAATTGCTGCCGCCCGCATCGCCACCGTTGCCGCCCAGCGGCTGGTTGAATGCAGGGAGCGAGCCATTGTTGTTGAACTTGAGCGAGGGAGTGATGATGTTGATTCCCGTGACCACCTGGGCGGTCGCGAAACGCGACATGCCCGCGGGATTGTTCCAGACCGTGCTCGCGTCTTCTGCCGCGGCCGCACCGCCAGCGTAGGCATTGCCCAGTCCGCTGACGCTTTGTTCCTGCAACGCAAAGGCCGCGCCAAATGCCTGGCCGGCGCCGAGCGCGAGGGCCAGGGCGGCAATTGCGGCGGCCACACGGGTGCGTCGAAAATGGTTCGATTGCATGGGGTCTCTCTCCTCTAGCTGGGAACGGCTTGGGATTAGGCGTTTGTTCGCCTAAAGATTCTCTTATTTGGTCGCGGTGGGTCTTTGCCCATGAAACGACCGGTTACGTAAAACTATACACCCGACCGGACCCCACGCCCGGCTATGCCGGCTCCCTTTTTCCGTTGGACAAGCCCAAGGTGTCTCATTCTGGCGGGACCTCCCGCGGCCGGCGGTCGGTTCCCACGGAAACGTAGGTGAGGCTGGCCTCGGTAACCTTGACGGTAAGCAGGTCGCCCGGGTTGCGCTGAGCATAGACCTCGACCGCGACAGTTACCGAGGTTCGGCCCACCTTGGTGATTTCGGCGAAAAAAGTAACGAGATCGCCCACCAGCACCGGCTGCTTGAAGGTAAAGGAATTGACCGCGACCGTCGCCACCCGGCCACGGGCCCGACGCGCGGCAATGACGCCGCCGGCGACGTCCACCTGCGACATGATCCAGCCGCCGAAAATGTCGCCGTGCTGGTTGACGTCCGCGGGCATCGGGACAACCCGCAATATGGGTTCCCTGCCGGCAAGATCGGGATGGGCGCCGTTCATGATTCGCGGGACCCGTTCACAGGCCTCAAGCGGCCTTTTTCTTCGCCTCGTCGCGCAATTCGCGACGCAGGATCTTGCCCACGTTGGACTTGGGCAGTTCGGTGCGAAATTCGATGTCGCGCGGACACTTGTATCCGGTCAGGTGGGCGCGGCAATGCGCGATCACGTCGTCCGCGGAGAGGCTGTCGTCCTTTTTCACGATGAACAACTTGACCGACTCGCCCGACTTGGGGTCCGGGATGCCGATCGCCGCGCACTCGAGCACGCCAGGGTGCATCGCCACCACGGCTTCGATCTCGTTCGGATAAACGTTGAAGCCCGACACCAGGATCATGTCCTTCTTGCGATCGACGATCGTCACATAGCCACGGTCATCCATCACCCCAACGTCGCCGGTGGCAAACCAGCCGTCCTTGTCGATCACCTTGTCGGTCTCGTCCTGCCGCTGCCAGTAGCCCGCCATCACCTGCGGCCCGCGCACGCAAATTTCGCCGGGCCGTCCTGTCGCCACGGTCTGCCCCGCGTCGTCACGCAATACGATTTCGGTGGAGGGAAGCGGCAGGCCGATGGAGCCGTTGTATGCCGGCAGGTCCAGCGGGTTGATCGTCACGGCAGGCGACGTTTCGGTAAGACCGTAGGCCTCGATCAGCGGCACCCCTGTGATCATTTTCCACTTCTCGGCGACGGCCCCCTGCACGGCCATCCCGCCACCCAGCGTGAGATGCAGATTGGAAAAGTCGAGTTTGCTGAACTCGGCGTTGTTCACAAGGGCATTGAAGAGCGTATTGACCCCGGTAAGCGCAGTGAAACGAAACTTGCCCATCTCCTTGATGAAACCCGCGATGTCGCGCGGATTGGGAATGAGCACGTTCTCCCCGCCCAGGGTCATGAACACGAGGCAGTTCGCCGTCAGCGAAAAGATGTGATAGAGCGGCAGCGGCGTGATGATGATCTCGCGTCCGTCGCCCAGGAACGGGTGCACCCAGACCCGCGCCTGGAGCAGGTTGGCGATGATGTTGCGATGGAGCAGCATGGCGCCCTTGGCCACGCCGGTGGTACCGCCCGTGTATTGCAGGAACGCGATATCGTCATGGCCGATGGAAACCTGCTCGAGCTTGCGTTTGCGTCCGTCCGCGAGCGCGTCCGAAAGTCGAATCGAGCCGGGAATCGAAAACGCCGGTACAGCCTTCTTTACGCGCCGGATGACGAAGTCGACGAGCAGTCCTTTGAAACTCAACAGTTCGCCGACGGAGGTGATCACGGGCTGGCGGACCTTGGTCCTGGTGCGGACTTGCGCAAAGACGCTGGCGAAATTCTCGAGGCAGACCAGCACCTCCGCACCTGAATCGTTGAGCTGATGTTCGAGTTCGCGCGCGGTATAGAGCGGGTTGACGTTGACCACCGTGCAACCGGCGCGCAGCGCGCCAAACAGGCAGACCGGGTACTGCAGGATGTTGGGCATCATCAGCGCAACGCGCGTGCCCTTCTTGCAGCCGATGCCCTGCAGCCACGCTCCAAACGCCGCCGAAAGCGTGTCCAGCTCCGCGAACGTAAGGGACTTTCCCATGCAGGTAAACGCGGGCCGCGCCGCGTACTTGGCGACGCTTTCCTCGAAGACTTCGCGCAGCGACGCGTACTCGTTGACGTCGATCTCTGCGGGAATACCCTTCGGATAGTGCTTGAGCCAGACTTTTTCCACGACGCTTCTCCCCGCCGCGAGGAAGTTTCCTGCGGCGCGACATCGACCGGCCTAAAGGGTTGCCCTCATGAATGGCGCGGGCCCGTGCGTGGGGCTCCTGCGTCCAACGGGAAAATCGTACACCAGATGCACGCAGCCGGGTCGCCCCGGCAGTCAGACAAGAAGGGGGAAGCTTAAAGAGCTGAGAGAAACGAAAGGAAACCGAGGAGACCGAGGAGACCGAGGAAATCGAGCGAACCTCAGGCCGCTGCCGCTGCCGTTGCCGCTGCGTAGTGCAAAGGACCACCGCGAAACGGCGCGAATCCCGTGCCGAAAATTGCTCCGGCGTCCACCAGGTCGGCATCGGCGACGACGTGTTGCGCCAAGGCGGAGGTGGCTTCGGCCACGAATGGTCCAACCATGCGCTGCGCGAGTCCCTCCGGAACCGCGCCGGCCGCACCCTTTTGCGGCTTGCCGTCCACCCACGCATAAAAGCCGCGCCCGGTTTTGCGGCCGAGATTGCCCGCGCCGATCAGCGCCATCAGCTTTTGCGGTGGCGCAGCAGCGTCGCCCAGCATCTTGCCTACGGCGACGCAGATATCGAGACCAACCGTGTCCGCGAGTTCGATGGGACCCATCGGCATCCCGAATGCGAGTGCGGCTTCATCCACCGTTTCCGGCGCGATGCCCTCGTCCACGCAGCGCAAGGCGGCCATGAGGTAGGGAGCGAGGACGCGATTGACGAGGAATCCCGGCGCACTCTTCACCGGCAGCGGCAACTTGTCGATCTGCCGCACGAACGCGGCTGACTGTGGGACCAGCGCTGCGCGCGTCGCAACACCGACGACGATTTCCACCAGCATCATCTTTGCGACGGGATTGAAAAAATGCAGCCCGACCAGTCGGGACGGGTCCGCCAGTGCGGGCGCGATGTCCTCCAATGGAATACTCGACGTATTGGTGGCCAGGATCGCGTCGGGCTTCGCCTTCTTCTCCAGCGTCGCAAACAACGCTCGCTTGGCATCGACGTTCTCGAAAATAGCTTCGATGATCACGTCGGCGCGCGCCACGCCATCGCCGGCCACGTCGGGAATCAAGCGATCCGTCGCATCGCGCACGCGACGCGGATCGCGCAGGCGATCGGCAAATAACTTGCCGGCGCGCTGCATTGCCGGCACCAGGCGCTCCGCATCCTGATCCTGGAGCGTCACGGTGAGGCCGCGCAATGCGCACCAAGCCGCGATGTCGCCCCCCATCGTGCCGGCACCGACTACGTGCACATGCGAAGCGCGAAAATCGCCGTCCTTGCCCAGGCCCTTCAGCCGCTCCTGCAGCTTGAACACGCGCAGGAGATTGGCTGTCGTCGGCGACCGGAACAGCGCGGGGATCGATGCCGGATCGTCCGCTGGCACGGCGAGCGCATCGCCATCGTGATTTACCCACAGGTCCAGTACCGCATAGGGAGCGGGGTAGTGCTTGCGACGCGCGCGTTGCGCCACCTTTTTCCGGGCCTGCGCCGCGATGAAGCGCCGCGCGAGCGGATTGAGGGTGAGCGACAACGGAAATGGGAGCGCACGTGGCGGAGGCAGGGCACGCAGCATGCCGCGCGCCGTGCTGTCCATGATCCGCACGGGAACGCACTCGTCGGCGATCCCCATTCTCTTCGCGCGACGCGCATCGATGGTCCTGCCGGTGAGCAACAGGTCGAGTGCGGCGGGCGCGCCGGCAAGACGCGGCAGGCGCTTGATGCCGCCCCATGCGGGCACGATGCCCAGCATCACCTCGGGCAAACCCAATCGTGTTCCGGGCTCGTCGACGACCACGCGATACCGGCACGCAAGGGCCAATTCGAGTCCGCCACCAAGACAAAAGCCGCGAACGAGTGCAAGCGTCGGATATGCAACGCGCGCCAATCGTTCGAAAGTGTCCCAGCCGCGCTTGACGATGGCCAATGCGCCCGCGTCGTCGCGCACGTCGCCGAATTCCTCGACGTCGGCGCCCGCGATAAAACCGTTGGCCTTGCCGGACCGGATGACCAGTCCCTTGGGAGGATCGCGGTCGAGCAGGTCGAGTGCGTCATTCAATTCGGCCAGTACCGCCGCCGATAACGTGTTGATGTTGGCGCCGGCCTTGTCGAAGGTGAGCCATGCGAGGCCATCGGTGTCGCGGGAAATCGTCCAGTGTTGCATCAGTTCACCTGTCATTTGCCTGCCCGTGGACTCAAACGCGCTCGATGAGCATCGCGCCGCCCAATCCACCGCCGATGCAAATCGCCGCCATGCCTCGCTTGCCGTTGGTGCGGCGCAGCACGTTCAAAACATGCAGAACGATGCGCGTTCCGGAAGCGCCCACGGGATGGCCCAGGGCGATGGCACCGCCGTCGACATTGAGTTTGGTTTGGTCGAGGGGGCCCAGCGCACTGGCAAGGCCCAGTTCGTTGCGGCAATACTCGTCGCTCTCCCACGCGCGTTCGCATCCGATGACCTGTGCGGCGAAGGCCTCGTTGATTTCCCAGGCATCGAGGTCATTGAGCGCGAGGTTGTGCCGCTTGAGTATTGGAGTGGCGGCGTGGACCGGTCCCAGTCCCATCTGCGCCGGATCGAGTCCCGCCCACTGCGAGTCGACGATGCGACCGATCGGCGTCAGTTGATGCTGCTTCACCGCACGTTCCGAAGCGACCACGACCCAAGCGCCGCCATCGGTGATCTGAGAGCTGTTGCCGGCCGTTACATTGCCGTATTTCTTGTCAAAGAACGGCCGCAGCTTGGCCAGGTTGTCCGCGGTCGAGTCCTCGCGCACGCCGTCGTCGACCGGATAGAGCTTGCCCTTCTTGTCGTACAGCGGCACCAGTTCGTTGGCTAAATGCCCCTCCTTTTGCGCCGCCAGCACGCGCTGGTGACTGCGTGCCGAAAATTCGTCCATCTCGCGGCGCGTGATGCCGAAGCGGTAGGCAAGATTCTCCGCGGTCTGCCCCATCAGCAGTCCGCAGATCGGGTCCGTCAAACCCTTCATGAGGGCAATCACCGGCGCCAGATAGCCGGGACGGAATTTCGCCAAGAGCGCCGCGCGC
Source organism: Betaproteobacteria bacterium (assembly GCA_039932755.1). Classification (GTDB taxonomy): domain Bacteria; phylum Pseudomonadota; class Gammaproteobacteria; order Burkholderiales; family Casimicrobiaceae; genus VBCG01. The sequence continues at coordinate 17,270 of JBDTPJ010000067.1, forward strand.
TGGCCCAGCGACTTGGCGGCGTACCAGTTGGAAAGCCACATCACCATCGCGTCGGAGAAGAGCAGCGGCGCGCGCGACAGCGCATCCACGCCACCGGCAAGGACGAGATCGGAACGTCCCGCCTTAATGTTGTTGACCGCGGAATCGATCGACTGCATGCCCGACGCGCAATTGCGCATCACCGTCCAGCCCGGCACCTTGAGGCCACAACCCATGCGCAACGCGGCCACGCGACCGATGTTCACCTCGTCCGCGGACGGCGCTGCACATCCGAGGATGACCTCGTCCAGTTGCGCGGGATCGAACTTCTGTCGCATGAGCAATGCACGACCTGCGTCAGTGGCCAGGTCGGACGCCGCGAAGGGCCCGGGCCGGTTGCGTGACTTGAGGAACGGCGTGCGCGCGCCGTCAATGATGTAGACAGGTTCATTCATGTTGGAGCTCGAGCGTGCGCGCGGTTCATGCCGCCGCGCGGCGATTGTGCAGCGGCGGACGCGCCGCATCGATCGCCGGCTGCAAGAGTGCGGCGCCCAGGTCCTTGTCGAAGTCGTCGACCCTGATCACCTTGGCCACCAGCTCGCGCTGTGCCAGCAGCGCGCGCGCCTCGTCCACGCTGATGATGCCGGTGGCCAGCGCCCGGTCCGCCAGCACCTCGACGCCAGCGCCCGGCGGCAGCTTGCCGTCGAGCCGGGACTCGCGGATCGCCGCGCGCAACTTGGCCTCTACAGGCTCGGAAAGCATGGTCGCTTCCAGCGCGCGCTCGATGAGGCCCACCGGGTCGTCCTCCTTGTCGCCAATATAGATGCCCGCGGTCAGGCGATCGCGCGCGGCCGAGGGCTCGATCAACAGGCGCGCAACTTCGTGTCCGATCTGGTCCGACGGCACTACGTACGGCCGCCCCAGTGGAAACACGATCCGGCGCAACATGAATGCGATGAAACGATTGGGGAAGTTGGAGATCACGCCCTCGAACGCGTTTTGCGCCTTGAACATCGCATCCCAGATCGCCCAGTGCATGAGCGGTGCGTCGGCTTCCTGCCGCCCTTCCATTTCGAAGCGCTTGAGCGTGGCGGAGCACAGGTACATGAGCGAAAGGATGTCGCCCAGGCGCGCGGAGAGCTTTTCCTTGCGCTTCAGCGCGCCCCCCAGCGTGCCCATCGAGACGTCAGCCAGGAATGCCAGCGCCGCCGAAAAGCGCGTGAGCTGCTGGTAGTAGCGGCGCGTTTCCGGCGCAACATCGGCGGGTACCGAAACGAAGTGCGATCCCGTCCAGCCCATCACCAGCGTGCGCGCCAAGTTGGCGAGCCCGAAGCGCAGGTGGCCGAACAGCGCTGCGTCGAAGGCGACGGATGCCTTTACCGGATCGGCTTCGCGCGTGGCGCGTATCTCCTGCAACACGTAGGGGTGGCAACGAATGGCGCCTTGCCCGAATATGATGAGGCTCCGGGTGAGGATGTTGGCGCCCTCGACCGTTATGGCCACCGGGTGCTGCATATAGGCGCCGCCCAGGAAGTTGGACGGCCCCATGCAGATGCCCTTGCCGCCGATGACATCCATGCCGTCGTTGATGATCTGGCGCGCGCGTTCGGTGATGTGGTATTTCGAGATGGCCGTCAGCACCGCCGGCTTCTCGCCCTGGTCGATCGCGCCCGCGGTGATCATGCGCGTCGCGTCCATCATGTACAGGTTGCCGCCCATGCGTGCCAGGGGCTCCTCGATGCCTTCGAACTTGCCGATGGCGAGCTTGAACTGCGTGCGCACGCGCGCATACCCGCCCACCGCGCGCACCGCAAGGATGGCCATGCCGGTATTCGACGACGGCAGCGAAATGCCGCGTCCCGCCGCCAGGCTTTCCATCAGCATGCTCCAGCCGCGGCCCAACATCGGCTGGCCGCCAATCACCCAATCCATCGGAATGAAGACTTCTTCGCCTGAGTTGGGGCCGTTCTGGAACACCGCGTTGAGCGGCATGTGACGGCGGCCGATGTTGACACCCGGATGCGACGTGGGAATCAGTGCGCAGGTGATGCCCAGATCCTCATTGTCGCCGACCAGATGATCCGGGTCATAAGCGCGAAACGCGAGACCGAGCAGCGTCGCGACGGGACCCAGCGTGATGTAGCGTTTGTCCCATGTCACGCGCAGGCCGAGTGTGCGCGTACCCTCGAATTCGCCCCAGCAGACATGGCCGAAGTCGGGAATGCTCGCGGCGTCGGAGCCCGCGCTGGGCGCGGTCAGTGCAAAGCACGGAATGTCGAGACCGCGCGCCAGTCGCGGCAGGTAGTGGCGCTTTTGTGCCCCCGTACCGTAGTGCAGCAGCAATTCGCCCGGGCCGAGCGAGTTGGGAACCATCACCGTCACGGCAATGGTCCCGCTGTGCGTCGACAGGCGGGTGATCACTTGTGCGTGCGCGAAGGCCGAAAAGCCCAGGCCGCCGTACTCCTTGGGAATGATCATCCCGAGGAAGCCCTTGTCCTTGATGT
>JBDTPJ010000068.1:0-19715 GCA_039932755.1 Betaproteobacteria bacterium
TTAAAAAAAGCGGCCATCTACTTCGCTCGGGAAGCGAAGTGAAGTACGCCTTCGTGGAGAAGCATCGACGGCAGTACGGCGTGCCGGCCCTGTGCGAGGCGCTGCAGGTCTCGCGCAGCGGCTACTACGCTGCGCGGCAGCGTGGCCCCAGTGCTCGCCTGCGGCGCCAGGTCGACCTCACGGCTCGCATCAGGACGATCCACCAAGCCAGCCGCGAGTCGTACGGCGCTCCCCGGGTGCATGGCGAGCTACTGGCGCAGAAGGTGCCCTGCTGCCGCAATACCGTGGCCAAGCTGATGCGCAGAGCGCAGATTCTGCCCAAGGCGATCCGGCGCTTCCGCGTGACCACCGACTCCCGCAGGACTCAGGCATCGCCGAACCTCATCAACCGGGACTTCACGTCAGAACATCCCAACGACCTCTGGCTGAGCGACATCACCTACATCCCGACGAGGGAAGGCTGGCTCTACCTGGCTGCGGTTCTGGACGCGTACTCGAGAGCCTTGGTGGGCTGGGCGATGAGCCGAACTCTGGACACCAAGCTGGCGATGGACGCGTTGACCATGGCGATCGCGCATCGGGGTCCGCCGCTAACGCTGCACTCCGACCAGGGGTCAACCTATGCCACCGGAAGCTACCGGGAGATCGTCAACCGCTATGGCATCAGGCAAAGCATGAGTCGCAAAGGTGATTGTTGGGATAATGCGCCCATGGAGAGCTTCTTCCATACGCTCAAGACCGAATTGGTCATGCACTGCGACTACAAGACCCGCGACGATGCACGGGTCAGTTTGTTCGACTACATGGAAGTGTTTTACAACCGGCAGCGACGGCACTCATCGATTAGCTACGAGGCCCCGCTACCATTTGAGGCGATGAAGTCGCCTGGTAAGGTGTCCACCGTTCGTGGGTAAGACCAATTAGCGCGATTTAAATCTGGTGAAAAGCGGTCATTCGACCAAAATGCGATGCTGGCCCGCATCTGATATCTTCGAACGACTGCTCTCGCGATTACCTTCGATGCGCGCGGTACCGCCGAATCGCTGGCGTCCCCAACGGCGTGTGCCCGACTGCGGCCTGGGAATTACTTCGGGCAGTCGTAGCCTGGCGCCGGCGTCGACCTGAGCGGCAGTTTTGCGGAGTTCTAATAGAATGCGCGACCAAAAATCGGCGTCTCGGGAGGAAGTCGGACGCGCTCGCGTCGGCCGGAATCTCCGCGGTCGCCTAAGCCGAGGTCTGTCGGCCTTGTCGGCTGCTCTCGACAGCGTCAAATCGCTACGCCTGTGCGCTACGAAGTACCAGGCGCCCTACACTTTGCCATCATCGGCACCTCACGAAGAACCTTGATTTCGGGGGACAGCACATGAGTCGAATCGCAGAAGTTGAAGCGCGGTTGTTTGTTGTCCCATTGCCGGAGGTCATGGCGGACGCGAAACACGGCGACCATACACACTTCGAATTGGTCACGACCACCGTGCGACTTGCCGACGGCAGCGAAGGCACGGGCTACACCTATACCGGCGGCAAGGGCGGACACGCGATCCTGGCCATGATCCAGCATGACCTCGCTCACGCGTTGATTGGCAAGGATGGCGGCGACATTGAAGGCATATATGACTTCATGGAGTGGCACCTGCATTATGTCGGGCGCGGCGGGATTGCATCGTTTGCGTCTTCTACTGTAGACACCGCATTGTGGGATCTCGGCTGCAAGCGCACGGGACTGGCGTTGTGGCAGGCGGCCGGCGGCACCGGCCGTACCTGCAAAGCCTATTGCGGTGGAATCGACCTGCTTTTCCCTGTCGAGAAACTTCTACAAAACATTCAAGGGTATCTCGACAGCGGAGCCAATGCGGTGAAGATCAAGGTCGGCCGCGCAAATCTCGCGGAAGACATCGAACGCGTGCGAGCGGTTCGTGAGTTCATCGGGGGCGACATTGGCCTCATGGTCGACGCCAACTATTCGATGAGCGTGGAAGAGGCGATTCGGGCAGCGGTTGCGTTCAGGCCGTTCGACATTATCTGGTTCGAGGAGCCCACGCTCCCGGATGACTACACCGGTTATGCGCACATCGCGGACGCCACCGGCATGCCCTTGGCCATGGGCGAGAACCTGCACACACTCCACGAATTCGGATACGCATTCGATCAGGCGAAACTATCGTTCATTCAACCCGACGCTTCGAACTGCGGAGGCATTACAGGGTGGTTGAAGGTCGCCGCGCTGTCCCGCAGTCACGGTATTCCAGTGTGTTCACACGGGATGCAGGAACTGCATGTCAGCTTGGTCGCTGCCCAGCCAAATGGTGGTTGGCTGGAGATCCACAGTTTTCCGATTGATCGATACACGCGACGCCCGCTGCTCATCGAAGATCATCGCGCGGTGGCGCCGGACAGTCCCGGCATTGGGGTTGAATTTATTTGGGACGCGCTCGAGCCCTATCGCGCGAGCAATTAGCCCCGGGGCGCTCTACGGATGGGAAATTGAGCAGGTAAAACGCGATCGTTTTCACGCGCTTATGCTGGCATTGCCGCTGCGCTTCACGATGCGGGCGTCTCCGTCAAGGCCGAGCGAGATCATTCTCAAATGTCGTACGCGCATGCTGCGGGGCAATCAGTGCTTGGTGCCGAGATACAACTTGGCCATCCGATCGTCGCCCAGCAAATCGGCCCCGCTGCCTGACAGCACAACTTTGCCCTGATCGAGGATATAGCCGCGCCCGCTGATTGCGAGCGCCTGCCGCGCCCGCTGCTCGACCATCAGCACGGCAACGGCCTGGTCCGGCAGGCCGGCCACGAGCGCGAACACCTGGTCGACCAGAACCGGGGCAAGCGCCGCAGTCGGCTCGTCGAGCACAATCAGGCGCGGTCGGGTCATGAGCGCACGCGCAAATGCAAGCTGCTGGCGCTCCCCGCCCGATAGCGTACCGGCGCGCTGCTTAAGCCTTGGCTTGAGTGCGGTAAAGGTGTCGACCAGTTGCGTAATGCGGTCGGCGGCGGCGTCGACGTTGCGGACGATCTGCAGGTTCTCCAATACGGTAAGCGATGCGAAGACGTTGGCGACTTGCGGCACGTAAGCAACCCCGATCGCGATGCGCTCCTCTACCGGAACACGCGTGACGTCCTTGCCGCCAAGCAGAATCTCGCCCGAAACCCGTGGCAGCAAGCCGACCACCGCCTTCGAAAGCGTGGATTTGCCGGCACCATTGGTTCCAGCTATTGTCACGATCTCGCGCTCGTTTACCTCCAGGTCGATCCCGTGCAGGATGTCGGACTCGTCATAGCCACCGGAAAGCGCACGCACGGCGAGCAGCATCAGATGACCCCACCCATGTAGGCCTCATGGACACGCGGATCATCCAGCACGGTAACCGGGTCGCCGTCGGCGATGACCCGTCCCTGGTCCATGACATACAGGTGCCGGACGATCGCCTTGAGCGCCTCCAGGTGATGCTCGATAATCACGAACGCAATACCCTGACTCGCATTGAGTTCGCGGATCTTGTTCGAGATCTCGTCGATCAATACGGGGTTCACCCCGGCAAACGGCTCGTCGAGCAGGATGCATTTGGGATTTAGCATCAGTACGCGGCCAAGTTCCAGCAATTTTTTCTGGCCGCCGGAAAGATTGACGGCAAGTTGATCGGCAACCGACTTGAGATTGAGGAAAGCCATCCAGCGCTCAGCGGTCTCGACGAGTGTGGCCTCTTCCTTGGATACACGCCCCCAGCCGATGAAAACCGAGCGCAGGGTTTCGCCGTATTCGCGCGGGGCCGCGGCCAGCAGGTTTTCACGGACGCTGAGGTGCTTGAACTCGCGCGGGACTTGAAATGTACGTCCAAGGCCGCGCTGTGCGCGACGCATCGATGACAGTCGCGTGATCTCTCTGCCGTCGAAGGCGACATTCCCGCTTTCTACGGACAATTGGCCGCTGACCGCGGCGAACAGCGTGCTTTTCCCGGCGCCGTTGGTCCCGACGATGCCGACGAGCCCGCGGTCGGGTACCTCGAACGATACCCGATCGAGCACGCGAAACTCGCCGTAGAGCTTGCTGACATCGGTAGCTGCAAGGAGCATGACTATTGCGCCCGCCGCCCCATGATGCCCTGTGGCCGGTAGATGGTAAAAAGGATCAACGCGAGGCCGACGATCGCCAGACGCACGCTTGCCATCTGCACTTCGGAAACGCCAGGGGCGAGGTCGCGCGCGAAGCGCGAGCCTTCGAGAAACACGAGAAGGATGAAGCTGCCGACCACAGCGCCCATCGTACGGCCGGGTCCGCCGATGATAACCGCGATCCATACGTAAAACGTTACCAGCGGCAGAAACTGCTCGGGCGAAATGTAGGTGATGGTGTGGGCGTAGAACGCACCCGCCAGCCCGGCGAGGCCGGATCCAAGCATGAACACCTGCACTTTTAGCCTTGCCGGGTCCTTGCCAAGAGTTTCGACCGCCGTCTCGTCGTCGCGCACGGCCTGGATGAGGCGTCCGTATGGACTGCGTACGAGATGCGTCAGCAGAACGACGGCTGCCAAGTTGCACGCAACGAGTGTCGCCAGCGTCGCGACTTCGGCGTACTTTCCGACCCCCAGAAATTGGAACATCCCGGGGATGCCGGGCAGGCCCTGGACACCACGGGTAAGCCACGCTTCTTGCTGAATCACAATCCGCACCGTCTCCGAGAAGCCAAGCGTTACCACCGCGAGATAGTCGTCCGAGAGTCGCAACGAGAGCAGTCCAATGGGATAGGCAGCCAGCCCCGCAACCAGCATTGCAACGGGAAAGGATGCGACGAGCGGCCACCCGCTCAGGCTCAACAGTGCTGATGTGTAGGCGCCGATTGCATAGAAAGCGACGACGCCGAAGTTGACGAGCCCGGTGTAGCCATACTGGAGGTTCAGCCCCAAGGCGAGCAACGTGTAAATCAACGCAATGATTACGACGGCAATGAGATAGGCTTGCATCGATCTACCTCGCAGCGATGGCCGTGCCGAACAGACCCCGCGGCCGCAGCAACAGAACCAGCAGCAAAATGGAAAACGCGACGGCAACTTTGTAGGACGGCCCGACCAGCGGTACTGATAGTTCCTGGGCGATTCCCAGCAGGATGGCCCCCGCGACCGCGCCCGCTGGGCTCCCGATACCGCCTAGGATCATGGCGGCGAATGCCGGTATCAGCAGTTCCCAGCCGAGTTCCGGAGCCACTACCGCCTTGGCGCCGAACAGCGCGCCACCGAGCGCGCACAACAGCCCCACTACCGCCCACAACACCACGAGCACGCGATTCACCCGAATGCCGCTGGCCCGCGCAAGATCCGCGTTGTCCGCGACCGCGCGCATCTGCCGTCCCACCGGCGTCAGTTGCAGCAATCCGAACAACAGTGCCATGGCAGTGATCGAAACGGCCGCCACGACCAGGTCCAGCGGGAGCACGCGAATGCCGCCGAAATTCCATGCCCGCGCCATCGGAACCTGCAACGCCAGCTGATCATGACCAACAAAGAAGGTGAGCACTGAGCGTGCGAAGAATGCGACGCCGATCGATGCCACCAGGCTAGCCACCAGCGAGCGCCCCCGCAAAGCGCGGAAAACCCAGAAATAGAAGATCAGCGACACTGCAGCACCGGCCGCAAGTGCACCAAGGGCTGCCAGTACCAGCGACCCGGGCAAAACCACCTGCACTCCGACCGCCGCATAGGCTGCGATGGTCATGTAGTCACCGGTCGCCGCATTGGGAAAGCGGGCAATGGCCATCACCAGCGTGAGTGCCAGCGCCGGAAGGGCAATCAGCAGCCCCTCAACCGTGCCGTTGATGATCAGATTGACGAAGTCGGCAGGCGTCATCTATAGCCGTTCAGGTCGGGTGGGGCCAAGGACCGGCGGACTGCGGCATGCGTGGCCACAGCCCGCGGCAACATCACAGGGAAATGATGTCTTTCCTCACGATCTGGCCTTTCTCGATCACATACATGCCGAAATCCGGCGTCACGTCGCCAAATTTGTCGAAATTGAGACGGCTCGATGCACCTTCAAAATCGACTTTCTGTCGCTGAGCCAGGAGCTTCTTTCCTTCGGCAAACGAAAAGACCTTTGTCCCCGGAGGATTGGCGACGTCACGAATCTTGGCGTTCACTTGGGTGACCGTCGCATTCGGCCCGGCGGCCTCCATCGCGAGGGCCAGGCTGATCACCATGTCATAGGTCATCGCCGCATAGACATTGGTGGACACCGACTTGCCCATCGCCTTCTGATACTCGGCGTCCAGATGCTTGTACGACGCGGCCGCTTCGTTGGAAACAGCGTCAACCGCGATCACCCCCTCGACCACGTCGTTGCCGAGCACCTTCACCAGATCGGCGTTCGCGGCCCAGCCCGGCATGATCCATTTGACGTCCTGTCCCGTCTGGTACCACTCGCGCAGGATGATGGTCGAATCGGGAAGATAGGAACCGGTGACAACGACATCCGGTTTGGCCGCAAGGATCTGCTGCAATTCGGTGCGATAACTTGGCCGGTTCGGTTCGTAGACGATGCTTCCCACCACCTTGCCGTGCGTCTTCTCCCATACCTTCTTGAAGCCTTCGGTGTTGCCGATACCCGATGCGTTGTTGAACGCCATGGTCGCAGCGCGCTTGAATCCGCGCTTTTCGGCCGCGGCGGCGAATGCAGCGCCGATCTGATCGTTCGTTGCCTGGAACCGCCAAACCAGATCCTTGGTGTCGAGCGTGGAAATAGCGGGCGCACCCGACGTATTCATTTCGATAATGTTCGCGGCATCGGTGAGCGGCATCACGGCCAGCGTCACGCCGGAGGACCAGGTTCCGAGGATCGCCTGCACTTTGTTCACTTCGATCAACTTCTTGGCGGCCAGCACCGCGGCGTCGGGCTTGGTCTGGCTGTCTTCGGAAAAGAGCTCGAGCTTGCGACCCGCGGCACCACCGGCGGCATTCACCTCTGCGAGGGCGATCTCGATGGCCTTTTGCATCCCGCTGCCATAGGAACTGCCACCGCCAGAAATCGGGCAGAGCGAACCGACGCGGAAGGTTCCCTCCGCCTGCGCATAGGCGAACCGGGGCAGCGCCGCTAGCGCAGCAAGGCCGGCGCCGGCGACCAGAAAATCGCGGCGGGCGCTGATTTCTCTTGATTCCATGATGTTCTCCTTGGGGGGGGTAAATCGGAAACGGTGTTTCAGCGCGCGGCGAGCTCGTTCTTGACCATTGCGCCACCTTTCACAATCAGCGGCAAATGCTTTCCTTGGTCCTGCAGCAACGTGAGGTCTTCGAGTGGATTGCCATTGACGGCGACGAGGTCCGCGAAGGCGCCGGGCGCGATCACACCCAGCTTGCCCGCCTGGCCCATCATTTCGGCGTTCACGATGGTTGCGCTGCGTAAAACCTCAGCCGCCGACATCGCTTCCGCCTGCAAGGTGAATTCGTTCGATTGGTCCGCATGCATTTCTCCGAGCAGGTCGCTGCCGAATCCGATCTTCACGCCGGCGGCGCGCGCGATGCGGATCGCCTCGATGCCCTGACGGCTCACGAGGTCGAGCTTGGTCATCATTTCGGCGCTCCAGCCGAGCTTCGCACCGTTGCGCGAGAGCGAATCGTAGGTGGCAAGTGTCGGTACCAAATACGCGCCCCGATCGGCCATGGCGCTCGCCGCGGGTGCGTCAATCAGGTTGCCGTGTTCGATCGTGCGGACGCCGCAGGTGACGGCGCGCGTGATCGCCTCGGGGGAATAGGCATGCGCCATCACATAGGTCCGCGCCGCGCGTGCTTCCTCGACGATTGCGGTCATCTCCTCGATCGAATACTGGGTGCCTTCGAGCGGGTCGTTCGGCGACGAAACACCGCCCCCTGCCATCACCTTGATCTGGTGCGCACCGTTGCGCAGCTGCTCGCGAACGGCACGCCGCACCTCGCCCACGCCATCGGCCACGATGCCGAGCATGCCAACCGACCCGCAGCAGATGCATTGACCTTGACCCTGGAAGAACGCCGGCCGTGTATCGCCGTGGCCTCCGGTCTGGGTGATCGCACGTCCGGCAATGAACATACGCGGGCCCGCGAAATGACCGCGCTCGATCGCTTGCACCAACCCCGCATCGGCGCCGCCCGCGTCGCGCACCGTGGTGAAGCCGCGCATCAGAATGCTTTGCAGCACGTCCTTGGCTTGCGCCGTGACGAGCGATTGCGGCATCATTGTCAGCTTGAAAAAATCGGGAATCGTCGCGGTGACGTGAACGTGGGCGTCGATCAGGCCCGGCAGCAAGGTGCGCCCCGCGAGGTCGAGCACCAGCGCATCAGGTGCGGCCGGGGGCGCGGCGCCGACTGCGGCGATACGATCTCCCTCCAACAGGACGGACTGGTTGGGCTTGAGGCTGCCGCTGACGCTGTCGAAAAGCGTTGCGTTGCGGAGAAGGATGCGAGAAGACATGAGACAGATTCTCCTGTTGCACCGATTCAGTCGACCTGTGCGAGCAGGGTCGCGATGCCGCCGGCAGCGACGGTGTTCACCGATACCGAAGGCTCAGTCGCCATCCGCTACGTCGGATAATGCCATGCTGGGCCTGCCGGCTCCACTACCGGTATTCGGGCGCCCGGTCGGGCTGCAACCAGTCTGGCGCCAGCATGACGGGATTTCCGGAGGCGACTGCGGCCACGGCCGATCCGAGCCAGTCCAGGCCCTGATCCCCTTCACGGAGCACCTTCAAATCGGCACGCGCAATGGGTCTTCAGTGTCGACACGATGGGCCAAATTCTAGCATGCAGGCGTTCGACCAGAATTCGGCATCACGCGCGATAATATGCAGATCTGCGCCGATGCCCGTGGTGGCGCTTGAGACAACACAGAAAAATCATGCCGATCCTAGAAATCGAAGGTGAGCCGTTTTGGGTGCGCATAGACGGTCCGGACACTGCGCCCGTCCTGCTACTTTCGAATTCCCTCAGTTCCGATATGTCGATGTGGGACGATCAAATTCCCGGGTGGGCGCAGTGGTTCAAGGTCGTGCGGTATGACCAGCGAGGACATGGGAAAAGCGTCCCAACACCGGGTCCATATACCATGGAGCAGCTCGGCCGCGATGCGGTGGCGGTGCTGAATTGCCTTGATATCCCCCGCGCCCATTTTTGTGGCCTGTCGATGGGCGGTATGGTGGGCATGTGGTTGCTGACGCATGCGCGCGAGCGGATCGACCGGGCAGTTCTAGCCAATACGGCTGCGCACATGGGACCGCTCGCCTTATGGAACGCGCGTATCGAGTTGGCGCGTGAGGGCGGGGTCGAGGCAACCGTCGCATCGACTGTCAACCGCTGGTTCCCGGCCGCCTTCCATGCGCATTCACCCGCGACCATCGAACGCATGTGCAAAATGATCCGGCGCACGTCGCTCGACGGTTACATCGGCAGCTGTGAGGCCATCCGCGATATGGATCAGCGCCAATCGATCCGCGAGATCCGCAGTCCAACGCTCGTGATTGTTGGCGCAAACGACCCGGCAACCACACCGGAGGCCGGACGTGCCATTCGCGACTCGATCCCCGGGGCGGCCATGCGCATGCTGGATGCCGGTCACATCTCCAACGTCGAGCAGCCCGCGGCGTTCACCGATGCTGTGCACGAGTTCCTGGGCAGGCGATAGTACTCAGGTGGAGCTCCGCCGAGTCCCATTGGCTCGCGAATCGCTTTAATGGCTAAAATGCACGCAGTCCTCGCCGCGACGGCGCGGCGCAACGGAGCCGATGCAACGATGCAGGACAAGTGGCGCGAGACAATTTGGCCGGACACGACACTTGACCTTCCGATCGGCACGGTCACGTTCCTCTTCACGGACATCGAGGGCAGCACGGAGCTGTGGGAGCATCAGCCTGTCGAAATGGGAGTCTCGCTCGCCCGTCACGACATGCTGGTGCGCGAAGCGATTGGACGGTACGACGGCCGCGTGTTCGCGACAGGAGGAGACGCCTTCTGTGCGGCATTCCACACACCACTGGCCGCTCTCGCCGCTGCACTCGATGCCCAGCGTGCGCTTGCCAACGAGACTTGGCCCGCGGCTACTCGCCTGAAAGTTCGAATGGCGCTGCACACGGGCGCGGCAGAGCCCCGTGCCAACGACTACTTCGGGCCGCCGCTCAATCGGGTCGCTCGTCTTCTGTCGGCTGGCCACGGTGGGCAAATCCTGCTCTCGCTCGCTACGCAAGTGCTCGTTCGGGACGGCCTTCCCGCGGAGGTCACGTTACGCGACATGGGCGAGCGGCGCCTCAAGGACTTGATTCGTCCGGAGCGCGTGTACCAAGTGCTCGCGCCGGGCCTGCCGGCCGAGTTCCCACCACTCAGAACACTCGACGCGCGGGCCCATAACCTGCCGCTGCAACTATCGAGTTTTGTGGGCCGTGAGCGCGAGATGCAGGATGTCAAAAGGCTGCTGAGCGCTTCGAGACTGGTGACGTTGACCGGCGCCGGCGGCGCCGGTAAGACGCGCCTCGCGTTGCAGGTCGCAGCGGATCGCATCGACGATTTCGGCGATGGCGTATGGATCGCGCCGCTCGCGCCGCTTACCGACCCGCGATTGTTGCCGCAGGCGGTGGCGATGGTGCTCGGGGTCAAGGAGAAGGCAGGAGTATCGCTCACCGAAACCTTGCTCATGGAACTCAGGGGCAAGGAACTGCTGCTGATTCTCGACAACTGCGAGCATGTCATCGACTCGTCGGCGCTGTTCTGTCAGGTACTTCTCGAGTCTTGCGCCTGCGTGCGCATTCTCGCTACCAGTCGCGAGGCGCTGCGCGTCAAGGGCGAGTCGGCCTATCGTGTGCCGTCGCTCGCAACGCCAGACCCGAAAGTCCCGGTCAATGTCGCATCGTTGACGCAATATGCTGCCGTGCAGCTGTTCATCGACCGTGCGCTCGCGGCGAGCGCAGCCTTCACAGTCGACAATGCGAACGCGCCCGCGCTCGCGAGCATTTGCCACCGCCTGGATGGCATCCCGCTCGCGATTGAGCTAGCCGCCGCGCGCATTCGCTCGATGTCCACGGAGGAGGTGAACCAGCGCCTCGATCAACGCTTTCGACTCCTCACGGGCGGATCGCGGACAGCCTTACCGAGGCAACAGACCTTGCGCGCGCTGATCGACTGGAGTTACGACTTGTTGAGCGCGGCCGAGCAGGTCCTTTTCCGCCGACTCGCGGTCTTCGCGGGAAGTTGGACACTCGAAGCGGCGGAGCACGTCTGCAATGGAGATGGCGAACGCCCCCCGCCGCGCGGTGCTGAACAGGTACGCATCGATGCGAGCGACGTGCTCGACCTAGTCGCCTCGCTTACCGACAAGAGCCTGGTAGTCAACGAAGAGCAAAGCGGTGCAACCCGCTACCGGCTGATGGAGACCGTGCGCCAGTATGCTCGCGATCGGTTGCGCGAGGAGGGCGACGAGGCGCAATATCGGGAGCGGCACCTGGCACACTTTCTCGCCTTGGCGGAATTGGCAGAGCAGAATCTGATCGGCGCCGAACAAAAGGCTTGGCTTTGTAGGGTCGACGCGGAGCACGACAACCTGCGCGCGGCACTCGCGTGGTCATCGACCCCGGGCGGAGATGTGGCGGCTGGCCTGCGGCTTGCCGCCGCGATCTACTGGTTCTGGCTGGTCCGCGGGCATTGCAGCGAAGGACGGGACTGGCTTTCTTCATTGCTCGCTGCGGGACGCATGGATCAGGCACCGGCCATCCGCGCGAAGGCGCTGCATGGGGCGGGCGGATTGGCTTGGCAGCAAGGTGACTTCCCCGCGGCCCGGGCAATGTTTGAAGCGAGCCTGATCATCCGGCGCGAGCTGGGCGACCGACGCGGCATAGCCGCCACACTGAACAACCTGGGCAATGTCGCCTGCAGTCAAGCCGACTATCCGCGCGCTCGAGCACTCGGTGAGGAGAGCCTCGCTCTATTGCGCGAGCTGGGAAACCGGTCGGGCGTGGCGGCATCTCTGAGCAACCTTGGAAACGTTGCCGCTGATCAAGGCGACTATGCGGCTGCTCGAGTGCTGCATGAGGAAAGCCTCGCGATACACCGAGAGCTGGGCGACCTAGGAGGAATTGCAATCCAGCTCAACAATGTGGGCGTCTTGACCGCGCATCAGTGCGACTATGGGGCCGCCCGAGCGTTTCACGAAGAGTGCCTGACAATTGGCCGCGAGCTGGGCGATCGGGACTGCATCGCCATGGCGCTTAATAACCTTGGCGAGGTTGCGTGCGACGAGGGCGACTATGTCGTCGCGCGGGCGCTCGCGCAGGAGAGTCTGACAATATTCCGAGAGTTGGGCGAACGGCAGAGCATCGCCATGACCCTGAACAGTCTCGGAATAGTGGCCTATTGCGAAGGTGACTTACGCGCCGCTCGTGCCCTGCTTGAGGAGAGCCTCGCTATCCGGCGCGAACTGGGAGATCGGCAAGGCATTGCCGCGTCACTGAACAACCTTGGTAATGAAGCACGCGATCATGGTGATCACGTTGGCGGCCTCGCGCTGCACGCGGAGAGTCTGGCTATCTATCGGGAGCTTGGCGATCGCAGAGGTATTGCATCGTCGCTGGAGGGATTTGCCGAATTCGCGTTGGCAAAGCCCGATCGGGCTGCGCGAATGTGGGGTGCGGCGGAGCGGCTTCGAAACGAGATTGCTGTCCCGTTGCCGCTCAGGGATCGCGCTCGACACGAGAGTCAGCTTGCCGAAGCGCGCGCCGCCATCGAAGACGCTTTCGCGTTTGACCAAGCATGGGAAGAGGGCAGGGCGATGACGTTGGCACAGGCGATCGAGTACGCACTCGAGGGGCGGGACGTCTAACACTTCACCAACCGCTAGACCGTGCGATCGGTAGGCATCGCGCGCGACCGGAACTGATCGGGCACCGACAGCAGGAACCCGATGAAGGCGAGTATCCAAGCGGCTACGGCGATGACCAGAAATACCTGCGGCAGGAAGCCGAGAAATTCGAATGACATGGCGTTCACCATCTGTTTCGTGCCGGCCGCATACATGCCAAGCGGAAACACGGCACCCCAGTACAGCGGGTCGTAACGCAACGGAAAGCGCATGACGCCGTGGCGCCAGACGGCCAGGACCAGCAACATCGGAATCCACCAGGTTCCGGTGGCCCAGTAGAACACGGTGAATCCCTTGATGAAGGGTAGCAGCGATTGCAAGAACGGTGCATCCGGCGCGTTGAGGATCAGGAGTGACCCGACCAGTGTGGAAATGGCCATCGCTCCCATGTTGATCCAGTACGGCGGCGAGAGGTCGGCCGGCGAGAAGCGGAAGAAGGTGTAGCGATAGAAGATCAGCGACATCATCCAGATGTACAACATGCCGCCCCAAAGCCACATCGAGAGTGCGAAGAAATTCATCTCCAGCTTGAACGGTTGAGTAATTTGCGCCGCGAGCAAGGTGGCGAGCACGGCCAGCGATTGGGTGGCCACGACCGCCAGCAGCCAGCCACCGTTGATGCCTTCGTTCAGCGGAGGCTTGTCTTCCTTGACGGTGAACACTGCAAAGATCGCGTAGGTCAGTGTGATCCAGAGCAGCAGCGCGGCGACCCAGAGCACCATGGCCCAGCGCAGGCTGCCGGCAATGAGGATGCACTGGCTGCCGAGCACGCCGCACGCCGCTACGATGGTAAAGAATCCAGGACCGCGCAGATGGTCGACAAAATCGGCACGTACGTCCCGCGGAAACTGCCACAACCGCGTCAGGAGCAGCAGCCATAGCACGCTGAAGATGACCAGATTCAGTTGAAACAACCACCACGCCAGCGACTCGTTACCGAGCAAATGCGACGCAATCGAGACGATGCCGGTGGCCATCGCCATGCCAAAATACGACGGTGACATCGTCTTCAAACTCGAGTGAAGTCGCGCTTTGCTGCTTGCGCTCGTTGCCATTCTGCTTACTCCGCTGTGCGCCCGTCGCGCGCTGGCATCGCGACGGCGTCGGTGCCATCTGCCAATGCTCCAGGGAATGATTCTGCGTCAAATCGGTATCGCGAGCACGCCGATGTGACTGAATTGCTGCTGGATAGACCGGCCACACTGAGGCGGATGCCGAGCGGGAGGGGAACCGTCGCTACCTGCAATATTGAAGTCGAAGGGGCTGGTCCTGGATCTACGGCGCAGTGGCCACCGGCTGCTAGAAGCTCCTCGGCGCCGCCTCGCCGACCTCGCGGGGCCATGTTTCAGGCTGGTACAGTATCTCTTCCACGCGCAATTGCCTGGTTTGTCCATCCGGGAATTCCCAATCGATGGCTTGCCCAAGTGCAAGCCCGAGCAGCGCCGCACCGACCGGCGCCAGCACCGATACCCTTCCTTGCTCCACATCCGCATCCTCCGGATAGACGACTTGTATCTGCCGACACACGCCCGCGCGCTCGTCCCGATAGCTAACCTGTGAATACATGGTGACGATGCTCGAAGAGATCGAGTTTCGCGAAACAACAATCGCGCGTTCCAATTCCTTCCGCAGTTGTGGATCAGGTCGCAACGCCATCACGCGCGCGAAATCGTCTTCGGTCATGAAGAGATTGTTGGTTTGCATTTCACGCCTCCATTTCACCGCCGGGATTCGACGTGCGTCACGGGCGGCCAAGGTTTATGAACCACGAGGTATGTCTTATGTGGCCATCAGCTGACGCAGCACATACGGCAGGATCCCGCCGTGCTTGTAGTAGTCCACTTCGATCGGCGTATCGATACGCAACAATAGCGTTACTTCCTGCCGGGATCGGCTCTTGCGCTCGATGACCAGCGTGACATCCTGTTGCGGCCTGATGTCACCGTCGATGCCAAGGATATTGAATTCCTCATCGCCCTTGATACCGAGAGACTGCACGCTTTCGTTGTCCTTGAACTGCAACGGCAGTACGCCCATCCCCACCAGGTTGCTGCGATGGATTCTCTCGAAGCTTTTGGCGATGACGGCTTTGACGCCCAGCAGTTGCGCGCCTTTCGCTGCCCAGTCGCGGCTGGAGCCTGTGCCATATTCCTCACCCGCAAACATGACGGTCGGCTTGCCTTGTGAGATGTACTTCATCGCCGCGTCGTAGATCGACATCGGTTCGCCGTCAGGCTGAAATATCGTGACGCCGCCCTCGACGCGAGTGCCATCGACTTTGGACGGAACCATCAGATTCTTGATGCGAACGTTGGCAAAGCTGCCGCGCATCATCACTTCGTGGTTGCCGCGGCGCGAGCCGTAGCTGTTGAAATCGATCACGCTTACGCCATTGTCCTGCAGATACCTTCCCGCAGGGGACTCAGGCCTGATGCTGCCGGCGGGGCTGATATGGTCGGTGGTTACGGAGTCACCAAAAATCCCCAGCGCTCGGGCGCCCAGCACGTCGCCGATCTTGCCGGGCTGCATGTTGAAGTCAGCAAAGAACGGAGGCTCCGCGATGTAGGTGGATGTTCCCCACGTGTAGACCTGGCCGGTGGCGGCAGGGATGCTGTTCCACAATGGATTGTCCTTGGTGAAGTCCGAGTAAAGCCGGCGATACGTCGCGGGGTCCGTGGCGTAATGCATCACTTCGGCGACTTCTTCCTGTTTAGGCCAGATGTCCTTGAGATAAACCGGATCCCCGTTCCTGCCCAAGCCCAATGGCTCCTTGCTCATGTCGATGTTGACCTTTCCGGCGATCGCAAATGCAACGACGAGGGGTGGCGACATCAGGAAATTGGACTTGATATTGGTGTGGATGCGTGCCTCGAAATTGCGATTCCCCGACAACACCGCGGCCACCACAACATCGTTTCGGACGATGGCTTCTTCCAACTGTGGGTCGAGCGGTCCCGAGTTGCCGATGCAAGTGGTGCAGCCGTAGGCAACCAGCCCGAAGCCTAGCTCCTCCAGGTACGGCAAAAGACCGGCGCTTCGCAGATACTCGGTGACGACACGCGATCCAGGCGCCAATGAAGACTTGACGCGGGTTTTGACCGAGAGGCCTCGTTCCACCGCTTTCCTGGCGAGCAGGCCCGCGGCGAGCAGTACACCCGGGTTCGAGGTATTGGTGCAGGATGTAATGGCAGCAATCACTACGTCTCCATGACCAATATCGACGGCATGGTCAAGGGCGCTCGCGCGTGTAGACGGAATCACGTTCGGAGTCGGGCGATTGTCGACCATTTCCACGACATTCTTGGCGCTGCCGGGCGGCAGGTTTCTCGGCGACTGATCACCGCCGCCCGCAAGTGGCAGGGTCGCCCCGCGCGAGTTCGCTGCGTGGGTGGGATAGCGTTTCGAGAGCTCGTCGGCACGCTTGTCGAAGCCACTTTCGGAAACCGGTTTGGTAAAGAGCTCGGCGAACTTGGCTCTGAGCGAAGGCAACTCAATACGATCCTGCGGACGCTTGGGCCCCGCCACGCTGGGCTTGATGCGGGCGAGGTCCAGTTCCAAGACCTTGGTGTAATCGCACTGGCCCTGCTCGGGCACGCCGAACATTTCCTGCGCCTTGTAATACGATACGAAGGCATCGATTTCGTCATCGGTGCGACCGGTAATCCTGAAGTAATTCACAGTCCTGTCATCGACCGGGAAGAAACCCATGGTGGCGCCGTACTCAGGTGCCATATTCGCAATCGTGGCGCGGTCGGGCACGGTCAACGAAGCCGTGCCTGCACCGAAGAATTCGACGAACTTGCCGACTACTTTCGCGTTACGCAGCAATTCGGTCACGGTCAACACCAGGTCCGTGGCGGTCACGCCTTCGCTCAGCTCGCCACGCAAGTGCACGCCCACCACATCGGGCGTCAGGAAATAGACCGGCTGGCCCAGCATGCCAGCTTCCGCCTCGATTCCGCCAACTCCCCAGCCGACGACGCCGATCCCGTTGATCATCGTCGTGTGGCTGTCGGTGCCGACCAGGGTGTCACAATAATAGATGGCGTCCTTCCGATGCACGCCGCGCGCCAAGTACTCCAAATTGACCTGGTGCACGATGCCGATGCCGGGGGGCACGACCTTGAAGGTGTCGAACGCCTGCATGCCCCACTTGATGAACTGGTAACGCTCGGCGTTGCGTTGGAACTCCACCTTCATGTTGAGATCGAGGGCATTCGGGTTGTTGTAATAGTCGACTTGCACCGAGTGGTCGACGACGAGATCGACAGGTACCAACGGCTCGATCAGCTTCGGGTCCTTGCCAAGCTTGCTGGCGGCGCCGCGCATGGCGGCGAGATCGCACAGCAATGGGACCCCCGTGAAGTCCTGCAGCAAGATTCGGGCGACGATGAAGGGGATCTCATGCGTGCGCGGCGCGTTGGGCTGCCACGTGGCGAGTTGCTTGATATGCTCCGTGGTGACCTTCTTGCCGTCGCAGTTACGCAGCACCGATTCCAGCACGACGCGAATCGAAACCGGCAGACGCGAGATCTTGCCGATACCTGCTCGCTCAAGCGCGGGCAGAGAATAAAACCGTCCCGACTTGCCGGAAGCCATCGTGAACGTTTCGAGCGTATCAAATGGATCGTGGGACATGGTGGGCTCCAAAGGATGCGCGGACAGCGTCGCTTTTCCTCTCTTCACGGCGCAGTGCAGCGTTGAATGCGCGGACGGCAATTCATCGGCAACTCTTGGCTCTCGGATGAAGGGTGCAGCAGGTCTCTACGGAAAAACACTTTCGATGTTGCGCATCTTATTCTCCTAAATCAGGCGTTGCCTGAGTTGTGATCTCGCGCGCAGGTCACGCGGCAGCGTCACGCTCAGATGAACGGGACGCCTTCGCCGGCGGTAGTCGCTCACGAGCCGCTGTTTCGGGCTGGTAGAGGACCTTTTCCACGCGCAGGCGTCGGAGGTCACCGTCCGGAAATCTCCAATCGATTGCCTGACCGGCTTCGACGCCAAGCAGCGCCGCACCCACCGGTGCCAGCACTGAAACTTTGCCTTGGGCGACGTCCGCATCTTCCGGAAAGACGATCTGTATCTGCCGGCACACGCCCGCGCTCTCGTCGAGATAGCGGACATGCGAATACATGGTGACGACGCTCGGAGGGATCGCCTCCGGCGCAACCACGATCGCGCGCTCCAGTTCCGCACGCAGCCACGGATCGGGCTGCAGCGCCATTACTCGCACGAAGTCGCCTTCGGTCACGAACAGGTATTGGTTCTGCATGTCATGCCTCCATGGCGTCGCCCGGATTCGACAGGAATCCATCGGCTCGCATATTGAATGATGAGGGTCGCTGTCGACTTTGAAAAGCCCGCGCATTCGAACAACACTGTTTCTCTGCCGATACGATGGCTCGGATTACTTCACAAGCGTGACCGGTACATCTGACAGGTAAATAACCTGACGCGCTATCGAACCGAGCATTTGTTCGGTAGAACCCATGCCGCGAGTGCCCATGATGATGCCATCGCAGCGATTCGCCTTCGCGTATGCCACTACGGATGACGCCACGTACCCGCGCTCAGCCTTGCTCGCGTAGGAAATGCCTGCATCATCGAGCAATGCTCTCGCAGACCTCAGCGCTTCGTCTCCTGTGCTGGCGACCCTCTGGTTGAGCGCTTCCTCGCTTACGGCTTTGTCTGCATTGAGAATCTCAGGTACTTGCACGTGTATTAGATGAAGGTCTACCGGTGCAAGCTTCGCGTGAAGCGTAATCATAAGCCGTACCGCACGGTCCGAATTATCGGAACCGTCCACGGGCAGAAGGATTCGACACACAGTTGTCCCCTTATGCTAAGTAGCGCGGAAGCATCAGCTGTTGATCGCATCTGCTTGCACCCCTTGCTGGCGATCGATACCGTCGAGCCAGGCGCCGTAAAGTACCCGCCATGCGCTCAACGCACGTTCGCTATGCGCGGCGTAGAACATAAAACGTAAAAAGTTGGTAGTACATGGTATCCCCTCATCGATACGAGAGCCAGCGGTGACGTTCTTGATCACCATTTTATGATTCGGAATTCACCGTGCTATGAACTCCAAATCGGACTTCAGACGGTAGGCTGGCCTGCCTCCCGACCAGTTCAATTGTAGTTGGGAGACTCGCTGTTGATAAGGTGGCGCTTCCGAACACCACTGTTTCCATTCGGCGGCCGGGTGTCTGATCGATACGATAAAGCGCTCAAACAGAAACAATCTTGTGCATGAAACACCGCTTATCTTCTCCTGAGACTTAGTCCACTATTACATCTTCGTTTTGCCGAAAGAGCCGTACCACCGGCAAATCGCAGCGTATGGAGGACCTAAACATTGGCTACTGCGGAATACACGCACTTCAACAACGCGCAACTCTGCAGAATGCTGGTGCAGGCGAAGCAGATCGAGGTGGACCTGCAGGAGAGGGTGGCCGCGAGGGTAAATCATGTCGATGAGGCGAGCGATGGCACGCTTGCAGGAGTTCCGGACCCAACGCATAGGAGGCTTGCATTTCTGCTACTAAAGTGGGAGAGGCAGCGGCGCGACGCCGAAAATGAGCTGACGATTCGCGGAGATACTGAATGCTTGCAGGAGAGAGCATGATAGACCTCATACTTTGTGTGTTGGCCACCGTAGGGGTTGTGGCTTGGCTGTATATCAAGTACCTGTATCGGGAGGAGCCAACAGCTTGGCCGGCGGGCCTCAAAGTTTGCCGTCAGAGAAGAGAGCACCCAAGCAAGTGCCGCTGAGCGCACGAGAGCGTGACGCAATCGGGTGCGCTGACTCGGACGGTTACCTCTCTGTCTGCTGCCCGAGTTCTTCTACAATGCGG
>JBDTPJ010000069.1:0-18895 GCA_039932755.1 Betaproteobacteria bacterium
CTCGCCGGCAAGGGCGTTGCGGAAATGATCGACCCCACGGTGGAAGACGCATACTGGCGCGACAACTATTCCACCCGACCCTACGTAGCGTCCGGTTCTTCCTACGACGACTATGGTCCGGCTTATCGTTTCGGCGTGGACGCCTATGGCCGCGCTGAAGGCAGGTCGTTTGAAGACGCAGAAGCAGAACTCGGCCAGAGTTGGGACGGCGCTAGGGGAACATCGAATTTAGACTGGGCCCGCGCTAGAGACGCCAGCAGGGACTCTTGGCAGCGCGCCAGCGACACCATCCGCCGCTGACCTGACCCCAAGCAGAAATCCCCGCGAATGGCGCGGAAGGTACCCACTTGCCGGCATGACAAGTGGGCATGGTTACGTCGGGTGTCGCACCTATTGCGGCACGCGTTATCGTGGTCCTCAGAAAGGCTGGGCGACCTTTTTTACTTTTGGGCGATGGCTCGCCTTGTAGTTGAGCTCAAATACCTGGTTGAACACCAATTCGTCCCACGCTTCCGGGAAGTCTCTTGAGCGCACATTGAGCGATCCCGCCAATGCCGGGAGTTCGCTGTGAGTCCAGCAGATCACAGCCATTTTCCCGACAAAGGCCGGATCGAAAAGCAGCTTGGTCGCAAGCGCGAAGAAGTCGCGCGCCTTGTAAGAGCCGTCGAGGCGCATTTTCAGGGTGTCGCCGAGCGGTCGTACCGTCAGGTAGGAGCGGACGCTAGAACCAGTGGGGGCCGCGGAAAAAATGAAATCTGGCGCGCCGAATTTCCTCGGCAAGAACGACGCCAGCTTTTCCGCGCGATTCCGGCCCACATCAGACAGGTCCAGGCTCTTGGAGTCCCCCGATTTCTCGCCGTGACGCAACAGCAATACCGTATTGACCATCTGGATGCCTCCTTTTCTGACACATTGGCCAACGACGCGACCCATTGTCTTGCAACGCACAGACGTTTTGATTTCGCTCCGATTCAATACTTGTCACACCATGTCAATCGAAGGAATCTGTATAGGGCGTACATCACGACGCGCGAAGGCCGCCGGCATTGCCTTTGTCGTCCTCTGGTTCGTGCTGGGCGGGATGGCACACTTCCTCGTCACCGACTTGGAGGTGCGCATTGTTCCGCCGTACATCCCGTGGCCGCGAGAGGTCGTGCTGGTCACGGGTTTCTTCGAATTGCTGGGGGCCGCAGGATTGTTGTGGAAGGCCACCCGTCGCGCGGCAGGCGTCGGCTTGTTGGTGCTGACTTTGGCCGTAACGCCGGCGCACTTCTACATGCTTCAGCAGCCGGACCTCTTTGCCATTCCCTACTGGATGCTTGTGCTTCGCATCCCCTTGCAAGTCGTGTTGCTGGTTCTCATCGCCTGGAGTTCGCTGGCTCCGGCGTCCGGCCCACGACTACATTCCAGGTGAGAATCTAACCGGCTATCATTTCCGGTACGTGCGTCGCCAAACAGGGTGTGACCCTCTGTCGCCTCATCGTACGCGTTACGATCGTGCGGGCGTGGTCCGTCATGGAACGCATCCTGGGCAACAGGCGATCGTATTCGTTCCTGACCACTGAATAGCACTCACACGCACGCTCCTCGAGGCCTACACGGTCGACGACTGTGATTCGGCCGCGGCTGCTTTCGATAAGACCACACTTGTTCAAGCGCCCCGCTGCCTGGGTGACGCCCTCCCTGCGCACGCCCAACAGGTTCGAGATCGTTTCGTGCGTCATGTCAATGTGGTTGGAATGCAGCCGGTCGAGGTTCAGTAGCAACCAGCGGCACAGCTGCTGCTCGAGGGGGTGATGACGATTGCAGACCGCAGTCTGTGTGGTTTGCGTCATCAGCGCCTGCGTATAGCGCAGCAGCACCTGCATCACGGCACCGGCCTGCTCGAACTCGTCCATAAGCACGTGGGCACGAAGGCGAAGCCCCACACCGGCACTTTGCACAATGGCTCGCAAAGGAGTCGAATGGCCGCCGAGGAACAGGGAAATGCCGACCACGCCTTCATCGCCGACGATCGCGATCTCCGAGGACTGACCTTGCTCGGTGATGTAAAGCAGTGAAATGATGGCGGATGTCGGGAAATACAAATAATTCACCGTCCTGCCCGGCTCGTGCAGGACGTCTCCGGCCCGGAGTTCGACAGGCTCGAGTTGGCGCAACCAAGCAGTCTCGTCACTATCGGCAAGTGATGCCAGAAGCCGATTGCTCCGCACATCGGTGGCCAGCGTCATCGTATCTCCAGTCATGGAAGGTTATTGCCAGACTTGGTTGCTGCCACGCCGGCAACCAGCTCACCCACAAGCGCGAATTCCCGCGACTTGTCGCAGAAGTAGTCCGCGCCGAGGTCAAAACAGCGATCCCGGTACTGCGAAAATGCGAAGTTGGTAAAGACAATGATCTTGCCCCCCGACGCGGGTCCTGAGTCGCGCAACGCCTTGAGCACTCCCAGACCGGTGCCAATCTTCAGCTGCAAGTCGAGTACCACCACATCCCAGCGCATATGACGCAACAGGGCAATGGCATCCATCTCGGTCTCCACTTCACCGGCCACCTCCACGTTGGGGATCTGCCCGAGCATTTCATTGAGCCGGTCGAGAATGATCCTAGAGTCCTCCACGATCACTACGCGGGTCGCTGAGGACGCCGTGCGACCCGCCAAGACTGTTTGCGATCGTTGCGCAATGGCGTCGGCGTAGGATGGGCGTATGGGTTGCATGAAGGCTTGCATGGGTGGCGATCCGTTCGGGAAAGTCAACGGTTAGCGTTGCCGGAGTAGCCCCACAATAATTGCAACTATTAATCTGTTCTGTCGGCCATGGCATACTTGTCGCGTAGGACATTAGTCCGTCACAGCAGGTAATTTCACCTTCCGGGCGCCCTCACCCATCAGCGCCGCATTTCGATGTTGACGCTGCATTGCGTTACGGTTCCCATTCGCGGAACTGGCATTGTGAAAGGATTCTGCAATTGGCGACTTCAGGGTTTGGTCAGCAATCGATGGACGAGTTTCGTCGCCTGCGTGCCGACAGCGGCGTGCGCGCCGCATTGGTGTTCCTTAATGCGTTGGGCCCCTATCGGTTCACCGCAATTTACCGGCGTGAAGGCGATACGATGCGCAATATCCACTTTGTGGATCGCGACCATCCAGAAGTATTGCGGTCGGACGACATTGCCCTGGCGGCCACCTATTGCCAGTTCGCGGTGGAGAGCGGCAAGCCGTTCTCAACGCGGGATGCGATGTCCGATTTGCGGCTAAGGGGCCACACTGCGCGAAATCAGGTGCGTTCCTATTGCGGAGTGCCTCTGCTCGATTCGGAAGGACGCGCACTCGGTACGATGTGCAGCTTTGACTATGTACCGGTTGCGCAAGACGGTATCGATCTGGAGTTGATGTTGGAATTGCCACCTTTACTTCGGCCGTTCGAGATATCCTGAGCCGAAGCGGGTTCGGCCACGCAGCCGGATGAAAAGCCGCCATTAAGGGGTTTCCGCGGCGTCATCGTCAAGGTAGGGGCGATCTCCGCCTCAGTCCTTCAGTCCCACCAGAAGCGACAACATGATCTCGCGCAGCGTGCTGCCCACGACATAACGCGTGTCGGCGCCGTCCTACGGCTTGATCGGGTATTTCCGGATGATCCCGGACAAACCGAGGACATAGGATGGAAGCGGGTCCATCAGTTTGCGCAATGGCGCGATAGTCGCCTTGTCTGGAGATTTGCTCCCGTGAAGAAATTCGCCACCGGATTCGTCAGGGCCGCCCTGCCGATCGCCGCCCTCGGGTTGATCGCTCGCTGGCTTGCTGCGCGTCAGGCCAACATCCCACTACCAGCGCGCAAACTCGTCGAGCATTGGGAAAATGAAGGGGCGCACTGGCCCCGCAGCCTGGCGGTCTCGAGACCTCGCAAGTTCCCCGCTGACTGGCTTGACGTCGATACTTCGATGGGTATAGTTGGATGTTCGTAGAGCGGTGCAGCGGTCGCCCATCACAATTGAAGTCAACTCTTTCCCTCAAGATCGTCATTCCGCTGGTGCTGGGCATCATCGCTTCGCTCGCCATCGCGGTATACGCTGAACTGGGTTATCGCCGCTTGGAGCTTGCTAACAAGCAGATGGCCGTCGCACTCGAAATGCAAGCGGTTCTGCACGAAATGCTTGCGCTGGTGGTCGATGCCGAAAATGGGCAACGCGGATTCCTGCTAACGGGCAATAACATCTACCTCGAACCCTATGAGTCGTCGCTCAAGAGGGTAGACGGCGCATTCGACCGTTTGCAGGAGCTACTCGTCGCCCACGGTACGGCGGAACAACGCATCACTGCTGCGCGTTTCAACAACCTCGTTGGCAGGAAACTGTCGGAACTCGAGGTTACTATTGCTCTCTACCGGAAAGAAGGGCCCGAGGCGGCGTTGGCGCTCTTCAACACCGGCGTGGGAAAGCGCTCGATGGACGAAGTCCGCTCATCGGTGGATAACATGGAGGCGACGCACAAGCAGCAACTCGCATCCGCCGCTGCGCGCTGGACGGACGACATTGCATTCGCGCGCCTCGGCATGCAGTTGATGACGGTCTTCACTGTCTCCTTGCTGTTGATCGTGTGGTTGCTCGCCCGGCGCGACGCCCAGCAACGCGAGGCGCGCCGCGTTGGAATGCAACTCGACAAGGTTCGCCTGGAAGCCCTCGTCGAGGAGCGAACCGCGGAACTATCGGAACTGTCGAATCACCTGCAGGTCGTCCGCGAGGAAGAAAAGGGCAAGCTCGCAAGGGACATCCACGACGAACTGGGCGGCATCCTGGTCAGCGCCAAAATGGATGTGGCGTGGGTTGAAAACCGCCTGAAGGGCCGTGATCCCGAAGCCGCCGTGAAGTTGGAAAGGGCGCTTCTCGCGCTTGACGATGGCGTCCAGATCAAGCGCCGCATTATCGAAGAGCTGCGCCCTACGCTTCTGGACAACCTGGGCTTGTCCGCGGCGCTGGATTGGCAGGTGCACCAGATCTGTGACCGTGCCGGCCTGCAATGCACGATCGAGACGGCCGAGGACGATGCGGCGATAACTCCGAATGTTGCCATTGCGCTGTACCGAATCGTGCAGGAGGCGCTCACCAACATTGTCAAATATGCGCGCGCGCAGCATGTCATGGTCGACATGGGTGTAACGGACAGTACCGTGACCCTGGTGATCGAGGACGACGGCATTGGTATCCGGGACGGCGCCCAGAACAATCGCCTGTCACATGGAATCACCGGCATGCGTCAGCGCGTCAAGGCGCTGAATGGCGAATTCTCAGTTGGCCGTGGCGCAAAGAGTGGCACCTTGATTC
Organism: Betaproteobacteria bacterium; assembly: GCA_039932755.1. Taxonomy (GTDB): domain Bacteria; phylum Pseudomonadota; class Gammaproteobacteria; order Burkholderiales; family Casimicrobiaceae; genus VBCG01. Next base: position 5,320 of record JBDTPJ010000069.1, read on the forward strand.
AGGTCAACATTCCGCTCGACACGCAACCGGTTTCCGGGCACGAGCCTGCGGTCAGTGCGTGAAGACTTCGCAGGTCTCGGGCGTCGGGGCATGCCGCCTTTAATCTAAATCTACGGCGCGGTCGAAACCGCAAGATCAGTCGCTCGCGGCGTAACGAATCCGTTCACTGCGTCCTCCACGGCCTCGCAGGACACGATGGGTATGCCGGTCAGTACAGGACCGAAAATCGTGGCGAACGACACATCCGCCGCGTCGCGGCCGGTCCCGATGCGCAGCAATCCCGTCACAGGGGATATGCCGGTCGGATCGAAGATGTACCAACTCCCGCCCAGATAGACTTCAACGTACGCGTGAAAGTCGGTCGGGCCGAGAGCCGGGTCCGCACCGTAATCGACACCGGTCACAAAGCGGGCCGGATAGTTCAGCGCGCGCAGGAGCGAGATCATGGTATGGGAAAAATCACGGCATACACCGGCGCCGTCGCGCAACGTGTCCACAACGGACGTAGTCGAACTCGACGCTCCGGGCGCAAAGCGCAGGTTTTTCTCGACCCACTCCCGTACGGCCCGAACTTGCGCGTAGCCACGTGGCAGGGATCCGAACAGGTCCCAGGCCTGCTGCTGGACCAGGTCGGCCTGGCAATAGCGACTGGGAAACAGGAAGCGCAACACGGATGCCGGTACGCCGGCCGGGCTTTCCGCGATGACGTCGGCAGGGTCGACGATACTGTGCGCAATGTCGACCAACGCCGAATAGGTCACGACCAGGGGCCCGGCCACCGCATTGAATGCCGCGACCCGCGTGCCCGATATCGTGTCGACGCTCACCACGACGTCGTGATTCGGCGAAAGGGTGAACGACTCCTCAACGACGGATTGTCGCGCGTTCTGCGCCGCATGGACATTCAGGAGAAATTCAGCCGAGCCGCCCACGCTGTATTGGAGTTCAACTCCATAGCGAAGTCGAACGCGACTCCCCGTTATTTCCTGTGGGTTAAAGCGCATCGCGCATCCGAACTCCGCGATCAAGCCGGCAGAATATCGAAATAGGGATTGAAGCCCGCAGGATGAGGGTACTCCGAGCAGTTGCTGTCGCTCTTCTCCGCTTGCACTGGAGATCCCGAAGGTCCGTGCGCGCGGGCTCGAAGATCCTGCAAAGCCGCTACGGCAATATTCAACTGCCCAGCCGAGAGGGTCCGCAGCGGCTCGGAATTGAGCCACCTTGACGAGCCGTCGTCAATGCGGCAATCGGTAACGTAATTCATCGTCCTAACCGCCACGCTTGATGAGGCCCGCCACCAGCGAAACGATGAACAGGACCAGGAAGATAAAAAACAGAACCTTGGCAATTTCCACAGCGCCTGCCGCGATGCCACCGAACCCAAATACTGCGGCAACCAATGCGACCACGAAGAATATCAACGCGTATCGAAGCATGTCTGACCTCACACAATTTTCAGATTGATTTCAACATCGCACAAAGCCAAGTGCTAACCTCGACGGATCAAGGCGCGTCCGGTGTGCGCCCGATGCTCTGCCCCCCACGTTTCTTGGCGGGGTCACGTAGATCTGGCTTGGGATCCTGAATTGGCAGTCGTTGTAGGTCCGGTCCCTTGGGCGTTGGCTCATCCTTGGGCGATTGGTCCATGTTGCCGGCATGCGAGAGGCCGACCGCTTCCGCCGCCCTCATCTCGGCCGCCTCGGCGCGAGTTTTCGGCGCGGCTTCCTGCGCTGCCGCCTCGACCCTTCCGGACTTCACGAATTTCCTGGTGGCGTCGTTGTATTCCTTGGCCGCTTCGTAATTGCCTTCGCCTTGCACCTTGTCTGGTTTGGTTGTCATGTTTGATCCTTTGCTGAATTGAAGGGCTATGTGGCGTTTCTCTACAGTTGCAATATTGCGCGAATGCGTATGCGTCCACGACCGGCAATCTCCCGATTTTCCTGTCGCAAAGCGTCCTACAAAGAAGCGGCCGGAGCTTTGAGGGCTCCGGCCGTGAGTTCCAACCCGACCAAGGGGAGAGAGCGCGATCAGGCTGGCGAGGACTCCTAACTCTTGCCGTACGTGGTCTTTGCAGTCCGGATGCATGCATCCTTGGCCGCGCCGGCGAGGGCGTCGCACTTCTCTACCGCAACCTTGTAGTCGGCATCGCGCTTGTCGTTGGCCGCGTCGCGGCGAGCTTCGGTCACCTTTTCCGAGGAGCTGTTGCGAGTGTCGGCAGCCACGCGATCGACCTTGGCGTCCGCAGTTGCCTTGACGTGCGCGGCCTTGGCCTCCTTGACACACACATCCTTGGCGTTGCCTGACAGATCGTCGCACTTCTCCTTGGCCACGTCATAGGCTGCATCGGCCCGCGCCACTCGTGCGCCTTCGCGGGTCTTGGGCGTATTGTCGAAGTTCGCATCGGCATCGGCTTTCGCGACCTTTTCCTTGCCTTTTGCCCGTTCGACGCAGATATCCTTGGCGTTGGATGAAAGCGCATCACAAAGCGCCTTATCCATCTTGTATTGCGACTCGGCGCTCTTGTACGCCGTGTCGCGAGCGTCCTTGTTCATCGGGTGCGCTGGGCTCATGGCCTGCGCCAACGCGCCACCCGCAATGCTCAAGCCCGCGGCCGCATACAGTGCGGCCAGTAATGTGGAAGTTTTCATCGTCACTCTCCTATTGGTACTTGGTGAAATCTTCGTCTTTGAACGTGTCGCCGAAGAGTTCGACCTGCTTTTCTGCTTCATCCTTGGAGATCCCGTATCGTTCCTGGACCTTGCCCACGATCTGGTCGCGCTTGCCGGCGATGACGTCGATGTCGTCGTCGGTCAGTTTGCCCCACTGTTCCTTGACCTTGCCCGTGACCTGCTTCCAGTTGCCTTCGATGCGATCCCAGTTCATATGTGTCTCCTGTTTCAATGTTTGCCGGACGTCAGTCGCCCGATCGTGCAATCCGAAGGTGCAACACGCGTGCCAGCACCGCTTTCGTTCGAGATCAGTCACTTAGGGTAATTTGCCAGTAGCTTTCAGGAAGAAATGGCCGGACGGTGTTGTAACGATCGCCCCACGTGTAGGAAGCGGACGACGCGATGACGAGGCGGAACGCCGATGCACTGCGATTCTGCATGTCGGATGATGCGTTAATCGTATAGGCGCGATGTCCTACAGCACACTGCGCCTCAGGATGACAATTTTTCGAGTGCAATGCCGAATGCAGCCGGCGTTGGGAAAGATGACTATTGCACCGTAGCGATGAACTGAACCGATTCGAATCACCCCCACCCAGGAGAATCTTCATGAACGAATCCACCATGGTCACCAACACCAATGCGGTCGGCACCGCCGCCGACCGCGCGCATGACGTGGTAGATCGCGCAGCACAAAAGGCCGCCCCGGCAATCGACCGTGTGGCGCGTGCGGCGCATCGCACCATCGACAAGGCCGCGGAGGCAGCCACCCCGGCGGCCCAGTGGGTCGGCGACAAGGGCAGCAAGCTGGCGACGACTTCCACGGACCTGGCCGAGGCCTGCAGCACCCAAATTCGTGCCAAGCCTCTGGTCGCTGTCGGCGGTGCGCTGCTGCTTGGCTACATTGTCGGCAAGCTGATGCGTTGATCGGTCGCAGTCAAACGCAAAAAGCAGGGAGTGGCATCTGCCGCCTCCCTGCTTTTTTTTTGCTTGAATTGGACAGCCCTATTTCGGCTTGGCGTTGTCCGCGGCCTTTTCGATGGCTCCGCCCGTCGCCTTGACATCTTTTCCGGCGCCTTCGACCGTATTGCACCCGGTCAATGCAAGCGCGCAAATTCCAAGCAACACTACAATGAGTGCTTTCATGCCCCTGTTCCTTTCAGTTGGTTGATTTAAGTACTTCACGGCTGGCGCCGATCGCGCCAGAATCAAGGTCCGAGCAATTCGCTTACCGGTTGCATCGATTGCACGCGATCCGCGATGCTTTTCAGCACCGAGAGAAGTGGGGTTCCCAACAGCAGTCCCCAGCCGCCCCATAGCCATCCAAAAAACAGGACGCCAACGAACACCGCCACCGGATTCATCCGTACTGCGCGGCCCTGGATCCACGTCGCCAGCCCCATGCCGATGATCGTGGCGATGGCGACGATCAGACCTACCGCAACAGCGGCTTCGCCAATGCCGCCGCCTTGCACGTACACCGCGATACCCACCACGCCGGCGGCGACCGCCGATCCTGCATAGGGAATTATGTGCAGCACCCCGATCAGCACACCCCACATCCCCGCATTGGCAACGCCGAGAAGCCAGAGTCCGCCCCAGCTCGCCAAGCCGATCAGCACATTGGCGAACAGCAGCGTGATCATGTAGGCCTGAATTTGCGCGTCGATCTCGTCAAGCGCCTCGACGGTCACGCGACGCCGGGCCAGGGACACTCCGGCAATTCGCGTCACCTTGCGGCGGAACGTGTCCCCCGACGCAAGCAGAAACATCGCCAGGATCATCGCCACGAAAATTTCCACGAGAACGGTGAGGGCCTTGCTGGATTGCTCGGTCACGAAACTCTGCAACTGTTCCGCCACGCCGACGCGCGGCGTCGCGACCGAGGTGGCTGGACGACCTGAACTCTCGGCATCCGCACGCTCGAGTTCAGCCGCGGCCGCTTTGATCTGGGCGACCGGACCGGGCGCCTGTCGCGCCTTGGCCGAGGCCTCCTGCCGGAATTTGCGTGCGGCCACCGGAAGTTCGGCAACCGCGGCGGTAACATTGTCGCGAATCGCATACCCCGTCACCGTGACCAGCGACACCAGTATCGCCATAACCAGCGTCGCAGCCACGATGCGTGGCAGGTGAATTCGTTCCAGCTGCGAAACCAGCGGGCGCAACGTGTAGCTGAGCAATATGCCTACAACGACCGGCACCAGGAAGGGCTCGGCCACACGGGCGATGGCGATGGCGGCCGCAACCGCAATGACCATGATGGCAATTTCGAGCGTCGTGAGACTTGGCTTCGCAGCCGCTGCCTCCGGGGTCCCCTTTTCGACGACCGGCGCTCGCCCTTTGGCCGCCGGACGACCCGGAATCACCGCGCTAGCCATGGGTCAATGCGCCAACGGCAAGGACTCGTTGCCGCCAGCCAGAGAAGTCAGGACTTCGCGCACGCGATCGAACTCGCGCGCCTTGTCGAAGAAAAAATCGGCACCGAGCGTCATGCTCCGGTCGCGATATTGTGGAAACGCATAGTTCGTGAACACGATGATCTTGGTATGCGCTGCGCGGTTCAGCTGCTTCAGCGTCTTCAAGACGCCAAGTCCGGTGCCTTGCTTCAACTGCAGATCGAGCACCACCGCATCCCACGCGCCGGCGCGCAACAGCGCCAGCGCGTCAGCCTCGGTCTCGGCTTGGCCCACGACTTCCAGGTCCGGAATTTCCAGGAGCGTTTCCAGCAGGCGGGCCCTGATGATCACCGAGTCCTCGACGATCACCACGCGAAGTTTGTGTTCGTTCACAGAGTCGCTATTCACATCGGTTGCAAACCCTAAAACAATACCGGAGCCGTCTTGGGAAAAATGTCGGTGTTTGTCCGACAACGACATCAATCAGCGTAGCGGGTTGCATTTGTGCACTACCATCAGTCGATCAAGCCATTCTTGATGGCGTAATAAGTGAGGTCGGCGTTCGACTTCATGCCCATTTTATCGAGGACCCGGGTGCGATAAGTGCTGACCGTCTTCACGGAAAGATGCAATTCGTCGGCAATCCTGGATACCGCGGCGCCCGCGGCAATCTTGCAAAAGATCTGAAATTCCCGCTGCGACAGCTCGCCGTGCAGGGGCTTGTCCGCGTCGCCGGTAACGCCGTCGGCGAGAATTTGCGCCAGCGCGGGGCTGACGAATTTCCTGCCGCGAACCACGGTCCGGATGGCGCCGACGAGCTGCGTCGAAGCGGCTTCCTTGTTGAGGTACCCCGACGCGCCCGCGCGCAGCAGGTTCACCGCATACTGTTCTTCGGCAAATCCAGAAAGCATCAGGACTGGAAGCTCCGGCCGCACCTGCTTCAACGTCTTCAGCGTATCGATGCCATTCTTGTCCGGCATGGAAATGTCGAGCAGCACGACGTCGAATTCTTCGGCGCGAACCAGCGCGATGGCCTCGCTTCCGGTCGCGGCCTCTCCGGCCACCTGCATGTCGGCCTGGTCGGCAATGAATTGCTTTAACCCGGCGCGGACAATGGCGTGGTCATCGGCGATCAGAATGCGGATCATGATTTCGGCGGTCCTCGGTGGAGTTGGTGTGCGCGACGAGACTGGCGAGAGCCGCTACAGGGCGACCACGGCCGACGTTCCCGACTGATAGGAAGACAGGCGGTTGTATAGCGTCTTCAAGCTGATCCCGAGCTTTTCCGCGCACTGCCGCTTGTTGCCTTCGCATCGTTCAAGCGTCGCATGGATCATCTGGCGCTCCACTTCGTCCAGCGGCATGCCAACTGGAAACCGCAGGCAATCGCCGACGGCCTCGACGCAGGTCAAGCCCGTGAAGTCGAGATCGACCAAATCGTCGGACAAGATGAACGCGCGCTCCACCGCGTTCTTGAGCTCGCGCACATTGCCGGGCCACGCGTGGTCGCGGATCGTACCGAGCGCCCGGCGCGAGAATGCCTTTTGCGTGCCTTCGCTTTCGTTCAAGTGACGCAGAAAATGTTCGGCGAGCAATTCGGCATCCCCCTCACGATCCCGCAACGCGGGCAACGCCAGCGGGAACACGGCCAGACGGTACATGAGGTCCTCGCGCAGTTGCCCGTCCCGCACCGCCCGCAGCGGTTCCCGATTGGTCGCGGCGACGATCCGCACATCAGCTCGCAATTCCAGTTCTCCCCCCACTCGCATATAGCGCGCGGTCTCCAGCACCCGCAGCAGGCGGACTTGCATTTCCGGCGCCATCTCCGTGACTTCGTCGAGGAACAGCGTGCCGCCTTCCGCGCGCTCGAAGCAGCCGCGGTGTGTGCGAATCGCACCGGTGAAGGCGCCTTTCTCGTAGCCGAAGAGCTCGGCCTCGATGAGGTTGCCGGGAATCGCCCCGCAATTCACGGTAATCAGCGGCGCCTTGGCCCGCTTGCTGCGATCATGAATGGTCCGTGCCACCAGTTCTTTGCCGCTTCCGGATTCACCGGTAACAAGCACCGTGGCAGAGGTTCCCGATACCTTGTCGATCCTGCGGTACACCTCCTGCATCACGGGCGATCCGCCGAACAAATGGCCGAAGCGGCCAAGTGCCGGGGATGACGCGGCCCTCGTCGCGGACGCGAAAGCCAGGTTCACGACGTTGGCGGATCTGGAATCGTGGCAAATCATGCAATGTCCCTTGGTCGCATCGTTAGGTGACCCGATGCTAGACGTGCGCGAGCGTCGCCCGGATAGGCGGGCGCCCTAAATCGCGGTCGGACGTGTCCTACATACATTACCCGATAGCACGAGGCCGGTGTCCTACACTGCGCCGACATGACCGTGTAGGAGTCGTCCGACGCGCCATCGGGACCTTTGCGACTTATCATGCTCAGCGAAAGTAGTCCACGATCGCAAGTACGCTGTATCGAATAACCATGGAGGTCTCGATGGAATCTATTTTGCATAGTCCCGGCGTAGCGCGGGGTGCGGCAACCCGCGACGCGCTGCTCGACGCGGCGGAGAGCCTGATTGCCGACCATGGATTTCGCTCGCCCTCGCACCGGATGATTGCCAGCGAAGCGGGTGTCCACGTCGCGCTGGTCAACTACCATTTCAGCAGCAAGGAAATGCTTTTTGAGGCGGCCATTGAGCGCCGCTCCTCTCGACTCGCCGAGTTGTGGCAAGACGCGCTCAACGCCGTTCGGGTCCGGCCCGCATGGACGTCGGAGGATGTACTCGAGGCCTGGTGGCGTCCCTTCGGCGCCATGCAACGCGAGGCCGAGGTGCCGTGGAGCAACTACCTGTGCGTCATCGCGCGCATTGCCTCTGCTGCCGATGGCGAGACCTGGCATCAACGTTACTTCGGACCCATCGATCGGGAATTTCATCTGGCGCTGAAGCAGTCGTTACCGTCGACGGACGACGACGATGTCGAAGCCGGCTTCCGCTACGCACGTTGCCTCCTGGGCGAGGTGCTGCTCCATCGCTGCGGCAAGACGGGCGGCACTTGTCGTCCACGCGGCTTTCGCGAAGACGACATCGGCCGCCTGATCGGCTACCTGGGAAGCGGCTTGCGCGGATTGTCGCGGGGAATTTCCACCGCCGCAGCCTGATCCTTCGTAAGGCAGAGCGGGTCGTGCCCATGTTGCACACCTGTGCAAGGCGTTCTGGCAAATGTGACCTACATTTCGGCCCCTTGCCGGACTTCGATCCGGACTACATCGAGGGGTGCCATGTTCCGCCGCCTTGCCTACGTCAGTCGTCCCCGCGAGAATCTGCCAGTGTTGGAGATACCGCGGATCGTCACCGTCAGTCGCGCTCACAACGAGGGACACGGCATTACCGGTGTCCTGCTCTTTACCGGCATCGATTTCGTGCAGGTAATCGAGGGATCGGTCGATGTCGTGGCAAGCCTGTGGGCGCGAATTGGCGCGGATCCACGGCATCAGGCGATCGTCAAATTCCTGGACGAGCCGGCAACATCACGCTGGTACCCGGATTGGCGGGTCGGATTTCCGTCCGACACCACGCTGGTCAATCAAATTGCCGAATGGCACGTGCGGCCCCCCGGACCTGCAGACGCTGGCTACGCGGAGTTGCGACGCACTCTGGCCGCTTGCGATCCGATCTAGAAAAATCGTCGCGAGCGCATCCGGAAGCGATCGGTTGTCCCGCGCGTGGCGGACCTCATTGGCGACCTTCAGGCTACAAGCTGCAGGATGCGCGCGTGCAGCGCGCGGTCACCGCACGCAATCACGTCGCCTCCCTGGTCGCAGGGTCCGCCTGACCAATTGGTGATGACGCCACCGGCGGCCTCGACCAGGGGGATCAGCGCCTGCACGTCGTAGGGTTGCAGGCCAGTCTCGACAACGATGTCGACGAAGCCCATCGCGAGTTGCGTGTAGCAGTAGCAGTCGCCGCCGAAGCGCGTCAGCCGCGCGGGACCGGTAATCGCGTTGTAGACCGCGAGTTGGCGCTCGGACTGAAAATGGCGGGGATCCGTGGTCGCGACAATGGCGTCCTCGATGCGCGCGCAACGGCGCGTGCGCAGCGTACGCTTCTGGTCGCCGCGCCGCCACTGTGCCAGGCCGCCTTGCGTCGCCAGGAACGACTCGCCGACGAAAGGCTGATGGACCACGCCAACCACGGGGCGCTCGCCGTCATGTAGCGCAATCAGCGTCGCCCAGTGCAATTGGCCGAGGATAAAACTCTTGGTCCCGTCGATGGGATCGATGACCCAGGTAAGGGGCGAGCTGCCCGACTGCTTGCCGTGCTCTTCGCCATGGATACCGTGATCCGGATACATGCGCGTGATTTCCGCGCGAATGACTTCCTCGGCTGCGCGATCGGCGATGGTCACCGGATCGAAGCCCTGCGCGTTGCGCTTGTCCTCGACATCGATGACCTCGCGGAAGTGCGGCAGAATGGCGTCGCCGGCAGCGAGCGCCATGCGATACGCGAATTCGAGATGGCCTTCGGCGTCGCGGGGATTCATCGTCGCTGCGGGTCAGCCCCGAATAATGGCTCGCCCATCGAGCGGCCGGCCACAAAGGCAAGAATTTCCCGCTCCTGCGCGGCGGTGAGAACGGCCTTCCATGCGCCGTCGTTGTCGCGCGCAGCAAGCCACGCCGCCGTGGCATCGATGGTGTCAGACAGCGAGCGGGTGCGCAACCCGGCGGCCACCGCGCGGCGACAATCGAATTCCATGAAGCCGGCATCGTCGGTGAATGTCGAGGGAATCCACAGCGGCAGCCCGGTCCACGGCTCCACCTTTTGCTCCAGCAGGAGTTCCTCGTCGACCCATGTGGCCTGCGGCGTCGCGGGATGCTCGCGCAGCGCATCGACGATGTTGCCCATCGTCCAGTGGCGCGCGGGGCTGTTCGCGTTGAACGTGCCGCCGATCTTCGCCTCGACCAAGTCGATCATCCATGCAGCAAGGTCGCGCGCATCGATGATTTGCATCGGCGCATCGCGTGGTGCCGGAACCATGGCTGTGGCCGGGCGATCGCCCAGCAGCGCGGGATGGCGAAAGCGCGCGACCCAATAGCCGAAGCGGTCCGTTGCGTCGTGCGGCCCCACGATGATTCCGGGGCGGACGATGGTCGCGGCGTCGGCATAGACCGCGCGCACCTGGTCTTCGCATGCCGCCTTGAGCGGGCCGTAGTGCTTGGCCACGTCCTCGGTGGCGGGATCGTCGAGCGGGCCGGTGGCCGCGGATTCGTCGCGGTCTGCCCCGCTGCCGGCGTACACCGAGATCGACGACACGAACAGGTATTGACCCACGCGGCGCTGAAGCAGCTGCGCCGACGCACGGACGACACGCGGGACGTAGCCGCAGGTGTCGATGACGGCGTCCCAGGTCCCGTCGCGCAAGGCGCCGAGTCCGGGTGCCAGCAGCGGATCGCGCTCGCCGACCCATGCTGTGATCCCCTCGCCCCGGTGATTGGGCCAGGATTTGGGTGATCGTCCGCGCGTGAACACCGTGACGTCATGACCGCGTGCCAACGCCACGTCGACCGCGTGGCGACCGAGGAATTTGGTCCCTCCCAGGAACAGGATGCGCATCGATGCTCCGCTGGCGCGAACCCTACCCGCGCGGGACGATTTTAACGCCGCAGAGCTTTTCCTGCGCCTCGATCAGCGACGGCACGTACTTGTCGCCGAAGCCCATGAGATTGGCGTTGACCAGGCTCTGGTGCACGGCTTCGCCGACGATCGCCGACACCGGCAACGACTCGGCGAAGTGCGTGTAGTAGCGCAAGTCCTTCATCGCGTTGACCAGCGTGAACTTGAGCCCGGTCAAGTCGCCCCCGTCCAGCATCTTGCCGACCATCATCTGGAATATCCCCGAGTTCACCGCGCCGGCGGAAATGACTTCGTGCAGCTTCTTGATCGACAGGCCGGACTTGGCCGCCGCGGCAAGCGCCTCGGCCGTGGCCGTGGTGATGGCCTGCCCGATGAAGTTGTTGATGAGCTTCAGGATGATCCCGTGGCCCGCCGGACCGGCGTGGATGATGTTCTCGCAAAATGCGGCGAGCACGGGTTTGAGTTCCGCGAACGTCGCCTCATCGGCGCCGACCATGATGTTGAGCTTGCCGGCTTCAGCTTCCAGCGGCGTGCGGGCCAGCGGCGCATCGACGAAGAGCACGCCCTTTTCGGCCAGCGCCTCGCGCATCTTCGCCGTGGTCGCGGGCTCGCTGGTGGACGTGTCGATCACGACCAGGCCCTTGTGCGCGACGCTGGCGATGCCATCCTTGCCGTTGATGATTTCCTCGACTTGCGGCGCGCCGGTGACGCAGAGGAACACGATGTCGGCGTTGCGCGCGACATCGGCGTTGGTCTTGACCTCCTTCGCGCCCGCCGCGAGCAGGTCTTCCAGTGGCGCGCGGTTGCGGTTGACGCGAACGGTGAGCGGGAAGCCTTTGGTGACGAGGTTCTTCGCGATGCCGTGACCCATGAGTCCGATGCCGATGAATCCGATGCGGGGCTTGTCCATGTGTTGCCTCCTGTTGGTTGGAAAAAATCAGTCGACGGCCGTTGGCTCTGGCGCGGCTATCAGCGCGCGCCGGCGTTCGTGCCAAGTGAGCAGCAATCCGCTGCCGACGATGAGTGCCATGCCGGCCAGCGTCAATGCATCCGGAAAGTCGTTGTACACGAGCCAGCCGATCAGCGTCGCGAACACGATCTGGATATACGTGAATGGTGTCAGCGCGGAGGCTGGCGCGCGCTGGAACGCAAGGATGAACAGGAAGTGGCCGACGGTGCCCAACACGCCGATGACGGCGAGCAACGCCACGTCAACCCAGGTGAGGTCAACGCGCGAGCCGAACCACGGCCACACGCAGGTCATGATCAGCGTGCCCACGAGCGCCGGATAGAACAGCGACACACGCGGGTCCTCGCCTGCCAACATCCGCGTCGTGATCTGATATACCGCATAGCAGGCCGCCGAACCCAGCGCCAGCAGTGACGCGCCCTTGAACAGTTCCGCGCCCGGCTGCACGATCATCAGCATGCCGGCCAGCCCGGCAACGACAAAAGCCATTCGCGGCGCCGTCAGCCGTTCATTGAGGAATACGATGGCCAGCACAATTACAATGGTGGGAGTGGTGTAGTTGAGTGCGGTGGCGTCAGCCAGAGGCAGGCTTGCCAGTGCCGACATGAAACACAGCGACGAGACCACCAGCAGGCAGCCGCGCATGAGTTGCATCGGCAATTGACGGGTGTGCAGCATCCGCACGCCCATGCTCGGTGCAAGCCAGAGCAGCATCGCCAGCACCTGGAATCCCCAGCGCGCCCACACCAGCAGCGGCACCGGATGGCGCACCGCGAGTGTCTTGATCGTGCCGTCGAGCACGGAAAAACACGCTACCGCCCCGGCGATCATGAGCACGGCGGAAGGGGGAATGTGGACGTGCGCGCGGGTCATCGTGCTGTGTTGGAAACTGAGGTAAAAACTGCAGTGGAAACTGAGGATTCGCCGGGCGCTTTTCGCCCCCCACAGGCCAAATGACAAATGCCGGGCGATGGATGCCCGGCAGGAAACAAATGACCAATGCCGGACGAACGCGGTCCAACAATTGGTCTGACCATTTTACCAGTTCGGCTCGCGAGCCGCCATCGCCTTACGGCCGTGAACTCATTGTCGCGACGTAGCGGCGAGAGCCGCGGCGCCGATGACCAACAGCGTGGCAGCGGCCAGGGCCGGCGTAAGCGGACGCACGGTCGTCACCACCAGCAGCGCGGTAGACAGGAGTGGCGTGGCATAGGCAAGCACACCGATCGCGCGGGGGTCGCCGCGTTTCATCGCGAAGTCCCAGAGATAAAACGAGAGCCCCATGGGGCCAAGCCCAAGCAGCAGCAAGCGCCAGCCGTCGCCGTCGCGAAGAGTGGCCGGCGCCTCAAACACGAAATGGCAGGCCAGCGCAAGAACGCCGGACGCCAGCGCAAAGCCACCGATGGCCCACGACGAGAAGTGCGCGACCCGCCGCGTGAGCAGCGAGTAGCATGCCCAGGTCAGCGCCGACCCCATTGCGAAAGCAAATCCTGTTATCGCCACCGGCGTGAGCGTGGTCGGCGCGGCACCGATGGCCAATGCCGCGCCCAGGAATCCCAGCCCCGCGGCAATCACGTGACGTGCGCCCAAGCGCCAGCCGGGCAGCAATACCGGTGTCAGCAGCACGATCAGCAACGGCCAAAGATAGTTGACGAGGTTGGCCTCGACCGGCGGCGCGTAGCGCAACGCAAGGAATAGCAGGAAGTGAAAGCCGAACAATCCACCGACGCCAAGCAGCAGAGTGGAAACGGGCACGCGCCATTGCCGGATGCGCATGAGGCCCGGAATGGCGCCGATGGAGAGCGCGCAGCCAGTCAGGAACAGCGGAGGCAGGTGCCCCAGCGCAACCCCGAATGCGGCCAATGTGCTCCAGAGCAGGATGGCGCCCAGCGCCGCGGACGTGGGCAC
>JBDTPJ010000070.1:0-18619 GCA_039932755.1 Betaproteobacteria bacterium
CAGGACGTTGATCAGGAACTGGTTGGGCGCATCCGGCGGAAGGCTGGCGCGCCAGTCGCGCAACAGGTCGCCGCGGACGACAGTCAACAGCAGCAACGCCATCAGCCCCAGCGCCAGCGCACCAATCTGCAAGCTCGACGCAAACGCGCGCCGACGCAGATTGGCGAGGCCGTAACGCCAAGTCACGCCACGTTGCGGAAGCCGCTTCAATAACGCCAGCAGCCCCCACGCCGCCAGCGCCGCCACCAGCAGCAGTCCCACCACGCCACCAACCATGATCAGTCCGATTTGCACCTCTCCGGCCTGCCACCCTATCAGCAGCGCGATGGTGGCGGCACCGAGCACGTAGGCGAGCACGCCGCCAGCGCTTGGACGGGGAAGGTCGCGCCGAAGCACACGCAGTGGCGGCACGCGCGCCAGCGCAACCAGTGGCGGCAACGCAAAGCCCAGCAGCAGCAGCAATCCCGTCGCGAACGCGGCGGCGCCCGGCAACCATGCAGGTGGCGGCAGATCCGCGACGATCATCGAGCCCAGCAGCACGACCAGTATTTGCTGGCCGACCAGCGCCACCACCACACCGACAGCGCTCGCCACCACGCCCAAGGTCAGGAATTGCACGAAGAACAATGCCAATGTCTGCATGACGCTCGCTCCAAAGCAGCGAAACATGGCCGCCGCGTCAAGATGCCGCCGCAGATAGCGCGATGCGGCGAGCGCCACGGCCACCGCGGCCAGCAACACCGCCACCAAGGCCGCCAGTCCGAGATATTTTTCAGCGCGATCGAGCGCCTGGCGCACTTCCGGCCGCAAGTCGCGCACGGATTCGATACGCTGGCCGGCCTTCAGCTGCGCCGACAGCGACTCGCGAAACTTGTCGAGCGTGCCGCGTCCGGCGGCATCCGCGACCAGCAGGCGCCAAGTCGCGCGATTGCCGGGCTGCAGCAGGTTCGTTGCCGGAACATCGTCGATGTTGAGCAGGAGCTTGGGCCCGAGCGCGAGCATCGACCGGGCGATCTCCGGCTCGTCGTGCAGGATGGCGCTGACCTTCAGCGTGGCCTCGCCCACGACGAGCGGGTCACCCAGGTTGAGGTTGAGACGCTGGGCAAGACGAACATCGGGCCACACTTCACCACGTCCGGGAATGCGCCGTGTCGGCACGCCGTCCGGGGCGGCCGGATCCGCAAGCTTCATGCTCCCGCGCAAAGGATAGCCGGCGCCTACCGCCTTGACGTCGGTCAGCACCGGAATCGCCTCGACGCCGTCCTTCGCGTTGGGCTGAACCATGCTGTTGAAGCGGATCACCGGCGTGGTATCAAGACCAAGCAAGCGAGCATCGTCGGCATAGGCAGGCGGCAGCGGACGGTCGCCGGAAATCATCACATCTGCGCCCAGCAGCAGATTGGCCTGCCGCGTGAGCGACCCTTTGACGCGGTCGGCGAAGAATCCAACCGTACCTACGCTGCCGACCGCGAGGACCAGCGCTGCAACCAGCACCCGCAACTCGCCGGCGCGCCAGTCGCGGCGCAGTAAACGAAAGGCGAGACGGAGCGTGTTCACGGCGGCGCGTCAGCCCGGTTGCGCAGGTTCGCTGCGCTCGTCGCCGACCAGCCGGCCTGCAGCGAGCGACAGCCGGCGTCCGCAGCGCGCCGCGAGACTGACGTCATGAGTGACCAGCACCAGCGTCGTGCCGTGCTCGCGATTGAGCCGGAACATGAGGTCCGCAACCTCCACGCCGGTGGCACCGTCCAGGTTGCCGCTGGGCTCATCCGCCATCAGCAGCTTGGGCTCGCCCGCAAATGCGCGCGCAATGGCCACGCGCTGCTGCTCGCCGCCGGACAGCTGCCGGGGATAGTGCGTAATCCGCCTGGCCAGGCCAACGCGATCCAGCCAGGTCCGTGCCCGCGCTTGGGCATCGCCAGCGCCCGCGAGTTCGAGCGGGAGCATCACGTTTTCCAGCGCGGTAAGCGCCGGCAGCAACTGGAATGACTGGAAGACGAAGCCGAGCAGCCGCTGGCGCATCGCAGCCAGCGCGTCTTCGTCGAGGGTGGACAATGGGGACCCATCGATGTGAACTTCGCCCGACGTCGGCCGGTCGAGGCCCGCCAACAGGCCCAGCAGCGTGGTCTTGCCGGAGCCGGACGCACCCACGATGGCGATCGAAGCACCCGCATCGACGTCAAATGACACGTCATCGAGTATGGTCAGCGGAGCGTCGCCGCTGCGCACGACTTTGGTCAGCGCATCGACACGGATGATGGGTTCAGGCATGGACCGGAAACGAAGTAGAAACTGAGCGGAGACTGAGTGAAAACGTAAGACAACCGGTTTAAAAAGCCACGTGTCAACGCAAAGTCACATGAGGCTGGCAGAGGCAGATTGCAAGTGACCTGCATTGTAGCTTGCCCCGCTGAGGACGCCGCCCAGGCGTTACAATCATCGCTACTTCAAAGCCTCGCCGCTATCCATGATTGCAAACATGCTTCGCCGCATTTGTCTCGCCCTGCATCTTCTCATTCTCGGATTCCTCAGTTTGGGGCAAGTCCCTGCGCATTCGGCCACCACGCCGCCGGTTGTGCTGGTCGTCGGAGACTCCATCTCCGCAGGCTACGGATTGCCACCGGGGAAGGGCTGGGTTTCGCTGCTTGCCGACCGACTCCAGACGGAAGGACTTGGCTACTCCGTCGTCAACGCGTCGGTCAGTGGCGACACGACTGCCGGTGGACGCGCGCGGCTGCGGACATTGCTCAAGCAACACCAGCCGGCTATAGTTATTTTGGAATTGGGCGGAAACGATGCACTCCGCGGAGGCAATCTCGCCGGTACCCGCGCCAACCTCGAAGCGATGGTCACTGCGGCGCAATCGGCAAGGGCCAGAGTATTGATCGTCGGCATGCAGCTGCCGCCCAACTACGGGCCTGCCTACGTGCGCGAGTTCAATGCATTGTTCGGCGACGTTGCCAAGGACAAACGCGCGGCAATCGTGCCGTCGATCTTCTCCGGTTTTGGCGACGATCTAGCGTTGTTCCAGCCGGACCGCATTCATCCCTCAATGCAAGCCCAGTCGAAACTGCTGGACAACGTCTGGCCCGCCTTGCAACCGCTGCTGAAGAAATGAACTTCCCCGCGCCACGACATGGTCCGGGCACCAAGATCGGACTCGAGTCGCTGCCTGCGTACATCGACCGCATCGACGTGCGCAGTCCCGCCGAGTATGCGATCGATCACATTCCCGGGGCGGTCAACCTGCCCGTACTGGGCGACCACGAGCGCAAAGTCGTTGGCACGATGAACGCTCAGGATTCCGCCTTTGCGGCACGCAGGCAAGGCGCTGCATTGGTCTCGCGCAATATTGCGGGCATCCTCGAGACCCAATGCCGATCCAAGCCGCGCGAATGGGCGCCCGTCGTCTATTGCTGGCGCGGCGGAAAGCGCAGTGCGTCACTCGCGCATGTCCTCAACGAAATCGGCTGGCGCGCGGTGCAACTCGACGGCGGCTACCGGACATGGCGCAGGCATGTCGTGTCCATGCTGACGAGCTTTCCAGCGCGCTTTCGCTACATCGTCGTCTGCGGACTGACGGGCTCAGGCAAGAGCCGGCTGCTGTCGGCCCTTCATTCTGAGGGCGCCCAAGTGCTCGATCTGGAACTGCTCGCGCGACATCGCGGTTCCCTGCTGGGCGGCCTCCCCGGCGATCCCCAGCCGTCGCAAAAGGCGTTTGATACAGACCTCCTGACGGCGCTCGAACAGCTCGATCCGGCGCGCCCGGTGTACGTGGAATCGGAGAGTCGAAGGATCGGCACGCTGCAGGTTCCTGACGTGCTCCTCGACGCCATGCGTGCGGCGGAATGCGTGTGCGTGGACACGCCGCAGACGCTGCGCGTGGCACTGCTGAAGGAGGAGTACACGCACTACATTGCCGAGCCGGAATCCCTCGCCGACAACCTGAGCCCGCTCGTCCCCGTGCACGGGCGCAAGACGATCGAGCGCTGGGTGGCTGCGGCCGCGGCCAAAGATTTCGATACCCTCATCGATGAACTTCTGGCCCTCCACTACGACCCGACCTACGGCCGCTCCATGCTGCGCAATTTCCCACGCCACGCGCAGGCGCTGCATGTGACACCGCACGCGATCGACCTTCCGGCGTTCCGCGCGCTGGCGCGTGACCTCGATGCGCAGGTCAACGCGCGATTCCACGCAACGATTCCCGTTCCGGCCTCCGCATGAACCAATACGACTTCCGCATCGTCAACGTCTTTGCTCAAACCCCGCTCGCCGGCAATCCGCTGTGCGTATTTGAGGACGCGCGCGGCCTGGATGACGCCACGATGCAGGCGCTCGCCCTCCAGTTCAATTTGTCGGAGACCACCTTCGTCCTTCCCTCGGCAAGAGCGGCGGCACGCGTGCGTATCTTCACGCCATCCTTTGAAATGCCCTTTGCCGGGCACCCGACCCTGGGCTCCGCGCACGTCGTACGCGATCTCATGGCGACCGGCGACACGCTGACGCTGGAGATGAAGGCCGGCGTCATTCCGGTGACTGCGCGCGGCGATGTGTGGACATTCAAGGCCAATACGCCCACGCATCGCAGAACGACCGCGTCACGCCATGATCTGGCAGCGATGCTTGGTCTCGGCGTTGCCGATCTTGCAGACGCGCCGGCACTTTGGGTCAACACGGGGGCCGATCAACTCATCATTCCGCTGGCCTCGATTGCCGCCGTGCGCCGCGCCGCGCCGCAGGCCGAGGCCATGCTCGCCCATGGCAACAACGGCCAGCGCGCGATGGCGTACATCTTTGCGCGAGAGGGCGAGCGCGTGCTGGCGCGCTTTTTCTTTCCCAAGCACGGCTCCGTGATCGAGGACCCGGGAACGGGATCCGCATGCGCCAACCTGGGCGGCTGGCTGCTGGCCACCAACGCCGCACTTCCGCAAAAACTCGCGATCGATCAAGGTGAAGCGGTGGGACGGCCCTGCCGCTTGAGCCTCGAGGTGTCGGCCGACCGCCAAATACTCGTTTCCGGTCGCGTGATCGAGCTCGGTCGCGGAACGGTCAGCCTGTAGCGGCCTGTTACACGTCGTAATGCGTAAAGGACCCGTGGCGCTGAAGAGCGCTATGGACCAGCTTGGCAACTGGAATGATGTCGTGGTACTCACCTATGCCGAATTCGGACGCCGGCCTCAGGAATATGTTTCCAGCGGGACCGACCAAGGCACCGCGAACGTCCCCTTCGCATTGGGCGGGCGGGTTGCCGGAAGAATGTATGGCGCGGCACCCGAAATTGCCCGCCTGTCTGCCGATGGCAATCCTGCGCATGCGCTCGATTTTCGCGGCGCATACGCTACCGTGCTCGAACAGTGGTGGGGTATCGATTCCCGCGCGGCGCTCGGCAGAAAATTCGCGCCCCTGCCGTTCCTGAAGGCCCAGCCAGTCGCTATCAGCCGTTCCACGCGGCGAGGAATGCCTGCCAATGCGGCGCGGTAGATGCGGCGGTGCGTTCCCGCGCGAGAGCGATTTCCTTCGCATATTCCCCTGCGCTCAGTTCGCCCCGCATGAGGCGGAAGCGCTGGTACACGAGGTAGGTATTCAGCACGTCGCACTCGCAGTAGTTGCGCACGTCGGCCAGGTTTCCGGCCGCGACCTCCGCCGCGACCTGGCTGCCGTCCATCCCGAGCTTGCCTGGAAAACCGCACAGCCTTGCGATGGCGTCGAGCCCCGCATTGGCGCGCGGCTGGTACATCGCCATCACATCCATGAGGTCGAGATGGCGCGAATGGTAGCGTCCAAGATAACTATTCCACTTGAAGTCGCGGTCCTGGTCACCCCAGTCCCAGTACTTTGCCGCTGCGATGCCGTGGATCAGCGCGCGATGATTGAGCACGGGAAGGTCAAAACCGCCGCCGTTCCATGACACCAGTTGCGGCGTGAGTTGTTCGATGCCGCCAAAGAACCGGCGAATCAGCTCCGGCTCCGGATCACCCAGTTCGCCAACCGACCAGATCTTGAGGTCGTCCTTGTTGCGCAGCGCGCACGCAATCGCCACGACCTGCTGCAGGTAGTGCGGTGCAAAGTCATTGCCCGTCGCCGCACGCCGCTTCTGGTTGAACCAGTCCATGACTGCCACGTCCGGCAGTTCCGCAGGAACATCGTTGATGCGACGGATGCCCTCTACATCGGGCACTGTCTCGATATCGAAAACCAGGATGGGTGTCATGCAGGGAACACGCCCGTCGACAAATAGCGGTCACCGCGATCGCAGACGACAAACACGATCGTTGCGTCACGGACTTCGCGTGAAATGCGCAAGGCGACCGCGCAGGCGCCGCCGGCCGACACTCCGCCGAAGATGCCTTCCTCGCGCGCCAGGCGCCGTGCGGTTTCCTCTGCCTCACGTTGCGTCACGGATTCCGTGCGATCGACGCGCCCGGCATCGAATATTTTCGGAAGGTACTCGGCGGGCCATTTGCGTATGCCCGGAATCGACGCGCCTTCCGCCGGTTGTGCCCCAACGATCACGATCGCGGGATTTTGTTCCTTCAGGTATTTCGACACACCCATGATCGTACCTGTGGTGCCCATGGCGGAAACGAAATGCGTAATGCGGCCCCCGGTGTCGTGCCAGATTTCCGGCCCCGTGGTGCGGTAGTGCGCGAGCGGATTGTCGGGATTGGCGAATTGATCGAGGATGAATCCCTTGCCCTCCACCACCATGCGATCGGCCAGGTCGCGCGCGCCCTCCATGCCGGCGGCCTTGGTGACCTGGATTAGCTCCGCGCCGTACGCGCGCATCGTCTGCACGCGTTCCAGCGACTGGTTGTCGGGCATCACCAGGATCAACTTGTAGCCCTTGATCGCCGCGACCATCGCGAGTGCGATGCCGGTGTTGCCGGACGTGGCCTCGATCAGCGTATCGCCCGGCCGTATGTCGCCGCGACGCTCGGCCTCGACGATCATCGACAGCGCGGGCCGGTCCTTGACCGACCCGGCCGGATTGTTGCCTTCGAGCTTGCCGAGGATGACGTTGCTGGTGTCGCCCGGCATGCGTTGCAAGCGGACGACCGGCGTCTTGCCTATCGTGTCGGCAAGTGTGGGAAAGTTATTGGATGTGCTCAAGGGAAGCAGTGGAAATCGAATTGGAATGAACCCGGATCTGCAATCCTGCTCGTTCGTCCATTGTAGCGGAGCGCCCGAGCTGCCAGCCGCACCGGGCCAAACTGCCGTTTCCGGAATCCGGAGACCTTCCTCAGTTTGCCTTCATGTCGGAAAGCAATATGGGGTCTCCCAGAGTTCAGGCATCACCGTTTGTAGGTGGGACCCGATGAAGCGGGCGCCGCCGGTCACCAGCATGGGTTTGTCATGCACGCGAGCAACTGGGACTCGAGCAGCGCGACACCGTCGGACGCCATCGCTGCGTTCTTCAGGGCCATGGTGGGTGCCTGCTGTTGATCGTCCAACAACCGTCAAAGTCGCCAAACGTCCGTTGCACGGCAATCTCCGTGCTCTCGGCCCCATCATCGAAGCGGATTTGTTCTTCGGCCAACGAATTGCTCCCTAAATTGGAAACCCCGTCACTTGGACGGGGTTTCGTTGATGCAGGAGGCCTCAGGGGGGTCGCCGAACGCCATTACTTCTTGGGCGCGGCGTCCTTGTCGGTCGGCGGCTTGGCCTTGGCTTTGGCCTTGGCTTTGCCCAACTCTGCGGAAAGAGCGACGTCGAGCCGGATAGCCCAGCCGGCTCAATGAGCGGGCTACTTCTTTGCGGCGTCGACGGTGGGCCGGATATCACCCTTGTGCGCCGAACCCGATGCACTCCCCGATGCCTTGGTATCGCCCTTGGCCGTGCCTGCCGCCGCAACCTTGGTCGTTGGCCCCACCGTGAGTTCGGGGCGCAACTTTTCCAGCCGCTTGGAGCCGATTCCCTTGACATGCTTGAGGTCGTCCACGGACTTGAAGGGTCCATTGGCCTTGCGGTAGTCGATTATCGCCTGCGCCTTGGCGGGCCCAAGGCCCTTGTGAAGCGCGACGAACTCGTCCAGCGAGGCCGTGTTGATGTTGACCGCGGCCAGGGCCGGGACCGATACCGCCAATTGCGCGAGCACTGCCAGGGCCAGCGCCATGAACATGCGTTGCATGAGGACCTCCTTACGTGGTTGAGAAGTTGCGTCGCCGGCGTAAGGACAGGTGAATTGTCCGAATCGCCAATGACGTTCGCCCACGTTACGAGGAGGACCTACTTTCGGAAATCAGACTTTCGACGTAGCGGGTCACGCCGGTTGCCACCGGCGTCATCGACGCCCGGTAACCCGCGGCACGCAACGCCGTCAGGTCAGCCTGCGTGAAACTCTGGTACTTGCCGACGAGTTGCCGTGGCATCGTGACGTACTCGATGGCGCCCTCGCGCATGAGTTCGGGCAAAGAAAGCGGGGGTTGGCCGTCGTTGGCCCGGCACGCGTTCACGACGGCCACGGCGACCTCATTGAATGTCGCGGCGGCACCGGTGCCGAGATTGAAAATGCCCGAGCGCTCCGGATGCTCCAGGAAATTGAGATTGACGTTGACTACGTCGTCGACGTGAACAAAATCGCGCCGCTGCTCACCCGCCGCATAGCCACCGGAACCTTCGAACAGCTTGACCCGCGCGCCGTTGCGGTACTGGTGAAACAGGTGGAACGCGACCGACGCCATGGTGCCCTTGTGCCATTCTCTCGGGCCATACACATTGAAGTAACGAAAACCCGCGACCTGCGCGGTGCGCTCAGCGAGCATGCGCCGAACGTACTGGTCGAAGAGGAACTTCGAATATCCATACACGTTGAGCGGCGCTTCGTTCGCGCGATCTTCCGTGAACGTGGTCTCTGCCCCGTAGACTGAAGCGCTCGACGCATACAGGAACGCAATGTCGTTGTCCTGGCAATGGTCGAGCAACGTTACCGAATACCGGTAGTTATTGCTGATCATGAAGCGGCCGTCGGTTTCCATCGTGTCCGCACAGGCGCCCTGGTGCAGTACGGCCGTGATATCGTCCTCGAAGTCACCGGACATGAGGCGCCCGATAAATTCGTCCTGGTCCAGATAGTCCGCGATTTCGCAGTCGGCCAGGTTGCGGAACTTGTCGGCGTCGCGCAGGTTGTCCACCGCGATGATGTCGGTCTCGCCACGCGCATTGAGCGCCCGGACCAGGTTAGACCCGATGAAACCTGCGGCGCCAGTGACGACGATGTACACGTTGACTACTCCCGCTATAGGTCGAGATCGATGCTGCCGAGTTCGCTGGTCACGAACGGCACGCGCGGCGCGACCGCGCACAGCAACTCATAGCCAACGGTGGCCGCGGCGGCGGCGACATCATCGACGGGCATCCCCTCGCCCCACAACACGACGGGACTGCCGACGCGCGCGTCGGGAACATCGGTCAGGTCCACGGTGATCATATCCATCGAAACGCGCCCCGCCAAGCGCACTTTGGTGCCAAGCACCCGCACGGGTGTGCCATTGGGCGCATGGCGCGGGTAGCCGTCCGCGTATCCACACGCGACCACGCCGATCCGATGCGGACGGGATGCCGTGTACTGTGCGCCATACCCCACAATTTCGTTGGCCTTGAGGTCCTGCACGGCGATGATTTGCGAACGCAACGTCATCACCGGGCGCAATCCAAGCATCTCTGGCGTGTCGTAGGGCAGCGGTGTTGCTCCATACAGCATGATGCCGGGTCGCACGAAGTCGCCGCCAACTTCCGGAAACCGGATGATGCCTGCGGAATTGGCGACGGAGCGTGGATAGGGCAGGCCGCGGCAGGCCAATTCGAATTGCGCCAGGGGCTCCGCGATGCCATCTTCTTCGTCCGCACGTGAAAAATGGCTCATGAGCCGCAACGCGGCCACTGCCGGTGCGGCCGCCAGTCGCGCGCAGAGGGGTGCAACGTCGGCCGGCCGAAAGCCGAGCCGGTTCATCCCGGTGTTGACCTTGACGAAGACTTCGAGCGGTCGGGGAAGCACGGCGGCTTCGAGCATTTTCACCTGCTCTATGTCGTGTACAACGATGGCCAACCGGCGCTGCGCAATCTCCTGCAATTCGCTTTCCGCGAAAAAACCCTCAAGAAGAAGGATGCGCCGCATATAGCGTTGCTCGCGCAAAACCACTGCCCAATCGAGTTCGACCAAGGCAAGTCCATCGGCGGCGTCCAGAGCTGGCAGTACCCGCGTGAGACCGTGTCCGTAGGCATTGGCCTTGACCACGGCCAACACCTGGGCACCTGGCGCCTTCTCCCGCACCCGCGCGAGGTTTTCCCGCATCGCGGCCAGGTTGATCTGTGCGTAAAGTGGACGTGCCATGCGCTGGGAAAGGTACCTGTCGATAAAAGTGTCGACTTGGGAGACGTGGCACGGGCCGACGCCGTTACGTGACTTGCGCCCCGCAGGACAGGCACACCGGACAAACATGGTATAAAACGCGGGCCGCGCTGTTGCGGCCATTATAACCATCCACTGTCACCCACCATCGCCAACCGGCGCATGCACCGCAAGAGTCGCATCCGGGAATGGGCGTGGCCCCGGTGCAACCTTAAGTGCCCTTTGAGGAAATGAAGCGCGGTTTTTACACAATCATGGCGGCGCAGTTTTTCAGCTCGCTCGCCGACAACGCGCTGCTGATCGCTGCCATCCGGCTGCTCCAGGAATTGAAGGAGCCGGACTGGATGCAGCCATCGCTGCAGCAGAGCTTTGTGGTGTCCTACGTCGTCCTGGCGCCGCTGGTCGGCGCCTTCGCCGATTCGATGCCCAAGGGCCGGGTGATGCTGATCACCAACGCGATCAAGGTCGTCGGGTGCATTCTCATGTTGTTTTCCGTGCATCCGCTGCTTGCCTATGCCGTCGTGGGATTTGGCGCCGCGGCGTATTCCCCTGCGAAGTACGGCATCCTCACCGAGCTTCTGCCCCCAAGCCAGCTGGTGGTGGCCAATGGCTGGATTGAAGGCACCACGGTAGGGTCGATCATCCTGGGCGTCTTGCTGGGTGGCCTGCTGGTCAGCAGCAATGTCTCCACCGCGCTGATGGGATTCAACTTGCCGGTCAT
Organism: Betaproteobacteria bacterium; assembly: GCA_039932755.1. GTDB lineage: Bacteria > Pseudomonadota > Gammaproteobacteria > Burkholderiales > Casimicrobiaceae > VBCG01. The sequence goes on from JBDTPJ010000070.1 coordinate 11,070, forward strand.
CGATACCGGCATCAATACGCCACCCGAGGCAGCGATCAGCGTGATCGCCTTCCTCTACCTCATTGCCGCCATCATCAATTGGTACATCCCGGATACAGGCGTCGATCACCGGATGCCGAGCAAGAATCCGTTCTACCTCGTGCGGGAATTCGCGCATTGTGTATCGCTGCTGTGGCGCGACAAGCTGGGCCAGATTTCGCTCGCCACCACGACGTTGTTCTGGGGCGCGGGCGCGACGCTCAAGTTCATCGTGCTCGCCTGGGCCGCGAACGCTCTGGGATACGACCTGTCGCAGGCGTCCTACCTGCAGGGCGTCGTGGCCGTCGGCATCGCGATCGGTGCGGTCCTCGCCGCGCGCTTCGTGTCGTTGCGCAACGCCGTCAACGTGCTGCCGATCGGCACCGCAATGGGATTGGTCGTCATCACCATGATCTTCGTCACGACGTTGCCGGTGGCGGTGGTGCTGATGATCGTCATCGGCGCATGCGCCGGGTTCTTCGTCGTCCCAATGAATGCGCTATTGCAACATCGCGGTCACGTGCTGATGGGCGCCGGACATTCGATCGCCGTCCAGAATTTCAACGAGAACATCGGCATCCTGGTAATGGTGGGGCTGTACGCGATGATGATCAGCCAAGGCATCTCCGTCAACCGCGCGGTCGTGCTGTTCGGTGTGTGCATTTCGGGCGCCATGCTGCTGGTGATGTGGCGGCATCAATACAACCAGAGCAAGGGCGACTCGCTGCGCCTGATTGCCGACGACTCCGGCGAACACAAGCGCTAATTCGGCCTACAGGACGACGGGCGCGTCCGGAATTTCGTTGCGCCCGGGCCCGGTGCGCGGCGAATGCTGCGCGAGCAGTGCCGAGATTTCCGCGATGCCCTGCTCTATTCCGTCGGCAAATCGACCCTCGCGGAACGCGGATTCCATCTTGCGGCAGATCGTCTGCCATGCGGCATCGCCGACGCGAGCATCGATGCCCCGATCCGCGACGATTTCCACCGCGCGATCCGCCAGCAACAAATAGAGCAGGACGCCATCGTTGGCTTCCGTGTCCCAGACACGCAGCAGACCGAACACCTCCAGCGCGCGGTGACGCGGACGTATTCGCTGCCAAAGCCGGGGCAGCGGCAGCGCCGCTTCGACGGCAAAGCAGACCTGCCCGGCATGCCGCGTCTCACCGTCGGCGATGGCACGCCGAATACGATCCATGTCGTTTTCCGGAAACGTGCGGCGGACTTGGGCTCGGTCGGTAATGAAATGCCGCCAATGTCGTGCGAAGGTCCCGGCCATCACCAGTCTCCCGAAGCGCCGCCGCCGCCGAAGCCACCGCCGCCCCCTGAAAATCCCCCACCACCACCACCGCCGCCAAAGCCGCCACCGCCCCCGCCGCCGCCCGGAATGAATATGCCGCCGCCACGTCCCACGAGGCCACCCCCTATGCCGAAGGTGAGCATCACGATGAACGCAACCACTGCAGCGATCAGTGCAATCAGCAGCGACCCCGCGATGAACCACGCACCTGCGCCGATGATTCCGGCGCCCACGGTGGAACCGACGGCCTTGCCGAACATGCGCCGAAGGATGCCGCCCAACACCGGCACGACGACAAACAGCACGATCAAGATCATGTCGAAGGAAATTCCGCCCGACTTTCTCGGTTGCGTTTGCGCGGCAGGTGCGTCCGGCAAGGGCTCGCCCTTGTTAACGACGTCGATGATCTGGTCGACGCCTGCATTGACGCCCTGGATAAACTGATTGTTGCGGAAGAAGGGCGCGACCGTTTCCGCGAGAATGCGCCGGGAGGTGACATCGGTCAGGACGCCTTCGAGGCCATAGCCCACTTCGATGCGATTTTTGCGGTCGTCCTTGGCGACCAGGAATACCGCGCCATTGTCCTTGCCTTTGCGGCCGATCTTCCACGCTTCCGCGACACGGATCCCATAGGACGCAATAGCTTCTGGCTGCGTGGACGGCACCATCAGGACCACAAGCTGGTTACCGGTTTGGCTTTCCCATGCGGCAAGCTTGGCATCCAGTGCCTGGCGGTCCGCCGCGGAAAACGTATTGGTGAGATCGGTGACGCGCGATGACAGCGCTGGAATCTTGACCAGGTCGTCGGCGGCGACGGCCATCGCCGCAGGAATTGCCAGCGCAAACAGCACGAGCAGCCACGCCATTGCGCGCGACGGATTGAATGAAGACATGCGGAACCCTTGGGTCATCGCCAGTCGGGCGCCACGCCGTGAACGACATCGCGCCGGCACAGATCACCACGCGCAGCCGCGTCGGCCGCGCGTGGCAGGACGATCAAGGAGCCTTCTTGGCGGGTTCTGCCGGCGCCGGAACGGCCTTGCCGAAATCCACCTTGGGCGGCGCGCTGATCGTTGCCTCGTTTTCAACCGCGAAGTTGGGCTTGACGTCCATCTTGAACAACATTGCCGTCAGGTTGGTCGGGAACGAACGCACGGTGGTATTGAACGCCTGCACGGTGTCGATGTACCGCTTGCGCGCCACGGTGATGCGGTTTTCCGTGCCTTCGAGCTGCGATTGCAGGTCGCGGAACAACGCGTCGGACTTCAATTGCGGATAGTTTTCCGACACGACCAAAAGCCGCGACAAGGCGCCCGTCAGCTGGCTTTGCGCTGCGATGAATTTCTGGAACGCCACCGGATCATTGATCAGTTCGGGCGTGGCTTTGATGGCCCCGACATTAGCCCGGGCATTGGTCACCTCGGTGAGCACCGTCTGTTCCTGCGCAGCGTAGCCCTTGACCGTGTTGACCAGGTTGGGCACGAGATCGGCGCGGCGCTGGTACTGGTTCAGGACCTCGGACCATGCGGCCTTGATGCCTTCATCCTGCCGCTGCAGATCGTTGTAGCCACAGCCGGCCAGCGTCAAGGTGACGAGGGCGGCGCAGACGACGGCAATTCTTCTCAACATGTTTCCTCCGGGCGAATGGCAGATGGGCGCAGATTGTATACCCGGCGCGCAAGGAGCATATCTTCCCATGCCTTGACCTTGTCCGGCAGATTGCGCAGCAAGTAGGCCGGATGATAGGTAACGACCAGGGGCACATCGCGATACTTATGCACACGGCCGCGCAGGCTCGCGATTGTGGCGTCCGTATCAAGCAACCGCGACGCCGCACTCTTGCCCAGAGCCACGATGAGCTTGGGCTTGATCAGGGCCACCTGGCGCTCTAGATAGGGACGGCAGGCATCCGCCTCTCGCGGCTCGGGTGTGCGATTGTTCGGCGGCCGGCACTTCAAGACATTGGCAATGTACACGTTGCGGCCGCGCGCCATCCCGAGTGCGGCAAGCATGTTGTCGAGCAGGCGCCCGGCCTGGCCGACAAAGGGCTCGCCTCGCGCATCCTCGTCCGCACCGGGCGCCTCGCCGACAAACAGCCAACCCGCGTTGACATCGCCCATGCCGGGGACCGACTTGTTGCGCGTTCGGCACAGTCCACACGCGTTGCAGGCGTCGACGTCGGTGGCAAAGTCGGCCCATGACAATGCAGCAATCCTTGCGCCACGTACCGCGTCGTCCCCGGTATCAACGCGCACTGGCGCTGCGCGTGGCGCGGCTTCATTCAACGCGGCGACAAGTGGCGTTTCGGTAGGCACTTCCGTCGGCGATCCCGCCACCGGGGCTGGGGGCGCGGACAACGCGCCGCCCGAACCGCGATGACGCCACGTCGGCGCAAGCCCGAGCTCGACCAGGATGTCCTCGCGCGTCGCCATCAGTTGTCCGCCATCAGATGCCCATCATCAGTGGCCAATAAGATCTTGCCCAAGGCGCGCCGCATGACCAGCGCGTCCTCGCGCAGCCCGCCCACCCTGGCCGCTGGATAATAGGACTCGCGACGCGCCACGGATTCAAATCCGATTTGTTCGTACAAGGCAATGGCCGCCGTGTTCGATTCGCGCACCTCGAGAAAGACCTGTTCCGCGCCAAGCCTGCGCGCATCCTCCAGGAACTGGCCCAGCAGTTCGCGGCCGAGGCCACCCCGTCGCGCGTCCGGCACGACGGACAAGTTGAGCAGCTGCGCTTCGCCGGGAGCGAGCATCAATACGCCATAGGCAATGATGCGCCCCTCCCGCTCGCCCACGCGCGCGCTGTAACCGGCGGCGAGCGCTTCGCGAAAATTGGCGGGCGTCCACGGAGCGGCGTGAATGTGTGCCTCCAACGCCGCGACATAGGCAACGTCTGCCGCGGCCAATGGCCGCCAGCGCATGGCAGCGGCGGGGACGAAGCGGGGAACGGAGGCCATGGGAAGTGAGGCTTCGGGGGGTGGCTGGGCGACGGCGAATCAGAGCCGCGCGCCAGCAGCGCGTTCCGCAGTTGTCAAGGCGACGCGGTGGCGCACGTAGAGAGGCAATGCATCCCGGGCGGCGACGCCCTCACCGGCGGCAAGTCGGGGTTGCGCCAGCTCACCGATCGCGCGCGCGTCTGGCACTGCGTCGGGATCGACTTCAGTGATTCCCAACTGCTGCGCGAGGTCGGGATGGGCCGCGAATCCGCCACCCGCGCCAAACCAGGCAGCGACGTCACATGCAGGCAGCGCGACGTCCGCGGGCCGCATGACCGCCGGCGCCAGCGTTTCGCGCCAGCTGCCGCCTTCACGCATGTAAGCGGCAAAGTAGACTTCGCGCATCCGCGCATCCAGGCAAGCGAAAACGTTGTTCGTCGCATGCTTCCGCCACGTCGCCTGGGCGAGCGCCTCCAGCGTAGGCACCGGTACCAGGGGCAGGCTCGCTCCCAATGCCAGTCCCTGCGCGACTCCGCATGCGATCCGCACGCCGGTAAACGCCCCCGGACCCGCGCCAAACGCAATGCCATCGAGTGAACGCAGCGACCAGCCCGCCTCCGCCAACACCTCCGCGACGAGCGGCAACAGGCGTTCAGAATGCGTCTGACCTGCGGGTTCTCCCCGGACGCACCACGACTCGCCGCCGCCGCAGGCAACGGACAGCCAGTGCGTGGAGGTGTCGAAGGCGAGGAGCTTCATGCGGGGAATTTTACCGGAGCGGGACGTGGTTACGTCCCTGCACCGGTACAATTCGCGACCTTTCGCGGCATTTGATATCCCCTTTTTCAATTCCCTTTGCTGCAGCACCCCATGGCCGCCTCCGCGTTCACCGCCACCACGCTCCTGTCCATAGAATCGCTGGATCAGGAAGGTCGAGGCATTGCCCGGGTCGACGGCAAGGCGATATTCGTCGAAGGGGGCTTGCCGGGCGAACTCGTCCATGCCGCTTCGGTGCGGGTCAAGCCAAGCTTTGAAGTCGCGCGCGTCACCACCGTCGTCAAGTCGAACGCGTCGCGCATCACGCCGCGCTGTCCGCATTTCGGCGTATGTGGCGGCTGCACGCTGCAACACGCGCATCCGGCGTTGCAGGTCGCCGCCAAGCAGCGTGCGCTGGAAGAAGCGCTCACGCGGATCGGTCGTGTGCATCCAGATCGGATGCTGCCGCCCGTCGAGGGTCCCGCGTGGCGGTACCGTTACCGTGCCCGGCTCACCGTTCGGCACGTGGCAAAGAAAGGCGTGGTGCTGGTCGGCTTCCACGAGCGCAAGTCGAGCTTCGTTGCGGACATGACCGAGTGTCACGTCCTGCCGAAGAAGATTTCCGATCTGCTGCCTTCGTTGCGCCTGCTGGTCGCCTCGCTGACCCTTTTCGACCAACTCCCACAAATCGAGCTGGCGGTGGGAGAACGGCAGGCGGCCGGCACCATTGCCCTCGACTACGTTCTGGTGCTGCGCATACTCGCCGACCTCTCACCGGAGGATGAGCAGAAGCTGCGGGATTTTGCCGACCGCCACGGCATTGCGTTCTGGCTGCAGACCGGGGGGCCGGCAACTGTCGTCCCCTTTCACCCGGTCGACGTATCGCTGCACTACCTGTTGCCCGAATTCGACGTCACCATGCCTTTTGCACCGACCGACTTCACGCAAGTCAACAGCGCCATCAACCGGGTCCTGGTGCGCCGTGCGCTGGCCCTGCTCGATCCGCAGTCCGACGAACGCGTCGCCGATTTCTTTTGCGGGCTGGGCAATTTCACATTGCCCATTGCGCGGCGTGGCGCAGACGTGGTCGGCATCGAAGGCAGCGCCGCGCTGGTGCAACGTGCGCAATTCAACGCCCGCCAAAACGGTCTGGGCGAGCGAGCACGCTTTACCGTGGCTAACTTGTTCGAAGCTACGCCGGAGAGCCTCTGCGCTTTGGGTCCGCTCGACCGTGTCCTGATCGACCCTCCCCGAGAAGGGGCGATTTCGGTGGTCAGGTCGCTCGCGCATCGCGATGACGAGGGCGGCCTCAAGCGCATCGTCTACGTGTCGTGCAATCCGGCCACGCTCGCCCGCGATGCCGAAGTTCTTGTGCATGAGCGCGGCTATCGGCTCGCGGCCGCCGGCGTGGTGAACATGTTTCCGCACACGGCGCACGTCGAGTCCATAGCACTATTCGAACGCTGAGGTTTGGTTGGCGGCGCCCAAAAAAAACAGGGCGCCAACAAGGCGCCCTGGAAGGTACTGCCGGTTATCGTTTCAGTCGCGCTGCCCGGTGAAAGCCAGGAGCAGGTTGAGCAGGCTGATGAAGATGTTGAACAGGTTCAGGAACAGGTTCGTGGTGGCCATGATGTAGTTGGTCTCGCCGCCGCGCACCAGGTTGCTGAGGTCATGCAGCAGCCAGGCGGAGAAGATGACCACCGCTATGGCCGACAGCGCAACCGAAAGCGCCGGAATCTGGAAAAAGATGTTCGCGACCATGGCCACGATCAGTACGACCGTGCCCACCATGAGGAACTTGCCCATGGACGAGAAGTCGCGCTTGCTCACGGTGGCGACCATTGCCATCGTGAAGAAGATCGCCGCGGTCATCACGCCGGCAAGTCCCACCAGCTGCCAGCCGTTACGAAAGCCCGCCGCGACGGTCAGGATGGGCGTCAGCATCAAGCCCGCGACGAACGTGAAGCCGAACAGCGCCACCACGCCCCACGCGCTGTTGCGCAGTCGCGTGACCACGAACAGCATGCCCATCATTGCCGCGAACATAAGCAACGGCGTCATGATCGGAGAAGCTGCAAATTGTGCCGCAAAATTCAGCTGCGCGCCGACGAACGCGCCCGCAATCGTGGGCAGCATCGATAGTGCGAGCAGCCAATACGTATTGCGCAGGACGTTGTTCTGCGCCAACGGCGGCGTGACCGTGCCGTCAAAGGTCGGGCGACGCGGTTGCGCTGCCTGGCCCGACATGACTGGTTCGAATTTGCGATCCATGGTTCCTCCACAAGCGGCCCGAACGGGCCGTATGAGTGCTTAGACTACCAGAAAGGCGCCAGGTTGCATTGCCCCGGCACCCCGGACGTCTGCGACAGACGCCCCAGTGCTAAGATTTGGTCGCCTTAAGGCAGTTTCAAGACCGGTTCCAGTCTATTTCAAGGGTGCTGGGGACGGATTTGGCGCGCCGCGTACAAATTTCTGCGCTGACCGGATGGGTGGCAGAGTGGTCGAATGCACCGGACTTGAAATCCGGCAAGGGCGCAA
>JBDTPJ010000071.1:0-18583 GCA_039932755.1 Betaproteobacteria bacterium
CCGACAGCGCAGCCAAGAGCGCGGCCGACAGCGCAGCCAAGAGCGCGGCCGACAGCGCAGCCAAGAGCGCGGCCGACAGTGCAGCCAAGAGCGCAGCCTACAGTGCAGCCAAGAACGCGGCCGACAGCGCGGCCAAGAACGCGGCCGACAGCGCAGCCAAGAGCGCAGCCGACAGCGCGGCCAGGAGCGCGGCCGACAGCGCGGCCAAGAGCGCAGCCGACAGCGCAGCCAAGAACGCGGCCGCCACCGCGGCGAGCAGCGCAGCGAGGTAGTTCTCGCACTTTCCATCCCCACGTAACCGCCGGCCTCAACAGCCGGCGGTTTTCTTTTTGGGGCCGACCCCCTATGCTTCGGCGTCGACGGTGGCGGGATAGGGGAACGCATGCGGTCAAAACTTTCATGCATCTTGGCGGCGTTGTTGGCTTGGATGCCGGCAGTGACGGTTGCCGCCGATACTTCCCTTGGGATGTCTTTCGTCGAGACCAAGGACCTCCGGGTCATCTATTTCGACGAGCTCGACTATCTCGTCCCTCACGCGGTCCGCACCGCAATCAATTCGATGGCGTGGCAGCGCCGCACCTTCGGTTGGGTGCCGTCCGAGTCGACGACGATCCTGCTGCTCGACTTCGCGGACTATGGCAGCGGTGCCGCGGGCGTCGCTCCACGCAACCGGCTCATCGCCGAAATCGAACCGATATCGCACGCGTTCGAGACCTATCCCGCCAGCGAGCGCATGTACTCGCTCATGAATCATGAGCTGGTCCACGTGGCGACCGGAGACATCGGTTCGGACGAAGAATTGCGCTGGCGACGCATCTTCCTGGGCAAGGTCTATCCGCAGGCCGCGCACCCCGAATCGCTCCTGTACAGCTACCTGACCATCCCGCGCTTCACCTCGCCGCGCTGGTACCTGGAAGGCAGCGCGGTGTTCATGGAAACCTGGATGGCAGGCGGTCTGGGTCGTGCGCAGGGTGGCTACGACGAAATGGTGTTTCGCGCCATGGTGCGCGACCACGCCCACTTCTACGATCCGCTGGGCCTGGTGTCGCGCGGAGTCCGCATCGATTTTCAGATTGGCGCCAACGCGTATCTCTACGGCACGCGATTCTTCACCTACCTCGCCTATACGTACTCGCCCGAGAAGGTTGTCGACTGGCTGAAGCGGGGTGAAGGCAGTGAACGGTACTACTCCGACAATTTCCAGAAGGTTTTCGGCATCCCGCTCGAGCAAGGGTGGCAGGAGTGGATCGCGTTCGAGAAGAAATTCCAGGAAAGCAACCTGGCCGAGGTGCGCAAGTTCCCGATCACGCCTTATCGCACGCTGGCGGCCAGCGCGGTCGGTTCCGTATCGCGCATGTTCTACGACGAGGCCAGCGGAAACATCTATGCCGCGTTTCGTTATCCCGGCATTGTCGAGCATGTGGGCGTGCTGAACACGCGCGACGGCACGCACCGGCGATTGGCGGACATCAAGCGCGCGATGCTGTATCGCGTCGCATCCTTCGCCTACGACCCGGCCACCGGCACGGCGTTCTACACCAACGACAACCTCGCCTTACGCGACCTCATGGCGGTAGACGTGAAGGCCGGCGAGTCGCGCATGCTGCTCGAGGATGCGCGCATTGGCGATATGGCGTTCAATCCGGTGGATCGCTCGCTAATCGGCGTGCGCCACGCCCTAGGCTTCGCCGTATTAGTGCGCGTGCCTTATCCGTACACCGAGTGGCAGGCGCTATACACGTTTCCCTACGAATCGGTCCCCTACGATCTCGACATCTCGGCGGACGGGAAACTGTTGTCTGCGTCGATGAGCGAGGTCAGCGCCGACCAGTACCTGCGCGTGTGGGAACTCGACAAGGTGCTGAAGGGCGACCTGAAGCCCTTGAGCGAATTCAAGTTCGGCCAGAGCGTTCCGGAAAGTTTCGTCTTCACGCCCGATGGCAAGTACCTGTACGGCAGCAGCTACTACACCGGGGTATCCAACATCTTTCGCTATGAGGTCGCCACGGGCAAGATCGCCGCGGTGTCGAATGCCGAGTCCGGCTTTTTCCGGCCCGTCCCGATCGCCGACGGCAAGCTGGTCGTGCTGACCTACACCGGCGAAGGCTTCGTCCCCGCAATTATCGATTCAAAGGCCATCGAGGACGTCAGCGCGATCAAGTTCCTGGGCGCCGAGCTGGTCGCCAAATATCCGGTGCTGAAAACGTGGCAAGTGCCGCCACCGAGCTCGGTCGACTACGACAAGGAAGTCATCGCCAAAGGACCCTACGCGCCGCTGCGAAACGTGGCACTCGACAATGCGTTCCCGATCGTGACCGGATACAAGGATTCGATCGGCATCGGCTACCACCTCAACTTTGCCGATCCGATCGCATTCGCCAAGCTGGGCATCACCGCCGCATACACACCGGACACGGATCTTCCGGGAGGGCAGCGCGGCCATGTCAACATCATGGGCGACTACCTGGGTTGGCGCGGCGAGTTCTACTGGAACCGCACGAACTTCTACGACATATTCGGCCCGACCAAGAAAAGCCAGAAGGGCTACGCGGCCAAGCTCGGCTACGACTGGCTCGTGATCTACGACGAGCCGCGCAAGCTGACGGTGAAATTCGACTACGCCTACTACGACCAGATCGACACGTTGCCCGGCGCGCAGAATGTCGACACGAACTTCACCCGCCTGACAACTGGGGAGGTCGGTCTGTACTACACGGACGTGCGCCGCTCGCTTGGCGCGGTCGACGGCGAAAAAGGCCTCGCCTGGTCGGCCGTGGCGATCGGTAGCCGGGTGAACGGACAGATCACGCCGCAGGTGTACGGTACGCTCGACGTGGGCTTCGACCTGCCGCTTCCCCATTCGTCCATCTGGCTGCGAGGTGCGGCGGGCGCGGCCGACGGTAGCCACAATGTCACGGTGGCGAATTTCTACTTCGGCGGATTCGGCAACAACTACGTCGACGATGGCAAAGAGCAGCGCTATCGCGAATACGATGCCTTCCCCGGATTTGGATTGCAGGAAATCAGCGGGCTCAATTTCATGCGCGGGATGGTCGAATGGAACATTCCGCCGCTGGTCTTCGAGTCGGCGGGTACGGCCGCCTTTCACGCCGCCTGGCTGCGGCCGGCGATCTTCGCATCGGCGCTGGTCACCAACGTCGACAAGAGCGTACAGCGCCAAGACTACCAAAGTGTGGGCGGGCAGGCCGACCTGCGCTTTTCCATCCTCCATTGGTACGACCTGACGCTCTCGGCGGGCTACGCCGTCGGCTTTCAAGGGGGCCGGCGCGCGGGCTCCGAGTGGATGCTCTCGCTCAAGATTTTCTAAAGCGTGATCGGCCATGCCCTGCTGACCGAATTGCCACCAGCGATGGTGAGCCTTCTGCCAGTGCTCGCATTCCTGGGTGCGCTGCTCTATCTCGACAGCTACAAGCTGGTGGCGTTGCGCGCAGTGATGGCGGTGGTTGCCTGTGGCGCGATGGTGGCCGGCATCAGCTACGTCGCCAATGCGTTCGTGCTCATGCACTCCATGATCGGCCTGCCTCACTTCTCGCGCTACGTGGCGCCGTTCATCGAGGAATTGCTTAAAGGCCTGGTAATCGTCGCCTTGATCCGCACGCATCGCATCGGTTTTTTGGTGGACGCTGCGATCTTCGGTTTTGCCGTTGGCACTGGCTTTGCGCTGGTCGAAAATCTCTATTTCCTGCGGCTGGTCCCGGATGCCGGCATGGGCACGTGGATCGTGCGCGGCTTCGGCACGGCGATCATGCACGGCGGGGCCACGGCGATCTTCGCGATACTGGCGTTGTCGATGCTGGAGCGCGCGAAGCGGGCCAATGTCGCGGACCTATTACCCGGCTATGTGCTGGCGGTCCTGCTTCACTCCGGATACAACCACCTCTCGCATGAACCGAGGCTGGCAACGCTCGCCATACTCTTCGTCTTGCCGCCGCTGCTCTATTTCGTGTTCGAGCGCAGCGAAAAGGCCGTGGGCGGCTGGCTGGGCAAGGGATTCGATGCCGATACCGAAATGCTGGACCTCATCAATTCGGGGCGGCTGTCCGGTTCGCCGGTCGGCCAATTCCTGCACACGATGAAGGACAAATTCCACGGCCCCGTGGTCGCGGACCTGCTTTGTTATCTGCGGATCTATACGGAACTGGCGCTGCACGCAAAAGGCATCCTGCTGATGCGCGAAAACGGCTTCGACATCGGCGTCGACGAAGCCACCAAGGCCAAGTTCACGGAGATGAAGTACCTCGAGGACAGCATCGGCAAGACCGGCTTGCTGGCCATCCAGCCGATGTGCCATATGAGCCACAAGGACCTGTGGCAACTCTACATGCTGGGGAAGTGAGCGCGGCGCGGTTGCTACACCGATCGCCGACGAAATGTCGCGGCCGCAACAGTTGCCAACAATGCGGCGAGCACGACAAGCACCCAATCGGAAAGTGCGGGAATGGGTGAGCCGACAACTCCTGAGAACGGCGCACAGCGCGGGACGGTAATCGTGTCTGCATCTGTCGTGACGGTTCCGCCAAAAGCCAATGCTCGTCCGGTCAGGTTTGCAAAATGTCCAATCGTGATGCCGGCCGCATCGAGGATATTTCCCACGAACGTGGGTTGAAGTGAAAGTGTGGCGTTCGCTCCAATCGTCGTGGCGCCGACGGGCGCCCAGTAGACGTCGGACGCGCAGGCACCACCTGCCAGGGTGACCTGAGAATCGGCGCCCGTATTGAGCGCCCCGCCCGGCAAGAAGACGTAGACGCCAGCCCCACTGAGCGTCACCGTGGTGCTAACGGTCACATTCATTGCGCCACCGCTGGAATAGCAGCCGGGTGGAATGGTCCCCGGCGGATTGCCGCCCACGATGATTGCGTCGAGAGCGACAGCTCCAGCGCCGAGTGAGAGACAGGGTTGACCATTCAGGGCCGCCAACGCGAGACCTTGATCCACGCCTGTTACTGGAGGACAAGGCGTAGCCGTCGGGCCCGTAATCGTCAGGGGGGGCGTCACGGGACCGGTGCTATAGCAAACCGCGCCATTGATTATGGTTTGCGGCGCGGTATTGGCATTGGTAAACGTGCTGGACACGACGCCATATGTGCTTGTCGATCCAAGCGGTGGCGCGGTCGCAGCGAGCACTGGGCCCGAAAGCAAAAGAAGCGCGACGTATCGAAAGCACGAGTCCCATTTCCTGTGAATCGGACGCATTCTGTTCTCCTTGGTTTTGTACCCGATACGGCAAACTGCGACGTTTGCGCGCTTGGAAAAAGACTGCTGAGCGGCACTCCCGCCACGAGTTGTCAGGACCGGCCGTATGAATAGCCCCGAGCGGCGGGCCAGACCTATTCGGCCGGCCGCGCTGCCATCGACGCAATGAATAGCATTCGATGCGGATTCCCGTCTGTTCGGAAACGAACACTCGGCGCCCCTCGATTGGTGCGCGGAGCGACGGCGAGCGCCAGGTGTCGCAGGTGCGCTTGGGCCCGGTGCCCTTTTGGGCGAAGGATCCGTCGATTGGAAACAAGACGAACAACGCTCGCGGAGAAACGGTTTCCGAGAAGCCTGCCTTCCGCGCGGCGTTTAGGTCCAGACGTTGCCTCGTCCCCGCCTCGGGCTTCTACGAGTGGCAACTTCGCGCGGGAGCCGGTCGAGGTCACAAGCTAGCATTGGCGATAGCAGTTGCTCGCTTTGAGCGCCATTTGTGGCGCGCGACCCGTCGCACTACAATCTCCGCCATGCGCCAAGTAGCTTTCCCCATCCTCGTAGCAGCCGGCGTCGAATTGGGCCTTTGGCAGGAACATGCAAACTTGGTGCGTGCTGGAGGGACACGATGCCTGATCTGCCGAGTGGAACGGTCACTTAACTCTTTACCGACCACGCTTTGGGAGCAGAGTCCCACGGAGATGGGTCCCGCGTTGGCTCGCCACAACGCGCTGTTGCGCGAGGCCATTTAGCATGGCGATGGCCACGTATTCAAGACGACCGCGATGGCTTCTGCGCGGAATGCGCCGCGGCGTGTAAGGGGTTTGGAAAAGGAACGAGAAAATGGTCAAAGCTAGCGAACCGACACAACTCAAAGTCGAGCCTTCGTCGGAGCGTCCCCCATCGGTGCTCCATTCGCCTGTCAATGTGCGCAGTACGTCACTGGCGATAATGGCATTTCTGTCAATCATTGGATTCATATACTTTGCCCGGGTAGTCTTCATTCCCATCGCCATCGCAGTGTTGGCGAGTTACGCGCTGACACCTGTCGTAGATTGGCTCAAGCAAAGTGCGAAGCTACCCAAAGCCGTGGGAGCGGCATTGACGATTGCTCTAATCCTCTTTGGCGTCGGTTACGGACTTCAAGCGCTTCAACCCGAGGCGATTCAAATCCTCGACATCGTTCCACGCGCCACCGCCAAGTTCAATACGGCTCTCCGACACAATTCACGCGGGCCACCCGGTGCGGTCGAGAAGATGAAAAAGGCTGCAAGCGAAATAGAGAAATCGGCGAATGCGATCGCGACAACCGCCTCCACTCCCCCGCTAGCCCCGGTGGCGAACGCCTCCAAGGCGCCTCTTAATGGCTCCGGTTCCCTAATGCAGGAATACGTGGTGATGGGCACGTCGAACGCTATAGCGGGGGTCGGACAGTTAGTCGTTGTTGTGGCGCTTGTGTACTTCTTGCTTATTGCCGGGGATAGCTTTCGGCGAACGCTGATGCGCATCAGCGGCGACACGTTATCGGAGAAGAAGATCACACTGCAGATACTAGTTGAAATCAATTCTCAGATTCAACGGTATCTGTTCGTCCAACTCGCCACGAGCGCGCTCTTAGGGGTTGTAATGTGGATGATATTCGCCTGGGTCGGGCTCGATAATGCGTTGTTCTGGGCGTGCGTCGGTGGCGTGCTGCACCTAATTCCTTATGCTGGACCTACTGCATTTGTCGCGATTGTCGCCCTGGTCGCGTATGCGCAATTTGATAGCTTGCAACCAGTCGTCATTGTCATCGGCGGCGCAGTCACAGCCATCGGCGTGATTGGACTGTTGCTGGTGCCGTGGCTGACACAAAGGGTCGGCCGCCTAAATGCGGTCACGATATTCGTTAGCCTGCTGTTTTGGGGCTGGCTCTGGGGTGTTTGGGGATTGCTACTGGGTGTGCCGATCGTAATGGCGATCAATGCCGTATGCGAACGAGTCGAGGATCTGCAGCCGATTAGCGAATTCCTCGGGTATGCGTCAACGAAAGAGAGCAATGCGACACGCCCGGCGAACGCAATTTGACCTAGATGGTAGTTTCGCACTTCGGCGGCAGAATAGCTTGCAACACCCTTGCCATCGACGCGCAGTCGGCCAGTAAGCATGGCGACTCCCCGCGAAAAGCGAACGCGACCTTCGCAGGTGCGAGCTTTTCGCAGCGTTGGAGAACAGCGGGGAGTATATGTTCGGCGCTACTGGAAACTTCTGGTGATTTTTTTACCAGGCGACAGGAAGGAGTGATACGACGCTGCAAAGCGTGGCTCCGATTTGGAAATACATCGAGTGATTTGTGACTATATTGCGGGTATGACCGACCGCTATGCCGCAGAGCTTCACGGGCGGCCGTTTGCGGAGGTGCCGTCGGTCTTCAACCCTGTGTAGATATCCAATAGACGTTGCAAAACCTCGGCCGCATTTTGCCCAGCGAACGTAGTCGCCACGTTAGGTTTTGATAGCCCCGGCGTAACCCCGGGAGATAAAAAAAGCCGCGCGAGAACGCAAGACCTTGATTTTATGGTAGCGAGCGAGGGACTCGAACCCCCGACCAATGGATTATGATTCCACTGCTCTAACCAGCTGAGCTAGCTCGCCACAGCCGTAAATTATCGCAGAATCCGCGGATTGCGTCGACTCTGGTGTTCTTCGGAAGTTTGACGTTTTGTCAGGAGCGAATCGGCGCTTACAAACCCGTGGCTTTGCGGATAAGCGCGAAATACCAGCGGTAGGGCAGCAGCCGCAGGAATTTCAGCTGGCGGGTGAACGCGCGTGGAAAGTCAATCTCGAATTTTCCGGCGCGCACGCCCGCGACGATTTCCTGCGCTGCCTCCTCCGCGGTAATGAGGTGCGGCATCTTGAAGTCGTTCTGGTCGGTCAGCGGCGTCTTCACGAATCCGGGCATGATGAGGTAGACACCGAGGCCTTTCGGATGCAGGTCCATGTAGAGCGTCTCGGTGAAATTGATCACCGCGGCCTTCGATGCGCCGTAGACCAGCGCCTTGGGCAGCCCGCGATAGCCCGCGACCGACGCGACGATGCCGATGGCGCCATGGCCCTGCGCCAGCAGGCCCGGCACCACCGCGCCAGTGGTGTTGAGCACGCCATGCAAGTTGATTTCCAGCAGCGCTCGCGAATCCTTCTCGTTGAGCTCCCACGCACGCATCTCTTTGTGCGTGCCGGCGACGATCAGCACGAGGTCTACTTCGCGCCATTGCGCGCGGATGCGTGTCCATGCGGCGGTTACCGCTAGGCTGTCGGTAAAGTCGAGCGGCTCAACGAGCGCGTTCGCGTCGCCGGCCGCGACCTCATGCAGCTTGTCCGTTGAGCGCGCGGACAACGCGACTCTCGCGCCCGCGTCCAGCAGCATTCTTGCGGTCGCGGCACCGATGCCTGTGGACGCGCCGATCACCCACACGCGCGCGTGGGGCCACGCGGGAACAGGCGGATTGATAGGAGGGAACAGTCTCATCGGCATTTGTCCCTTCAGCGCTTTCGGAACGACAACGTCACTTCGCCGACCCGAAATCCCAGCTTCGACATCGTGGTGCGATTGAGCATGGTCTTGTCATCGATCAGGAACATCCAGTCGTCCATGTCCATGTTCCACGTCTTGCCGTCGACTGGCAACGCCAGGACGTAGTTCCAGCGCAGCGCGTTGCCCACGGCCGCACCTTGCGCCGTACCGACGATATCCCCCGCAGTGCCGGTGTACCGGTCGCCGTCCTTGGTGATCTTCCACACGCGGTTCTGGGTGGTGGCGTCGGCATACTCGAAATGCTCGTCGAGGGTTCCTTGGTTGCCCTGCCAGGTGCAATCGATGCGCACATAGAAGCGCTTGACCACCGCGCCCGATCGGTCCTGGAACATGCCCCAGCCATCGATGGTGCCGGTGAAGTATCGCGCGAGATCGAGGCGCGGCTTCTCGTTGATGTACTGCGCAACGTCGACCGTGGCGCACGCCGACAATGCCAGCGTTGCTGACGCAACCAGTGCGAACAGTGCGGATTTGAGATTCATCGTGATTCACTCCAGCGTTGGGAAAACCAGTAAAGGGCACCGATCGCACCCAGTTTCAATACGCATGGCGCGCCGGCATAGATGAGCGCCAGCGCATGCACGGCGGCCGGGTCGCGCGCGCCCGGCGCGTAGCCCAGGGCTCCCAGCAGCGGTAGTGCGATGCCGGCCGCGAGTGCCAGGTTGAGCTTGGTGGCGAGGGTCCACAGCCCGAAATACGCGCCCGTTGCGCGCATGCGGTCATCGCCGCCGATGACATCCGCGAGGAGCGACGGCGGCAGCGCGAGGTCGGCACCCAAGGCGAGACCCGACAGTGCACAGACGACGGAGAATGCGGTGATATCACCTGCGCCAAGGAAGGCCGCCCAAACGAACGCGACGATGGCCACGATCATCGCGGCACCCCAGGCGCGCACCTTGCCCAGTTTCGCCGACAGTTTCACCCACAAGGGCATGCCGGCCGCGCCCACGATGAAGTACAACGCCAGAAACAAGCCCTGCCTTGCTTCGGCGTGCAGGACGTCCGCGACATAGAACAACACGAGCGTGGCCGGGATTGCCGAGGCGATGCCGTTGGCCATGAAGGCCGCGAGGAGCCGCCGGAAGGAAGGATCCGCAAGGGGCGCCACTATGTCCGCGAACGCGAATTGCCGACGGTTCAGTGGGCGCGGAATCGCGGGAGCGACACTCAGCGTGATCGCCGCGCACCCAAACAGAAACAGTGCGTAGGCCAAGGCAAATCGCGGCAGGCCTGTCGACTCGCCGCCGCTGCCGCCCATCATCGCGGGCGCGATGCTCGCGATGACCACGCCCATTAACGCCAATCCCTCGCGCACTGCGGTGATCCGCGTGCGCTCGACCGGGTCGGACGAGATTTCCGCGCCCCATGCGGAGTGATTGATCGTCGCCAGGCTGAACGCTGCGTATACGACTGCCAGGGCAATGCCAAGCCAGGCCAGCAGCGCCGTCGGTCCCGAGACCTGCGGCATGAACAACGCAATCATGCCGGCGGCCAGCAGGGGCACCGCCAGCGCGATGAGATACTTGCGCGAACGCACGCGATCACTCCACGCGCCGAGCAATGGATCGAGCACGCCGTCGGCGAGTCGTAGCACGAGCAGCATACCGCCGAGTGCCGCCAGCGAAACACCCAGGTGGTCGGCATAGAATTTCGGCAGGTGGACGTAGAGCGGCAGCGCGGCCATGGCGAGCGGCATGCCGAACAGGCCGTAGGCAAACAGCGCGGGAAAACGCAACGCCGAGATGGAAACCGAGCCGGCGCGGCCTGCGCCGCCGACGTTCAAGGTTTTTCGCCGAGCAACTGTTGCCGGAAATCGGGCCGCGAGGATTTCGGGTCCAGCCAGATGCCGAAGAACGCGAGGGCGAAACCCGGTTCCGCGATTTCGCCCAGCGGCTTGCCGTTGAAGAAATAGCGCACGATGCCGCCGGGGAGATTGACGCCAGTGATGCGGTCGCCCTTGAGCACGTTGGGGAAGAGGCTCTTCATGGCCTCGCCCCAGCGCGAGCGCTGCTCCACGGTGCCGTAACCCAGCTTTTCGATTTCATGTACGCTGCGCTCGGCGATCTTCGCGCCGGTGAGCGCGCGGTGGTAATGCAGGTCGAGCGCAAAAGTGCCGTCCTTCGTCCAGCCACGGCCTTGGCTCCAGTAGTAACCGTCGTAGATCGAGATTCCGAAGAACGTGAGCTCGCCGCCACCCTGGACCTTGAGATTCGGTGCCTGCTCGACCACTTGCGACGGCAATGGCGGGGCCGCAGAGGCATTCGCGGCGCCGGCGGCACGCGCCATCAGGACGAGCGCCACAAGGAACAGCGGTGCCAGCCGGGCCAAGCCGGGACTATGGTGGCGCATGAACCGGTCACGCGCGCACGAATGTGTATTGCCCGACATCCGTGGTCCCCGTGTCGAATCCCGCTGCGCAATACGCGAGATAGAACCGCCAGCAGCGGATGAATCTCTCCTCGAAGCCTTGTGCGCGAATGGCGGGCGTGTGCTCGTCGAAGGCGACGAGCCAACGCTTGAGTGTCTCGGCATAATCGCGGCCAAAGGTATGCACTCGCTCGAGTACGAGTCCGGAGGCTAGCGCGACATCGACAAAGCGGGCCGGCGAGGCAAGCATGCCACCGGGAAAGATATATTGCTGGATGAAGTCCGATTGCGTGCGATAGCGCTCGAAGCGGTCGTCGGCGATCGTGATGGTCTGTATACAGGCGCGGCCGCCGGGGCGCAGCGCGTCGCGGATGGTGCGGAAGTACGCGGGCCAGTAGCGCTCACCGACCGCTTCGAACATTTCGATCGAGGCGATGCCGTCAAAGGTACCCTGCACGTCGCGATAGTCCTCGATACGCATGCGGGCGTGGTCGCCGAGCCCGGCATGGGCCAGCCGTTGTTGTGCGTGGCGAGTTTGCGCATCGGAGAGCGAGATACCGGTCACGTGGTGTCCCGCGCGCGCCGCGGTTTCGGCGAAGCCGCCCCAACCGCAGCCGATTTCCAGCACCCGGGATTGGGCAGGGAGTTCGAGTTCGCCCAGCAAGCGCGAGTACTTGGCTTGTTGCGCGGCTGTAAAGTCCATTGCGAAATGCCCGTCGAACAATGCCGACGAGTAGGTCATGCCGGGATCCAGCCACAGCGAATAAAAATCGTTGCCCAGGTCGTAGTGCGCAAGGATGTTCTTGCGCGACTGGCGTTTGGTATTCGCATTGAGCAGATGTTTGAGGCGCAGCAAGCTGCGCGCCCACCACCGGCCATAAAATGCATGTTCAAGCGCGGACTGGTTGGCCGCCAGCACTGTCAGCAGTTGCGTGAGGTCGGGTGTGTCCCAGCGGCCTTCCATGTAGCTTTCGGCAAACGCCACGTCACCGCCTTTAAGCGCTTCTCCCGCGATTCGCCAGTCGCGAAAAGACAGCACGGCGGGACTGGCCTTGCTGCCTTCGGCGGGCGCGCCACCGGGACCAAAGCGCAGCATCGCGCCTTCGGGTGTCGTGAGTTCCACGCTGCCAATGTCGAGTCGGTGCAGCAGCGCGGTGAGCAGGCGGCCCGCCGCGGGGATGCGCGCAGATGGTGCGCGCGCAGTAGTTGCGATGGTATTCATGAGTGAAGCACCTCTGCGCTTGCGTCTTCATTGGCCCGGGTGGCGATTGCGACGGTGTTGCGGGTCAGCCTGGTTTCAGGCGGAACGGGCTTGGAAAAAAAGGGGACACGCTTGAACCAGAGGCGCAACGCGTGCCAGTGAATGCGCGCGACGACCGCGATCGTGAACCAGCGATAGCGCCAAAGGAGCGCGCGAGCCACACCATCCGTGAGTGCCTGCACCTTGCCAGACACATGCGTTTCGAGCAGTACGGAGTCGCCTTCGCCATCGTAATAGTCGATGCGCGCCAGCCAGCGGTCGGCACCGAAATGAAAACGGAATTTGTAGTGACCTTCCACCGGGCAAAACGGGGATACGTGGAAGACCTTGCGCGCGGTCAGCGTTTCGCCGGACCCGAGTGGTGTGCCGTCGGAATGGGTGAGCAGGTAGTGATGCGTCTCGCCGAACGTGTTGTTGACTTCAACCAACACGGCGGCAACGTTGCCATCGGTCTTGTGACAAACCCAGAAGCTGACTGGGTTGAACACGTAGCCCAGCATGCGCGGAAAGGCGTGGAGCACGATTTCGCCGTCCGCCACGACGTTTTCGCGGGCAAGCACATCGCGCATCCATGCGTCGAGCGACGTGCCATCACGCGGTCCATGGTCGCGATCGTGGAACGACACCAGGCCTGCGCCGTTCCACGAAATACCCAACGTCGGCAGTGTCGGGAGTTGCGACAGCGGGAGCCGCAGGCAGAACGCGGGATAGCTGAAACCGTTGGCGGCCGGACGTGTGCGCCGGTGCATGATGTCGCCGGCAATGAGTGAAAGCACGTTGGCCTGCCGTGAGGGAAGTGGCGGCATGGCGGTGGATGGGACGCGGGCGTTCATGGCGTTTTTGATTTCAGCATTCGCCGTCAGGCGGCGACACGAATCGGTGAAGCGTTGCGATCAATGCTGGATAGACGGCGCGCCATCCCGTCGGCGACTGCGTGGGCCGAGGCCAGTCCATCTTCGTGGAACCCGTAGCCCAGCCAGGCTCCGGCAAACCAGGTGTGGCGATGTCCCTGCAGTTGCGCGATGCCGCGCTGGGCCGCAAGCGCCGCTGCGTCGAGCAGCGGATGCGAGTAATCGAATTCCTGCAGAACATGCGTGCTCTTCGGTGGAAACGGTGGATTCAGCGTCACAATGACCGGCGTGGTGCACGGCAGCGGCTGCAGCTTGTTGATGAGATACGAGACGGCCACCGGACGATGGCCGGTAGGATCATCGACGGCCAGGTAGTTCCACGCCGCCCACGCGGACCGCCTGCGCGGAAGCAAGTCCGCATCCGTGTGCAGGACCACGCGGTTGGATTGGTAACGAACCGCAGCCAGCAGGCGCCGTTCGCTGTGCGACGCGTCTGCGAGGAGGGCGAGCGACTGGTCGCTGTGACACGCGAGGACGACCTCGTCGAACGTCTCGCGGCGGCGGGTGGGCGTGTCGATCTCGATTCCCTGCGGTGTGCGCACCACCCGGTGCACGGGCGTGGCCACTCGCACATCCGCCAATCCTGCCGCGATTTTTTCCACATAGGCGCGGCCTCCGCCGGCGACCGTTCGCCATTGCGGGCGATCGGTGATCTGCAACAGTCCGTGGTTACGGCAGAAGCGCACGAACGTCGGCAGCGGGAAATCGAGGATGTCGTTCTTGGGCGCGGACCAGATGGCCGCGGCCATGGGTAGCAGGTACCAATCCCTGAACGGAACCGAGTATTTCTCCGCTTGGAGGTACTCGCCCAGCGATACGGACCACGCGCGAGCGCCTTCATCCATCGCGGTGGCCGCGCGGTTGAAGCGCGCGATGTCGGCGAGCATGCGCCAGAACGCCGGACGCAACGCGTTGCCGGGCTGGGCGAACAGCGAGCGAAGACTGGTACCCGCCCATTCCAGCCGATGCCGGTCGACCCGGCACGAGAACGACATTTCGCTGGCAACACTGGGGACGCCCAACGCGTCGAACAGCGCGAGCAGCCTTGGGTAGGTGCGGTCGTTGAAGACCAGGAAACCGGTGTCGACGGGAAATGTCCGGTCTTCAAGGGTGACGTCCACGGTGGCTGTGTGCCCGCCTAAGCGTCGGCCGGCCTCGAACAGCGTGACCGCGTGACCCTCCCGGGCTAGGAGCCACGCTGTTCCCAATCCGGCTATGCCGGCACCCACGACTGCGATGCGCACGATTGATCTACTCCCTGCGTATGTTCGGGTGCTAGGCGTTGGCCGCCGTCGTCGATTCAGTCGAGCGGCGCCATCGCCCTCCAACTCTGCATACGCAGAATGGTTGTGGATGGATTCGAAAATCTCGCGGGTCGCGATCAAAGCATCAACCTGCGACGTGACGCGGGGCGCGGCCGGCCATAGCATCAATTATTCCTTCGTTTGTCCTGGACAAATATGATAATCGACGCCACAATAATGTGAATATCGGCTAATGTCAACAATTCGTCCAAGACAATGTGAAAAAACCGTGGAACCATCGCTCACTTTGAATATCAGCGGCGTCGAACGCGAAACCGGGCTATCCAAGGATGTCCTGCGCATGTGGGAGCGCCGCTACGGGTTTCCCAAGCCGGGACGCGACGACAACGGCGAGCGTCAATACACTTTGGCGGACATCGGCAAACTCCGCGCCGTGAAGCGCTTGATGGACGTGGGCTTGCGGCCCGGCAAAATCATGACGCTGCCGATGGCCGAGCTCAATGCGATGGCCGATGCGCGCATCCCGGCGCGCCGCGACGGCCTCGCTCCCGCGCTGGAGCGCGACATCCTCACCATGCTGAAAAGCCACGACGCCACGTCGTTGCAGCACACGCTGGCCAACATGCTGATGCGGCAGGGGCTGCAGCGGTTCGTGCTGGAAACAGTTACGCCGCTGAACCAGGCCGTGGGTGACGCCTGGATGCAGGGCGAGCTGCAGGTCTTCGAGGAACATCTGTACACCGAGCAGCTGCAGGTGGCGTTGCGCACGGCGATCAACGCGTTCCCGCGGCAGGTCGGCACGCCGCGTGTCCTGCTCACGACATTCCCAAGCGAGCAGCATGGCCTGGGCCTCCTGATGGTCGAGGCGATGATGGTCCCCGAAGGTGTGCAGTGCATATCGCTGGGGCCGCAGACACCATTGGAGGACATCCGGCGCGCGGCGATTGCGCACAAGGTACATATCGTTGCCTTGAGTTTCTCGGCGGCCTTTCCCGTTCGCCAGGCGAGCGATGGCCTGGCTGCGCTGCGCCGCCAGCTGCCCGCGCCCATCTCGCTGTGGGCCGGTGGCGAGATGACCCGGCGGGTACGCAAGACGATGCCGGGCATCATGCTCATTCCCGACCTGGCCTCGATCATCAATGCGCTGCGCAGCTGGCGCTCGCACTGGGTGCCGCAAACCATCTGAAGGCTGGGCCGGGCGCCCACCGGTTCCGGGGCCGCAGGGTAGAATGGCGCGGTCTGCGGAGCGGAGCGACGGAATGCTTTACCCCCAACTGTTCAAGGCCTTTGAATCCGTGCGCTGGGACATGGCGCATGACGTGCCCTGGTCGTCGTACGACGGCACACGGCTGTCAGACGAGCAGGCTCAGACAATCAAGATGAACGCCATTACGGAATGGTCGGCGCTTCCCGCGACGGAAATGTTCCTGCGCGACAACCGCCAGGACAGCGATTTTTGCGCGTTCATGTCGATCTGGTTCTTCGAGGAGCAGAAGCACTCGTTGGTGCTCATGGAGTACCTGCGCCGCTTCCGTCCCGAGTTCGTGCCGACGGAGGCCGAGTTGCACGCGGTGCGCTTCCAATTCGACCCGGCCCCGGCCACCGAGACGCTGATGCTGCATTTCTGCGGCGAGATTCGTCTCAACCACTGGTATCGCTGCGCGGCTGAGTGGCACACGGAACCGGTGATCAAGAAAATCTACGAACTCATTGCGCACGACGAGGCGCGGCACGGTGGCGCCTACCTCCGCTTCATGAAGCGCGCGGTCGAGCGTGGCGGCGCCGAGGTCAAGCGCTCGTTCGCCAAGATTGGCGTGCTGATGGCAAGCTCGTCGCGCATGCGCAAGCCGTTGCACCCGACCAACCTGCACGTGAACAGCACCATGTTCCCGAACGACACAGTGCAGAGCCACCTTCCCGATCCTTCCTGGCTGGAGCGCTGGCTCGATGAGCAGATCCGCTTTGATGCAGGCTGGGAAAAGCGGGTGGTCACGATGATCCTGAAAAACCTCTCGTCGTTGTTCGGTGAGAAGTTCGACTCGGTGCAGCAGTTGAACCGCTTCCGCAAGTCACTGGCCCCTGCCACCGTCCCTGCGCCGGCCTGACCGCACTGCGGCCGACTCGCCGGTCTGACGTGCATCGGTCGCCGCGCGCTATTTTTCCATGTGGACTGCGCTATTTCTCGCCGCGGCTGTAGCCGGCGGCGCCGTGGCTTATGGAATGGGGGTGGCGCAGGCCGTGGCGGATGGCGCGCCTGTGTGGTTGTTCATCGCGGGCATTCCGCTCGCATTCCTTGCGCTCCCGCTATTCTTCACAATTCTCTGGTTTCTCCTGGCTTGGTGGTTCGGCGCCGAGCGGCCTCCGAAGGTGCGCCTGACGTTGACTTCGTGGAGCGCAATGTTTTTGCGCGAGTGCTGGGCGCTTGCTCGCTCGGTTCCTCGAATGATTTTTTATCGCCAACTGATGCCGATCCCGGCGCCCGCGAAAGCCATGTTGCCCGTGGTATTGCTGCATGGCGTGGGTTGCAACGCGGGCGTCTGGACGGGATTCAAGCGCCATCTCGACTCCGGCGGCTTTGGCCCCGTGTACGCGCTTTCGTATGGTCCGCCGCTCTATTCGATGGAATTGTTCGCGGACCAGCTCGCGATATTCATCGCTGAAATCAGGATGGCCACGGGCGCCTCCGAGGTAGTCCTGGTTGCGCACAGCATGGGCGGTCTGGTGGCCCGCGCTTATATGCGCCGCTACGGCGCCGGCCATGTGCGGCGACTGGTCACGATCGGCACGCCGCACCACGGCAGCATGCTGGCCTGGATAATGGCAGGCACTTCGCTGGCACAGTTGCGCCCGGGCAATGCATGGCTGGCGGAACTCAATGCCGATGCAAGTCCGGCAATGGTTCCTGCAGTGTCCATCTGGTCATGGCATGACTCGATGGTCGCGCCGCAGACATCGTCGCGTATCGATTGGGGCGAGAATATCGAATTGTCCGGGGTCGCCCACAACGCACTGCTCGATCACCCATGCGTGTGGGCCGAGGTGGCGGCGCAGATCGAGCGCGCCGCTACCAGTGGATCCCCTGTGTGAGCTGGGCAAATGCGATCTGCTCGGGTGAGAGTTCCTGACGCGGGGCCTCCTCGCCTTTCTTGCCCTGCGCTGCGCTGGAATCCGGAAACATGTTGAACGCGGTGTTGAGCAGGATCTGCGTCAGGCGCGGCGCGGCTGCATGCGATATGGCGCCGAAGATGCCGAGTCGCGTGGCGATGCGCACCGAGCGGTAGACCACGGCCTCCACCACCAAGTCGGCAGCCTGTTCCGGTGACAGCGTGGGCACGTTGTCGTACATCTTGGTCGGCGCGATCATGGGTGTGCGCACCAGCGGCATGTTGATCGTCGTGAAGTGAACGCCCTTGTCCAGGAATTCCGACGACGCGCATGCCGAGAACGAATCCAGCGCAGACTTTGACGCGACATAGGCCGAGAAGCGCGGCGCGTTGGAAAGCACGCCGATCGACGAGATGTTGATGATGTGCCCGCTGCGCTGGGCGATCATCTTGGGCAGGAAGCCCATGATCAGCCGCAATGCACCGAAATAGTTGAGCTGCATCGTGCGTTCGAAGTCGTGGAAGCGATCGAAGGAATTGATCACACCGCGACGGATCGAGCGACCCGCATTGTTGACCAGGAAGTGGCACGTGCCGTGTTCCTTGAGCACGCGCGCCACCAGCGCGTCGCATGAGGCCAGGTCGGACACGTCCGCGGTGTACATCCAGCACTTGCCGCCGGCGTCGTCGATTTCCTTCTTGGTCTCCACCAGCTTTTCCTCGCCGCGCGCAACGAGGATGACTTTAGCGCCCGCCCCGGCCATCTTGATTGCCGTCGCCTTGCCGATGCCCGACGACGCGCCCGTGATGACGATGACCTTGTCCTTGACGCGTCCTGCGAGCGAGCGGTCGATGAAGAGGTCGGGATCGAGATGGCGCTCCCAATAGTCCCA
>JBDTPJ010000072.1:0-18488 GCA_039932755.1 Betaproteobacteria bacterium
GCAGGTTCTCGTCCAGGTAGCTGACCGGTTCCGGAATGTTGTCCGTGAACAGGCGCAGCTGTTCCTCACGGGCGGCCAACGCCTGCTCGGTGAGCTTCAAGTCGTGGATGTCGTACTCGGTGCAATACAGGCCGCGGACCGTGCCCGACACATCAAGGTCGGGCGCGATGCGGCCATGCATCCAGCGATTGCTGCCTTGGGGCGTAGTGCCGACGCGCTCGTATTCGACGTGTTCGCCGCCCTGCGCGCGCTTCAGGATCGGGCGAATGAACGAGGCGACATCCGGGGCCATCACCTCGAACGGCGTCTTGCCGTAGATTTCATCCTGCGGCCGGCAGACGGAATTGGCGAATGCCTGGTTGACGAACGTGTACTTGAGTCCGCGGTCGAGATAGGCGATGGGGCCGGGAATGTTATCCGCGAACAGACGCATCTGCGATTCCTGCGACTTGAGCGCGTCGCG
Organism: Betaproteobacteria bacterium; assembly: GCA_039932755.1. Classification (GTDB taxonomy): domain Bacteria; phylum Pseudomonadota; class Gammaproteobacteria; order Burkholderiales; family Casimicrobiaceae; genus VBCG01. Next base: position 464 of record JBDTPJ010000072.1, read on the forward strand.
GATGCGGATGTCGTCCTCGACGTCGGCCATCACGGCGAACGCGCCGCCGACGCGCCCACCGATTTCGCGGTCAGGGAACAGCGTGATGCGCATCCACCGCGCGTCGCCGGTCAACTGCCGCTCGCGCCGTTCGTACGACACGGTGGCGCCGGCAAAGGCACGTTCGATATATCCCTGCATTTCCGCCAGCGCATCGGTCGGCAGCACGTCCTTCAGCGGGTGGCCGAGGACGTCGTCCGCCGGCACGCCAATCCAAGTCCCGAAGGGCTTGTTGGCAAAGCGCAATTTCAGCTGGCGGTCGAAATAGAGGATGGGCAGGCCGACGCTGTCGGTTACTAGTCGCAGGCGATGCTCGCGCTGGCCCGCCTCGAGTTCCAGGCGCTTCAGGTTGTCGACGTCGCTGTAGGTGACGAGAAAGCCGCGTATGTGGCCTTGCGTCGTACGGTCCGGGTAATAGTCGACGCGGATCCAAACGGAGGGACGACCCGGCGTGACCAGTTGCCGTTCGTAAACCGTCCGTTCTCCCGACAGCGCAGCATCGATGTATGCGTGGTAGAGCTGATAGACGTCGCGGCCGAGGACCTCGATGACCTCCCGGCCAAGGACGTCGTTGGCCTTCTTGCCCAGCCAGTCGAGCAGCGCCTTGTTGGCAAACCGGTAACGCTGGTTGCGATCGACGTACGCGAGCGGCATGCCAAGCGCATTGAGCTTGTGCTGCGACAAGGCGGCCAGCGCCTCCCGCTCCACGGGCTCGCCGATGGTAGGTGGTAGGGCTAGCTCAAGTCGGTTCAGCGATCGCGGTAACGCCATGGCCCAGGCATTTTCTCTTTGGTCTTAGGCAACATCTAAGGAAACCTAGCGGCAACTCATAGGCAACTCATCGGCAACTAAGGAGCAAACCCCAGCAAGGCACCTCAGCCGAAAGGGTCCAGCGGCGCCCTTCATAACGTCCCTTGCCTGCCCTTCACAGTAATGGCGCGCCGCCTTGTGGTATTCAGTTTGCAAACCTAAGCAAGGATCGCGCCTGTCCATTCCACGGGAAGACGCTGCCGGTGGGCCCGGGTTAAATACCGGGGATATCCCGACCTTCCGACCTTGAGTGCTCCCCAATGGCGGCGGTGAGAATCCGCCGGTTACAATCCGCGTCACCTTCATACGTCCGGCGGCAAGCTGAAGAACCTCGACGAATGACCCGTTTTTCGCCAACCAAGCCCCGCCCGCAACGCCGCCATTCTCCGGATACCCATGCCGTCCCTGCTGACCTCACCCGTTTCGTGCCTGCCTGACCGTCGACCGGGCGCAGCGCTTGGACCCCGGCTTGTCGCCACGATGATTCGGCTCGGCTCGTCTGGGGGCAATGCGCTCGCCAGCCAGATTGCCGATGCGCGTTCCACGGTCGCGCCAGTAAACGCACCGCAAGTCGCGCCATACTCGTAGCTTTCACGTCATGCCCATCGTTGACGACATCCCGGGACTGCGCCGCATCCTGGCGCAGACGCGGACCATCGCGGTGGTCGGACTTTCCGCCAACTGGTATCGGCCAAGCTATTTCGCCGCCAAGTACATGCAAGACCACGGCTATCGCATCCTTCCCGTCAACCCGTCATATCCTGAAGTTCTGGGCGAGCGTTGCTATCCGAGCGTGGCTGCTCTGCCCGGTCCGGTGGACATGGTTGACTGCTTCAGGAAGCCCGGCGAAATCGTTTCGATTGCGCACGAGGCCGTCGCCAAGGGCGCCAAAGTTTTGTGGATGCAGCTCGGTATTCGCAATGAGGAGGCAGCGCAGATTGCGAGCGACGCGGGACTGGACGTCGTCATCGACCGATGCGTGAAGATCGAGCACGCCCGCCTCCTGGGTGGGCTTCACTGGGCGGGAATCAACACGGGCGTGATTTCGTCGCGCCGCGCGACCTCCAAGGCGTGACTCGGTGGCCGACCGCAAATTCGCCTTCGATACGCTGTGCCTGCACGCAGGGCAGATCCCGGACGCGGCCACGGGCGCGCGCGCATTGCCCATCTATCAGACGACGTCGTTCGTGTTCGACAGTGCCGACCACGCGGCCAGCCTCTTCAACTTGCAAACGTTCGGCAATGTCTATTCGCGCATCTCGAATCCGACCGTTGCGGCCCTCGAGGAACGTATCGCGGCGCTTGAAGGGGGTCGCGCCGCACTGGCAGCGTCCACCGGCATGGCGGCACAAATGCTGGCCCTGCTTACCCTGTGCCGCCAGGGCGACCACATCGTTGCGTCGCGCACGCTGTATGGCGGCACCTACTCGCAACTCGCCGTGACGTTTGCCCAGTTCGGTATCGACGCCACTTTCGTCGACAGCGATGATCCCGAAAATTTTCGGATCGCGATCAAGACCAACACCAAGGCGGTCTATGTCGAGACGATCGGCAACCCGCAACTCAACGTGGCCGACCTCTCGGCAATTGCTGCAATTGCCCACGCCGCGGACATTCCGCTGGTCGTCGACAATACGCTGGCTTCGCCCTGGCTGTGCCGCCCGTTCGAGCACGGCGCGGACATCGTCGTCCACTCCGTGACCAAGTACCTTGGCGGCCACGGAACCACGATGGGCGGCGTGCTGGTGGAGTCCGGAAAATTTCCTTGGGACAACGGCAAGTTTCCGCAGATGACCGAGCCGTCTCGCGGCTATCACGGCGTCCGCTTCGACGAGTCCTTTGGTGACTTCGGCTTCACGATGAAGGCGCGGATGGAAACGATGCGCACGCTGGGTCCGACGCTGGCGCCACTGTCCGCTTTCCTGCTGCTGCAAGGGATCGAGACGTTGCACCTGCGCATGCCGCGACATTGCGAGTCGGCACTGGCCGTCGCGCAACATCTGGCGGCGCATCCCGCCGTCAAATGGGTTAACTATCCGTTGCTGGCGGGAAATCGCTACAAAACGCTTGCGCACAAATACCTGCCACGCGGTGCCGGCGGCATTCTCACCTTTGGCGTGCGCGGCGGTGCGACGGCCGGCGTGCGCTTCATCGAGGGCGTGGAGTTCCTGTCGCATCTGGCCAATGTCGGCGATGCCAAGACACTGGTGATTCATCCCGCGTCGACCACCCATCGCCAACTGGACGAATCCGAGCAGCGCGCGGCAGGCGTGTCGCCGGAAATGATTCGGCTGTCCGTGGGTCTGGAGGCCGTTGACGATATCATCTGGGACCTGGATCAAGCTCTCGCGAAAGCAACCCGATGACGCGTTACTCCACCGTTCCCTGGCCGTGGGCCGGCCTCGTGCTCACCCTAGCTCTGCTCGGGCAGGAAATCCTGTTCCGCTGGTTCGGAAGCGACCCCTCGCTGTCGCAGTCTCTCTATCGCATCGGCATAATGGCGATCGGCGTGGTATCGCTGTCGCTGATCGTGCTGCCGCCGCGCAGGTTCGCCTATCTTCTGGGCTTTCTCACTTGCGCCGGATTGATGGGATGGGCGTTGTGGTTGCAATACGGCGCGGGCCTCGAGCCGTGCCCGTTGTGCGTCTTCCAGCGCATCGCCGTATCCGCGATCGGCATCACGTTCCTGGTGGCGTTCGTGCAGAATCCGCGTCCGCTCGGAGCAGCAATCTATGCCGGATTGATCCTCGTGTTTGCGGGTGGAGGCGCCGCGTTTGCCAGCCGCCAGATCTGGCTGCAAGCGCTGCCCAAGGACCAGGTGCCGGCGTGCGGCATGGGCTTTTCGTACATGATGGAATCGTTTCCGTTCCTTGAAGTTCTCAAGAAAGTCTTTGCCGGCAGCGGCGAGTGTGCGGAAAAGGGTTGGGAATTTCTGGGCCTGGCCATTCCCGGCTGGACTCTTGTGTTCTTCATTGCCGTCACGATCGTTGCGTTCGCGTTGATCAGACGCGACCCGTAGGCGACACCTATCTTCAGCGTGGCGCCATCCGGATCGCGCCGTCGAGGCGAATAACCTCGCCGTTCAACATCTCGTTGCGGATGATTTCTGCCACCAGCGACGCGAACTCCGCCGGGCGGCCAAGTCGCGGCGGAAACGGCACCGCCTTGCCCAGTGCTGCCGCAATGTCAGCGGGAATTTGGCCGACCATCGGCGTTTCGAACACACCGGGCGCGATGGTCATGACCCGAATGCCGTAGCGCGCCAGTTCGCGTGCCACGGGTAGCGTCATGCCCACCAGCCCGGCTTTTGACGCGCTGTAGGCCGCTTGACCGATCTGGCCATCGAATGCCGCGACCGACGCCGTATACACGATCACGCCGCGCTCACCACCTGCGTTGGGCGCGCCCTTGCTCATGACCTCTGCGGCGAGCCGCGTCAGGTTGAACGAACCGATGAGATTAATGTTGATTGCGCGCGTGAATCCCGCGAGCGTATGAGGCCCTTCCTTGCCGACGATTTTCTCGCCGTGCACGATGCCCGCGCAGTTCACCAGTCCTTGCAGGCCGCCGAAACCGTCGACTGCCGCAGCCACTGCCGCCTTGGCACTTGCCTCGTCGGTGACGTCGGTACGGACAAAGCGTGTTACGCGACCCAATTCCGCAGCGAGTGCATTGCCGGCATCCACGTTGACATCGGCCAGCACGGCATTGCCCCCACCGGCGACGACCATTCTTGCGGTGGCCGCACCCAGTCCGGACGCGCCACCGGTGACGACGAATGTGCTTCCTTTCAGTTCCATGCGCTCATTTCCCCGTGTTCACTATGACTTGTACTCATTTGCCCTGCGCCTTGACGATGGTCATGGCGGTCGCAATCATGCCGGCCATGTCCGACACATTGGCCGGAACGATCAGCGTGTTGTTTGTCTTTGCGAGCAGTCCGAAGGCGTTGATGTAGTGCTCGGCGACCTTCAGGTTGACAGCCTGCAGACCGCCCTGCGACTCGATCGCCGATGCAATCTGGCGAATGGCGGATGCATTGGCCTCGGCGTTGATCAGCGTTGCCTGTGCTTCACCTTGCGCAATGTTGATTTCGGCCTGCTTCTCGCCTTCCGACTTGGCGATGGCGGCTTCGCGCGCGCCGATGGCGACGTTGATCTGCTGCTGGCGGCTGCCCTCGGAGGTCGCGATCACGGCGCGCTTCTCGCGCTCTGCCGTGATTTGTGCCTGCATCGAGCGCAGGATTTCGGCCGGCGGGGTCAGATCCTTGATCTCGTAGCGCAGAAGTTTCACGCCCCAGCTTGCGGCCGCCTGGTCGAGCGAATTGACGACCTGAACGTTGATCTGCTCGCGCTCCTCAAAAGTCTTGTCCAGTTCCATGCGGCCGATGATGCTGCGCAGCGTGGTCTGCGCCAGCTGCGTGATCGCCAGCACGTAGTTCGACGACCCATAGGATGCAAGTTTTGGGTCCGTGACCTGGAAATATAGGATGCCGTCCACTTGCAGCTGCGTGTTGTCGCGGGTAATGCAAATCTGCGACGGCACATCGAGCGGGATTTCACGCAAGTCGTGGCGATAGGCCACGCGATCCACGAAAGGTATGACAAAGTTGAGGCCCGGCTGCAGCACTGCGTAAAAACGGCCGAGCCGTTCGACAACCCATGCGTGTTGCTGGGGAACGACGCGAATCGCCTTGACGACGACGATGAGCGCCACGATGAATATGGCCAGCGTTGCAACATAGGAACCGAGCCACATGGTCAGCACTCCTTGGTGTGGACGAAAACGATCAGGTACAACGCACCGGTCTTCGGCGCGATCAGGGCTTGCCCGCGGCGAGGAGCAACGTCGATCCCCGCGTGTCGACGATGTACATGACCTCTTCACGCGCCGCCGACGGTGTCGCGAGTTCCGCGTCCCACTGCGTGCCGCGATAGTTGACTCGCGCCGTGCCATTGTCGTGCCACGACAGCACCTGCACCTCCTGTCCCACGTCCAGCCCCGCCTGCGGTGTCGGAAGCGCGTGCAGCTTTCGCCATTGATGCGCAATGATTGTCCCCGCGAATGCGAACGCGGCGGCGATCAGCATCTGCGATGACGGACCCGCGCCCAACATCGACGCAAGCCCGCCCAAGGCAAAGGCCACCCCAAGGGCCAGCAGGTAAAACGTGCCAGTAAAGAGTTCCGTGCCCACCAGGACCGCTGCAAGGGCCCACCATGTCCAGTATGTCGCCATATGCGCCTCCTCTGACCAATTGGGAGAGGACTCAAGCATATTCCACTTTGTTGCGCCGACCCGGCGCTCATGGACATGAAAGGGCAGCTCATCGCGCCGGGCGTCACCCCTTGAAGCCCGATTCGGGCTATAATCAACGGTCATTTATTCTTTTCGAATCAAGCGCTTTGCGCACAATTGCTCTAAGCAGCGCGCGAATGTGCACCAAGCACTGGAGTAGTGAGCGATGCCGATCTACGAATACAAATGTTCTGCATGCCAGCACGAGATGGAATCGCTGCAGAAATTTTCTGACGCTCCCCTGGTCGCATGCCCTGCATGCGGTAAGGATGCGCTGACCAAGCTCGTGTCTGCAGCGGGCTTCCAGTTGAAGGGCAGTGGCTGGTATCAGACCGATTTCAAAGGCAGCGGGAGCAAGCCGGCGGCCAAGGTGGATGCGGCAAAAAGCGAAGGCGGCAAGGATGTTGCGCCTTCCGACAGCGCCAAATCCGCAGACACCAAGTCGACCGAGTCGAAATCCTCCGACACCAAGACGGCAGCACCTGTCGCATCCGCACCGGCCGCCACCAGCAGTACGTCGACCCCGGGCGCCTGATTCGCGCTCGCCACTGACACCACATTCCGGCCATGAAACGCTATCTCATCGCAGGCCTGCTTGTGTGGGTGCCGCTCGGCATCACGATCTACGTCCTGCATTTCCTGGTGACGACGCTGGACCAGACACTGCTGCTGTTTCCGCAGGATGCGCGCCCCGATGCGCTGCTGGGCTTCCACATTCCGGGCTTTGGCGTGTTGTTGAGTTTCGGCCTACTGCTCCTGACGGGCGTGATCGCCGCGAATTTTTTCGGCGCGCGACTGATTCGGTTCTGGGAAAATGTCTTCGGCCGTATTCCCGTGGTCAAGTCGATCTACTCGTCGGTCAAGCAGGTCAGCGATACGCTCCTTTCCGATTCGGGCAACGCGTTCCGCAAGGCGCTGCTGGTCGAATTTCCCCATGAAGGCAGCTGGACGATCGCGTTCCTGACCGGGACACCGGCGCCGGCTGTTGCCGCACACCTCGGTGACGAGCACTTGAGCGTCTACGTCCCGACCACGCCCAATCCGACGTCGGGTTACTTCATCGTCGTGCCGCGTTCCCGGGTGCGCGAACTGGACATGACCGTCGACGAGGCCCTTAAGTACGTCATCTCGATGGGCGTCGTATCGCCCAAGGCGCACGCACCGGTCGCGCCTGCATCCGTTGCTGCCGCGCCACCGCCGCCTGCGGCGCGCGAACCTGCCGCGACCAGCTCCCGAAATTGACCGGGTAGCGTCGAACGGTCGCGCGCGAGTCCCACGCGCGGCGTTCGGCGGCTGCCCGCGCCCCGTTCGAACACCTCGACAACAGACATCGATAAAATTTTCGGAGAATTGCCGTGAAACGAACTGACTACTGCGGTCGCATCGACGGCCGCTACCTCACCCAGAACGTCACGCTGACGGGTTGGGTGCATCGCCGCCGCGACCACGGCGGCGTCATCTTCATCGACCTGCGCGATCGCGAAGGCCTGGTGCAGATCGTCTGCGATCCCGATCGCGCCGAAACCTTTGCAACGGCGGAGACGCTACGCAATGAATTCTGCATAGCCGTCACGGGTCTGGTGCGGCCGCGGCCCGAAGGCACGGTCAACGCCGGCCTGGTCTCGGGCGAAATCGAAGTGCTCGCCCACTCGATCGAGATACTCAACGCATCGCTGACCCCGCCATTCCAGATGGACGACGAGGGCCTGTCCGAGACCGTGCGCCTGGAACATCGCATGCTCGACCTGCGCCGCCCGCAGATGCAGCAGAACCTGATGCTGCGCCACAGGGCGGCCATATCCGCGCGGAAGTTCCTGGACGGCAACGGTTTCATCGACATCGAGACGCCGATCCTTTACAAGTCCACGCCGGAAGGGGCCCGGGAATTCCTCGTCCCGTCACGCATCCATCACGGACACTTCTACGCACTGCCGCAGTCGCCGCAGCTGTTCAAGCAGATGCTCATGATGTCCGGCTTCGATCGCTACTACCAGATCGTGAAGTGCTTCCGCGACGAGGACCTGCGCGCCGACCGCCAGCCCGAGTTCACGCAGATCGACATCGAGACCTCGTTCATGGACGAGTCGGAAATCTGCGCGCTGATGGAAACGCTGGTGCGCACGATGTTCAAGGAAGCCATGAACGTCGACCTGCCGAGCCCGTTTCCAGTGATGAAGTACGCGGAGGCGATGGCCCGCTACGGTTCGGACAAGCCCGACCTGCGCATTTCGCTGGAATTGACCGAGCTCACCGACCTCATGCGCACGGTGGACTTCAAGGTGTTCCGCGCGGCGGCGGACCTGCCGAACGGACGGGTCGCTGCGCTGCGTGTCCCAGGTGGCGGTACCTTGTCGCGCAAGGAAATCGACGACTACACGACCTTTGTGAAGATCTACGGCGCCGGCGGCTTGGCGTACATCAAGGTCAACGATGTCACCAAGGTCAACGAGGAGGGCCTGCAGTCGCCCATCGTCAAGTTCCTGGGCGAGCCGGCGCTGCGCGAAATCCTCAAGCGCACCGACGCGCAGAACGGCGATCTCATCTTCTTCGGCGCCGACCGCGAAAAGGTTGTCAACGACGCCCTCGGCGCATTGCGCGCCAAGGTGGGACACGAGCGCGGTTTAGCGGTCAAGGGCTGGCAGCCGCTTTGGGTCGTCGATTTCCCGATGTTCGAATTCGATGACGAGAAGAAGACCTGGGCAGCGCGGCACCACCCGTTCACCGCGCCCAAGGACGGACACGAAGACTTGTTTCAATCCGATCCGGCGCATGCCATTGCCAAGGCCTACGACGTCGTGCTGAATGGCTGGGAAATCGGCGGCGGCTCGGTGCGGATCCATCGCCCGGAAGTGCAGGCCAAAGTCTTCGCATCGCTGGGCATTTCGCCGGAAGACCAGGAGAAGAAATTCGGCTTCCTGCTCAACTCGCTGCAATACGGCGCGCCGCCCCACGGAGGCATCGCGTTCGGCTTCGACCGCATGGTCACGATGATGTGCGGCGCCGAGTCGATTCGGGACGTCATCGCGTTCCCCAAGACGCAGCGCGGACAGGACTTGCTCATCGACACGCCCACGCCCGTCACCGAGCAGCAATTGCGCGATCTGCATATCAAGGTGCGGCCCACGGACTCGGTCAGGCCGGCATAGAAATTAGGCTAAACTGGGCCCAATGAAATCGGGTGCCTACATTCGAAACGCCGTTGCCGGCTTCGCGCTGGCGGCGGCGTTTTTTTGGGTACCCGCGGCACTCGCCCGGGCCACGCCGGAGTCGATACCGGAGATTGCCGCGGCCGACCTGCCCAAGGAAGGCCGTGAGGTTCTGATGCTGATCCACGAAGGCGGCCCCTTCCGCTACGACCGCGACGGCGTCGTGTTCGGCAATTACGAGCACCTGCTCCCGGCCGAGCGCAAGGGCTACTATTACGAGTACACGGTGCGCACGCCGGGGTCGAAGAGCCGCGGCGCGCGCCGGATCATTTGCGGCGGTCCGGCCAAGGCGCCGGTTACCTGTTTCTACACCAGCGATCACTATCGTTCGTTCAAGAGGATCCACGAATGAAAGTGCCCGATCTCGCCATCGTCGACGACGCCGGTGTCCACCCGTGGACAGGCGCCACGGAAGCGCTCAAAGCGGCTGCCGCGCATGCGCATCTCAAGTTCGTGGCGGCTGACTTGGGCCACGCCAAGGACCGCGCGACGCTGTTTGGGGAACTCGACCGCGCACTCAAGTTGCCCGAGCACTTCGGCCACAATTTCGATGCCCTCGCCGATGTCCTCGAGGACCGTGACTGGCTGGGCAAGAGTGGTCGCGTCATCGTCCTCACGCACGTCGCCGCGTACCGCAAGGAGCACCCCAAGGACTGGGCGACCCTGGAGGACCTGCTGGCCGAGGCGTCGGAGTTCTGGAAGGAGCGGCACGTGGGGTTCTGGGTCTTCGTCGCCTGACGCCCGCTCGGGGCAGCTCGGCCGCAAGAATTGATCTACAAGCAACCCGTTTCGGTGCTGGTCCTCGTTTACACCACGGACCTCGAGGTTTTGCTCATTGAACGCGCCGACTATCCCGACCACTGGCAGTCCGTCACCGGAAGCCAGGAGCCGGGCGAAGCGTTGCAGACGACAGCCGCGCGCGAACTGCTGGAGGAAACCGGGATCGACGCACCTGCGGCCGGTGCGCTCTGCAATTGGGAAATGTCCAATGTCTATGAAATATTCCCGAAGTGGCGGCAGCGCTATCCGCCAGGCACGACTCACAACCAGGAACACGTTTTCGCGCTGGCCGTATCCGCGCGCGTGCCTGTGACCCTCAACCCGCGCGAGCACTTGAACTTTGCCTGGCTGCCGTGGCGGGAGGCCGCTGAAAAATGCTTTTCGTGGTCGAACCGCGCGGCGATTCTGGCGCTCGAACAACGCATGACCCCGACGAGGAAGGTTCCATGAATCAGGTTTCGAATACCGCCGTACCCAAGCTTGCGACCTTGTCCATCGTTTTCGCCCTTAGCCTTGCGCAGTCGGCTGTCGCGCAGCCCATGGCAACGTCCAGCCTATCGCCCAATTTCCCGTTCCGTCCGCCCTCCGTCACGCTCTCCGCTTCGGCGACGGCGAGCGTACCCAACGACCGCATGTACGCGTCGATGCGCGCCGAGTCCGACAACGCGGACCCGGCCGCGGCGGCCAGTGTGGTCAACGCACGCATGGGCAAGGCGCTGGCGCGCGCGAAAGCCATTGCAGGTGTGGAGGCATCGACATCGGGCTATTCGTCATTCCAGATCACGGACAAGACGCAGCAGACGCGCTGGCGGGTGGCGCAGACTCTGAAACTCGAAGGCAGCGACTTCGCGTCGCTGTCCGCGCTGATTTCGCAGTTGCAGTCAGATGGCGGGCTGGTCATCGACGGAACGCAATTCTCCGTGAGTGACGCCTCGCGCAAGAAAGCCGAGGAAGCCCTGACACAGCAAGCCATCAAGTCGTGGCAGGCGCGCGCCGCCGACGCGGCTCGCGGTTTCGGCTTTGACGGCTGGCGCGTGGGCAATGTAGCGATCCAGACCGGTGACTTCATGCGTCCGCAGCCGATGATGCGGCAAGCGGCTTTTGCGTCGAGTGCTGCGCCTGTCGCCATGGAAGGTGGCAATTCCGATGTGACCGTGACGGTTTCTGGCGATGCCGTGCTGGACGCGATGCGTCCGAGGTAGACTGGTGGCCTGAACGGGCAGGAGAACACGCGTGGAACTCGATCCGGTCCTGTTGTCTCGGCTGCAATTTGCGTTCGTCATCGCCTTTCATATCCTTCTGCCCGCGTTCACGGTGGGCCTCGCGTCGTACATCGTCGTGCTCGAGGGCCTCCATTTCTGGAAACATGACCCGACCTATTTGCGGCTGTCTTTGTTCTGGACCCGAATGTTTGCGGTGTCGTTCGGCATGGGAGTGGTCTCGGGCATCGTAATGCCATTCCAGTTCGGAACTAACTGGAGTGGACTCTCGGACATCGCCGGAAATGTGCTTGCCCCGCTACTGACGTACGAAGGACTGATCGCGTTCTTTCTCGAGGCCGGCTTCCTGGGCATCCTCCTCTTCGGGCGCAAGCTGGTGCCGCCCTGGGTCCACCTGTTCGCTGCCGTGATGGTGGGCGCGGGCACGCTGTTCTCGTCGTTCTGGATCCTCTCCGCGAACAGCTGGATGCACACGCCCGCCGGCTACGAAATCATCGACGGAAGATTCTTCCCGACAGACTGGGTGAAGGTTATTTTCAATCCGTCGTTTCCGTACCGGATTGCGCACACGGTCACCGGTTTCTACATCACCACAGCATTCGTCGTCGTCGCGGTATCGGCCTGGCACCTGCGCCAGCAGCAGCACGTGCCGGAATCGCAGCGCGCGATGTCGATGGGCTTGGGACTGCTGATCCTGCTGGTACCGCTGCAGGTCGTGCTGGGCGACGCGCACGGCCTCAACACACTCGAGTACCAGCCAGTCAAGGTGGCAGCGATGGAGGGACTGTGGACCACGCAGGGACGCGCGCCTGCGGTCCTCTTCGCCGTCCCCGACAGCACTACCGAATCCAATGCCTATGAAATCGCAATTCCCGGCCTGGCCAGCGTCTATCTCACGCACGACATCAATGGGGTGGTAAAGGGACTGAAGGACTTCGCACCCCAGGATCGCCCGCCGGTGCCCATTGTGTTCTGGGCCTTTCGCGTCATGGTCGGCATGGGGATGCTGATGCTCACGGTGGTTGCCTGGGGCGCCTGGCTGCGCTTGCGCGGACGGCTCTTCGCATCGCCCGCATTCCTGTTCGTGTGCAATTTCATGGCGCCCGCCGGCTTCATCGCCGTGGTCGCCGGTTGGACCGTTACTGAGGTCGGGCGCCAGCCCTGGGTCGTCTACGGCTTGCTGCGCACCAAGGATGCGGTGTCGCCATCGATCACGGGGCTCGACGTGCTGCTGTCGCTGTTGCTCTACATGGCGGTGTACGCCGTCATATTCAGTGCAGGTCTCTATTACCTGTTCCGCCTCGCACGCGCGGGTCCGCCCACCGAGCTGGAAGCACACGACGCCAAGCTGTCCGAACGACCCGCGCGACCGCTCTCGGCCGCCGACGCCTAGGGCCCTAACGCCATGCACCTCGATCTCGTGCCTGTATGGACCGTCATCCTCGGCATCGCCGTATTCATGTACGTGCTGCTCGACGGATTCGACCTGGGTGTGGGCATCCTGTTCCCGTTTGCGCGCGACGACGCGGCGCGCACGCTCATGATGAATTCGGTCGCGCCCGTCTGGGACGGCAACGAGACCTGGCTTGTCGTCGGCGGGTTGGGATTGCTGGCAGCGTTTCCGCTCGCCTTTGCGGTGATTATTCCCGCGCTTTACTTTCCGATCCTGCTGATGCTGCTGGGACTCATCTTCCGGGGCGTCGCCTTCGAGTTCAGGCTCAAGGCGCTGGAGGGACGTCACTGGTGGGATCGCTCGTTTTTTGGCGGATCGGTCGTTGCGACATTTTTCCAGGGCGTCGTACTGGGAGAGTACGTGCAAGGCTTCGCGGTCACCGGTCGCCACTTTGCAGGCGGCAGCTTCGACTGGGTCAAACCGTTTCCACTCGCGACGGGCGTGGGACTGCTGTTCGGCTACGGGTTGCTCGGCGCTACCTGGCTCGTGCTCAAGACGGAAGGCGAAGTGCAGGAAAAATCCCGGGCGCAGGCAAAGACGTGCCTCTTCGGTGTGCTCGCCTTCATCGCAATGGTGAGCATCTGGACCCCTTTCCTGCACCCCAAGATTTCCGAGCGATGGTTTACCTGGCCCAACATGGCGTTTCTGGCGCCGATTCCTCTCGTGACCGCGGGTATCGCGTTGGCCCTCTGGCGCTCCCTTGCGCGCGGTGGCGAGGTACTCCCCTTCATTGCCGCGATGGGTTTGTTCGCGATGTGCTACCTGGGACTCGGAATCAGCGTATTTCCCTATGTTGTGCCATGGACCATCACATTGTGGGACGCCGCGTCATCCCCGGGCTCACAGGCCTTCCTGCTGATAGGCACGCTGTTCATCCTGCCGATCGTTTTCATGTACACAGGTTGGTCGTATTACGTTTTTCGAGGCAAAGTCCGCGCGGAGCTGGGTTACCACTAGCCGCGGTCCCTGGTATTCCAATTTAAAGTACCAAGCCCCAAAAGGGGTTTGTTGGCAGGATTATTGCTTTAATAATGCGAATGACGCCATTTTGGGCCTTTGAACTGGCTACGGGTCCACTCAGTCTTCGTTGACTTACGGGGCCAACACGAGCGTTTCGGCGCCGATTTTTTTGGTGATGCAGTCGTCACTCGAACTGCACCGCTCCATTGCATTTGGCAAGTCCAAGGCGGATCAGTAATGACTTTCTTCGGTTGCAAGCGTGGTGTGGTTGTCGTGTCGCAATTTGCGGGCGCCGTTCTCCGGTCATGGTCAACGCCCCGCGTCGGCATCCTGCGACAGGCTGCGTTCGCCCTCTTTGCGTGCGCATTCGCGACTACCACGTTTGCCACCGTCGGAATCAACAAGAGCTTCACTCCCAATTCGGTGTCGGCAGGACAGGTTTCAACGCTGACCATTGTCCTGCTCAATCCGAATGCGACGCCCGCGACAGGAATCGACTTCACGGATTTTCTGCCTGCGAATGTCGTCGTTGCCACGCCCCTGACGTTCAGCACGCTTCCGCTGAACTGCGTCGACACCAGTCTGCTTGCAGCGGGAGCCACGTCAATCCACTTTCCCAACGGCACGATTCCCGCGATCAGCGGCGGCGTTCCGGGGCAGTGCCAGGTGACGGTGAATGTCGTCTCAATCCTGCCGAACACGTATCTCAACACGATCCCGAATAACGCCGTCACGTCGTCAAACGGTAGCAATCCGCAGGACGCGCAGGCGACGCTCGTGGTCTCTGCACTCGTCAACGTCACCGGCGCCAAGGCATTCCTGCCGACCACCGTTCACGGTAACGGCGCCCCCTCGACGCTGACCATCACGCTGACCAACCCCAACGTCGTGCCCTTGAACTTGTCGGCAGCGTTCACCGACACGCTCCCTGCGAACGTCACGATCGCGACACCTTCGAATGTAGTGACGACGTGCCCCCTGGGAACGGCCACCGCGTCGGCACCTGCGACAAATCCGTCCACGGTTACGCTGGCGACGGGCGCCCAGATCCCCGCAAGCGGTTCATGCACGATCAAGGTCGACGTCATCGCGCGCAATCCGAATGCGGCTGTCAACGCCGCTTCCACCAATACCATCGCGGCGGGCGCGCTCAAGACGCTCGAAGGTGTGACCAGCCCGGCCATCACCGCCAACGTAACCGTGCAGACCGGCGGCGCGATCACAAAGGCATTCTCGCCGGCGACGATCCCCGTTGGCGGCACAACGCCGTCGACGCTGACGATCACGATCACCAATTTCAACGACAGCATCCTTACCCCGATTACTTTCACCGACAACCTGCCCGCCGGAATGACCGTAACCGGCGTTCCGGCGTCCACTTGCATCGGCGCGCTGACGAATACGCTGACGTCGGTCACGCTCACCGGCGCGAGTCTGGCGGCCTTCAGCACGCCGGTTGCCGGCAACAAGTCCTGCACGATCACGTTGCAGGTCTTCGCCACCTCAACCCGGAACAATTCGATCGCCGCCGGCAACTGGGGTGGCGTCGCCTATTCCGGTACCGGCAACGTCTCCCTTACCGTGAGAACCATCGGCGGCAGCAAGGCATTTTCGGCGGCGGTGCAAAACGGTACGACGACGATGACGATCACGCTCCAGAACAGCGCATCCAGTGCAGCCGCGATTACGTCCCTGACCGATCTGATCTCGACGCTGGGTGCCGGATTCACGTTCGCTGCGGCGCCCACGATCGGCGGTACGTGCGGTTCGGTACTCTCTACATCGACGGCGACATCGTTTGTCGTGACCGGCGGGTCGATTCCGGCGGCCGTTGGCCCGGTACTGGGCAGCTGCACGATAACGGTAGGCCCCATCAGCATTTCCACGGCTGCCACGGTCGCTACCCACACCAACACGATTGCCGTCAACGGCGTGGTGACGAGCCTGGGCAACAACGCGGCCACCATCACGGGGAACGTCGCCGTCGGGCGCGCGCTGACGGTTTCGAAGGCGTTCAATCCGACAACGGTGCAGGCGGGAACCAAGTCGCGACTCACCGTGACGCTCACGCGCGCGGCCACGGCTTCCGACCTCACCGGCATCGGGCTCACCGACAACCTCACGTCCACGATGGGCGCGGGGTTCGTCGTGGCGACGCCCCCGAATGCCGCGACCACCTGCACTGGAGCGACCTTTTCGCCGGTACTCGCAGGAGGCGAAGCGGCGTTTACGGTTGCGGGCGGCAGCCTCGCCAATGCCAACCCTCCGCCTACCAACTTCAGCTGCACGATCTCGGTCGATGTCGCCACCACGGGCGCCTCGGTCGGTGCCCACACCAACGCGATTCCCGGCGCCAACGTGACGACTGCGCAGGCGGTGACGCTCAATGACACCACGGCAGTTCTGACGATCAACAATTCGACGGTCACGGTGAACAAGTCGTTCAGCCCCACGACGGTGGCGGTTGGCGCGGCGACGTTCTCGACGATGACGCTCCAGATTCGCAACAACAATGCCGGCGCCATTACGCTGACCGGTGCCGGGCTGGTCGACAACCTGCCGGTGGGCATGGTCTTCGCCACGGTGCCGACACCCACATTGAACGGCTGCGGCGCGGCGACATTGACTCCGTCGGCCGTGGCACCATGGAAGCTCACTCTCGCCAATGCAACGGTGAACGCCGCGGCGATCTGCACGGCGACGATCCGGGTGTCCGCAATGGTGTCCGGCAACCTGATCAACAACATTCCGCCGGGCACAGTCACCAGTGCGCAAGGCGTCACCAATCCCTTGCAGGGGACGGCGACGCTCGCCGCCACGGGCACGGTCAAGCTGACGGTCACCAAGACCAACGGTGTGAGCAGTATCACGCCGGGCGGCACCACCACGTACACCATGGGTGTGTCTAACGCCGGTCCCAACGACGTGGCCGGTCTATTGGTCAATGACACGCCGCCAGCGGGCGTAACTTTCGGCACCTGGACCTGCCTCCCCACAGGCGGCGCGATCTGCGGGACGGGGTCGGGACCCATCGCCGACATCGTCACGATCCCCAACGGCGGATCGATCACCTACACGGTCCCCGCGACGATCGCGCCGAACGTGATCGGGACGCTAACCAATACGATCAACGTCGTCGTGCCCGGTTCGGTGATCAACACGGGTGGCACCACCGCTTCGGATTCCGACCCAGCGGTGCCGGTCACCAATCTCGCTATCACCAAGAGTGACGGCAGCACCACCTTTCTACCCGGCGGCAACGCCACCTACGTCATGGTACTGACGAATGGCGGACCGTCGGATGCGAGCAATGTCGCGATTGCCGACACGCTACCTCCCGGTGTCACCCAGAATGGTCCCGCGTCGTGCATACCGGCAGGCGCGGGCGCCTTGTGCGGCGCCATCAGCAATCTGGGCACCGGCTTTTCTGTCAGCGGTGCTTACGTTCCCGCCGGCGGCGGCGCCAGCCTTAGCTATTCGTTGCCCGTAGACTTCGGCGCAGGAATGTCGGCCCCTTCGATCACGAATACAGTCACGGCGACCAACGCGGCGAGTTCGGGCCCCGGCTCATCGGCGTCCGCCTCGGACACCAACACGATCGTTCTGTTCACGCCGACGCTCGGCAAGTCGATCGTCCCCGGAACGATTGCCGCAGGGGGCACCGCCACCCTCACGTTGGTACTGGGCAATCCCAACGCGGGCGCCACGTCTCTGACCGCCCTGTTCATCGACAACATGCCCGCAGGTATAACCACCACCAGCGGCAATACCGGCAGTTGTACCGGCGTGACGGTCACCGCCGCGTCGATATCGAAGGCGTCGGGCAGCATCCTTCCATCGGGTGGCTGCACGATCATCGTCACGATCACTTCCACGACGCCGGGCACGGCGACCAATACCACTGGCTCGCTGCAAACCGTCGTCGGCACAGCGCCTCCTGCCAGCGCGCCGCTGACGGTGAACGCAGCGGCACTCACGCTGACCAAGACGATCTTGCCGGCGAACATCGTGGCGGGCGGCACATCGACACTTACGCTCACATTGGGCAACTCGAACGCGACCGCGCAGTTGTTGACCGCGGCATTCACGGATCCGATGCCGGGAGGCGTTACCACCACGGGCGGCAATACCGGCACATGTACCGGTGTCATCGTAGCGTCGGCGTTGATCACGGTACCCAGCGGCACCAGCATTCCGTCTGGCGGCTGTTCGATCATCGTCACGATCACGTCGAGCACGCCCGGCCTGGTGACCAACACGA
>JBDTPJ010000073.1:0-18487 GCA_039932755.1 Betaproteobacteria bacterium
GTCTCCAGCTTGTACTGCGCGGCCGTTTCCGGGCGCACAACCATGTTGTAGGTGTTGTTCAGCGGCGCCTGGTTGAGCACCACCAGTCCCTTGGTTGCATACTCGGCCTTGACCTTGTCATAGACCGCTTTCGGGTCCGTCATGACCGGCTGCTTGAGCACGACCAGCAGCATCGTTCCCGTGTACTCGGGATAGAGGTCGATCTGCCTTTCCTCCAGCGCCTTTTGCGCAATCAGCGTGCCGCCCAGGTTGAGCTTGCGCTCCACCTTGATGCCCGCGGCCTCCAGTGCCTGCGCGTAGATCTCGGCGACGATGAACTGTTCCGTGAAATTCTTGGAGCCGACCCGGACCTGGGCTTGGGCCGGTAGTGCGGCCAGCAGCAGCAATGCGGCGGTCACGGTGAACATCCGTGCGAAATATTTGAGGGCCATGGTTGCTCCGGATTTGATGACTGCGCGGGGACGGATGAGCAGACCGTCCATTCTTCCCGGCACACCGGGTGATGTCAATGCGCCTACAACTGCTGGGAGTGCGTCACTTCACGCTATCCGGGTGTAGCCAGTGGCATCGACCCGGCGCGCGGCGTCACCTAGCGATGCGTAGGCTTCCGCCTCAACCGCGGTGAAACCCTGCAATAACAAGTCGGCACGGACCGTCGCCAGTTCCGGGGCGTCAGCCACGCCGCGCAGCGCGTCCGTCAAACGACGGGCGATTTCTTCTGGAACCGTTGGTGCGGCGACCAGCGCTGGATTGGGTGTCATGCGGGTCGATACCAGCACGCGCAGTTGCGCAGCCAACGCGGGTTCATGCCGGCGCAGGAGGTCGTGGAAGTAACTGTCGAGCGGTCCCGCATCGGCCTCTCCGCCAAGTACGGCCTCGACCACGCGACGCGGCGTCACCAGGGGACCCACGGTCGATGCGAAGAGTTTGCCATCGTGGCCATTGGCGAACGCGGCCAGAAGGCGGCGCGGTGCCTGGTAGCCCGATTGCGAATCCTCGGTCGTGTACGCGAATAGCCCCCCGAACAGGTCGTCGAGTTGCCGATGTGACGAATCCGCGCGCACGACGATGTCGGTGCAGTAGACAGGCTGGCCGCGGTATCGCTCGGGCGTTGCAACCGGGGCGGCGAGAATGCGCGGCGCCGGTTGCGCCATCGCAATGGGAAAGCCGCACATGAAAACACATCCAAGGTCCGCGCGCGCCCAGAGGCCAGGTAGCGGCAGCGGTGGCGGATAGTCGATCACCTCGCAGGCAACGCCTGCGCGGGCGATGACCCATTCGAGCAAAGCCCGCCACGTCGCCGCGACGCTGGTGTTGACGGCATACATGCGTGCGTTGGCGATCAGCATGGCAGCCACGCTGTCCTTCCCGGCGAACAGGTCAGGCATAGCGCAGGCGCTGTCCAACGCCCAGGCGCCGCGCCTTGTCCAGCATCGCAGCCCCGAGCGCAATGTCGGACAACGAAAGCCCCCGGTGCCAGAGAAGGATTGTCTCGTCGTCGCGTTCGCGGCCCGGTTTCAGGCCCGCCACGATCTGACCCAGTTCCGCGTGAAGCGTATCGGCGCAGAGCTTGCCGGCGTCGACATGCGCGCGCAGGCTTCCGAACTGCCCGGCCTTGCACTGCCCCCAGTCGTCGACGACAATTTTGTCCATAATGTCGGTAAGCGAGAGTTCGACTGCGCTCATCGTTCCGTAGGGCACGACCAATGCACCGCGTTTGATCCACTCGGTTTGCAGCATCGGTTCGGGTTGCGCAAGGCGTGTTGCCTCGACCACGATGTCCGCGTCGCGGACGCAGGATTCCCAGTCGTCGGTGGCGATCACCGGCTTGCCCAGGTCCCGGCTGAGGTGCGCGGCAAATTCCGCGCGACTCTCCGGCCGGCGCGAATGCACACGGATCTCGCCGAAGTGAAACAGCGAGTCGAGTAGCCGTACGTTCCAGTAGGCCGTGCCGCGCGCGCCGATGTGTCCGAGAATCCGGCTGTCCTTGCGTGCCAGGTGCCTGGCACCGATGGCCGTGACGGCACCCGTGCGCATGTCGGTCAAGCCCGCCGCATCGATGATCGCGACTGGCTGCCCGGTTGCCGGATCGAAGAGATTGAGCAACCCCATTTCCGAGGGCAGGCCACGCTGGTAGTTGTCCACGTAGTCGCCGACGACCTTGACGCCGGCCAGTGCCAGTGGCGCGACATATCCGCGCAGCACATTGAAGTGGCCATTGAATGCGCGCCCCGGTATGAGGTGCATCCTCGGCTCGATCACGGTCTGGCCGCGTCCCTGCGCATCCAACCCGCCTGCGACCGCATCGAGAATCTCGGCATCGGTGAGTGACAGCCGGGCGACATCGGGACCATTGAGGTATTCCAGGAATAGTTCGTTGCCCGGCATGCTGGCCCGCCCCTTCAATGCGCTCACTGCGTATCCGGCAAGTTTATCCGTTCGTCGCGGCATATGGGCGGGACCCACGGCGAGAACGAAAATGCTTGGGCGGCATCGGACGATGGCACTACAATCGGGTGCTCGCAAAGCGGAACGAATGCATTCAAACAAGTTCGGCGTGACGAGCGAAGACCTGACAAGAACATGACTTCCCACCGCGTCCTGTCTCCCACCGATTACCGGCGCATGCCGTGGAAAAATGGCGGCGGTCACACGACCGAGATTGCCGCACATCCGGAAGGGTCGGGGATGGCGTCGTTTGCCTGGCGCGTCAGCGTGGCCGATGTCGAGAAGGATGGTCCCTTTTCGACCTTCGCCGGCATCGACCGCACGCTGGTCCTGCTGGCGGGTGCGGGTTTCACCTTGACCGGTGAAGGCGAGCCACTCGAAATGCGAGCGACATTCGAGCCCGTCCGTTTTTCCGGCGACAGCACGTTGAGTTGCAATCTCGTATCCGGTCCGGTCCGCGATTTCAATCTCATGGTCCGCCGCGGCAGCGCGCGCGGCGACGTGATCGTCCGCCGCGAAGGTGGAGAGGCTCTCGCGCCCGCGCACACCTACCTGTGTTACGCGGCGGCCGGTCCGTCCGAATGCCTGCTCGCCGGACATCCGCCGATTGCGCTGCCCGAGGCCCATGCGCTCCTGATGACGATGGAAGGAAATGCCTCGGCGCATGCTCTCAGCGTGAATCCCCTCGCGGCCGGGTCGGTTGCCCTGGTCGCGGCCATCAAGTACGAATGAGGATACGCATGATCGCGTGCGACGCCGAAGGTGAGAGATTCGCGTGGTGAAACTCGTCGCCGCAAATGCGCTGTTGCCTGGCGGTTGGGCGCGCAATGTCGCGATCGACATCGGCGACGATGGGGTGATCACTGACGTCTCGCGGGATGCCGATGGCAAGCGTTGCGAGCAGGCGGCCGGTCCCATCGTTCCGGCAATGCCCAATCTGCATTCGCATGCATTCCAGCGCGCACTCGCGGGCCGCACCGGCCGCGCGTCGACGGCGCGCGATGACAGTTTCTGGACGTGGCGGCAGGCCATGTATGCGTTCCTGGACCGCGTCGATGCAGATGCCTTCGAGGCGATTGCGGCGCAGGCCTTCGTGGAAATGGCCAAGTCCGGCTATGCGTCGGTGGCGGAGTTCCACTACGTGCACCACGATTCTGCCGGCAAACCCCATGCCGATCCGGCGGAGCTCGCTTGGCGCGTCGTTGCCGCGGCCCGCGTGGCCGGTCTCGGCTTGACGCTCCTGCCCGTGTTCTACGCGCATGCGGGGTTTGGCGGAACGGCCAGTACCTCCGGGCAGCGACGCTTCGTGCACACGACGTACACCTTCTCGCACTTGTACGATCGTTTGCGCGCAGCTCAAGGCGAACATGGCTACGTCCTTGGCGTGGCGCCGCACAGCCTGCGCGCCGTGACGCCGGAGGAGCTGGACCAAATCGTGCGCCTGGCTGGTCCGGGTGCGCCCGTGCACATCCACGCCGCCGAGCAAACCCGCGAGGTGGACGACTGCTTTGCCTGGAGCCGTATGCGTCCGGTTGAATGGCTGCTCACGCAAGCGAGCGTGGACTCGCGCTGGTGCATCGTGCATGCGACGCACATGACGGAAAAGGAAGTGGCGGCACTGGCGGCGAGCGGCGCGGTTGCCGGACTTGCGCCGACCACGGAAGCCGACCTGGGCGATGGCATTTTTCCCGGTGCGGCTTATCTCGCGGCCGGCGGTCGGTTCGGCGTGGGCAGCGATTCCAACACGATCATCGATCCCTTCGTGGAATTGCGGCAATTGGAATGGTCGCAGCGGATGCGTGCGCGCCGGCGCAATGTGCTGGTACACGCCGCTGACGCATGCGGGGCGAGCGATGCCGATCCATCGGGACCGACAGGGCCGGGGAGCGAACTGGCAATCGGCAGCAGCCTCTGGGCGCGCGCAGCGCGTGGTGGCGCGCAAGCGCTGGCCCAGCCCGTCGGGGCTATCGCGGTGGGTCGCCGGGCCGATCTCGTCGTGTTGAATGACAGGGATCCCGCCCTGGCCAGCCAAGCCGCCGACGATTGCCTGGACGCCGCCATCTTCGGCCCCGCGCGCTCACCGGTGCGCGATGTCATGGCAGGTGGAAAATGGATTGTCCGCGATGGCCACCACGCGGCGGAGGAGGCCGTTTTCGACCGTTATCGTGCGGCATTGGCACGAGTGACTTCTCCGGAATGACAACGCTCGCCGCCACGCAATGACACCGTCCGGATTCGACCTGCTGCTGCTCGATGCGCATCTTGCGACGATGCGCAGCGATGGCGTGCCTTACGGTGCGATTCGTGACGGCGCCATTGGGCTTCGCGATGGCGTTATTGCCTGGTTGGGCCGCGCGCGCGATGTTCCGCAGGATGTGCCGGTCAAGGAGAAGCGTAGTTGCGGCGGCCGCTGGTTGACGCCGGGACTCATCGACTGTCATACGCACTTGGTCTACGCCGGCAATCGTGCCGGTGAATTCGAACGCCGGCTGAATGGCGCAACCTATGCGGATATCGCGCGTGAGGGCGGCGGAATCAACTCGACAATGCGCGCAACGCGTGCGGCATCGGAGGAAGAACTCGCCAATCAGAGCCGGCCGCGCCTGGCCGCGCTTGCCGCAGAGGGTGTGACCACCATCGAAATCAAGTCCGGCTACGGACAAGACACCGTAACGGAACTGAAGCAGCTCGCGGTCGCGCGCGCGCTGGGCCGCGAACTCGGCGTGGATGTGCGCACCACGTTGCTTGCGGCGCACACGTTGCCGCCCGAGTTTGCCGGACGTGCCGACGATTACATCGACTACGTCTGTCGCGACTTGATCCCGGCGGTCGCGGCGACTGGCGCCGCCGACGCAGTCGACGCGTTCTGCGAAACGATTGGTTTCACCGTGAAGCAAACGCAACGGGTGTTCGCGGCGGCGGGTGCCGCGGGTCTGCGCGTTAAATTGCACGCCGATCAGCTCACTGATACCGGGGGGGCGGCGTTGGCCGCGGCGGCGGGCGCGCTTTCCGCCGATCATCTCGAATACACGAGCGCCGCGGGCATCGCGGCCATGGCGCGTGCCGGCACGGTGGCTGTCTTGCTGCCGGGTGCGTTTTACGCGTTGCGCGAGACGCAAGCGCCGCCGTTGGCCGCGCTGCGCGCCCACGGCGTGCCGATGGCGGTGGCGACGGACTGCAACCCGGGCACTTCGCCAGCGACGTCGTTGTTGCTGATGCTCAACATGGCGTGCACGCTGTTTCGTTTGACGCCGGAGGAAGCGCTTGCCGGTGCCACAGCACACGCGGCGCGCGCATTGGGATTGGCGGATCGCGGGACACTCGGCGTCGGACAGCGCGCCGACATTGCGCTATGGGATATCGCGGAGCCCGCCGAACTTTCGTACCGGATCGGCGGCAACCCGAATGCGGGTGTGATTCGGGCAGGGCGTGTCACGCGCTGGAACGACTGAGGAAACTTCGGGGCAGAGCATGAGGGAATTGTTTCAACTCCACCGTGGAGACAGCCCGCTGGTCATCAATAGTCCGCATTCCGGGACGTATCTCCCCGACGCGATGCGCGAGCGCCTTATGCCGATTGCGCTATGCGTTCCCGATACGGACTGGCACGTGGAGCGACTGTATGCGTTCGCGCGAGACGAGGGCGTCACGCTCCTCTGTGCGACGCATTCGCGCTACGTCATTGACCTCAATCGCGACCCTTCCGGGCAGGCGCTCTATGCGGGTGCCGACAATACGGAGCTTTGTCCCACCCGGACGTTCGCTAATGAACCGATTTATCGCGACGGAGAGCCGCCCACGCCGGCGGAGATTTCGGACCGGCTGGCAGCCAGTTTCATACCTTTTCATACTGCGCTTGCCGCGGAAATTGAGCGCGTTCGCTTGCAACACGGGTTCGCGCTCCTTCTCGATGGCCATTCGATCCGCGCTGAGGTACCACGCTTTTTTCCGGGACGCCTGCCCGACTTGAATCTCGGCACGGCCAATGGCGCGAGCTGCGCTCCGGCAGTGCAGGATTGTGCGGCGCAGGTGCTGGCGAAGGCCGAAGGCTTCACGCATGTCGTCAACGGCCGTTTCAAGGGCGGCTGGATCACGCGCCATTACGGTCGGCCGCAGGACGGCGTGCACGCGCTGCAGCTGGAAATGGCGCAAGATTGCTACATGGACGAAGCGCCACCGTTCCTGTGGGATGAGGCCCGCGCCAGCCGACTCATGACCGCGCTGCAAAGGCTGGTACGGGCGCTCACGCAATTGAAGGCGCCGGCATGATTCGCGTCTACACTGCGCTCCAGCGCTTTGATGCGTATCTGGTTGCGGACCGCCTGAACCAGGTAGGCATCAAGGCCCACGTCTTCAACGAACATGCCTCGAGCATCGTCGGTGACATAGCGCCGGATGTCGCGCAACCGCAAGTGTGGATCGAGCGCGAATGCGATCGCGAGCGCGCGCAAATCGTGCTGCGCGACATCGAGAACGCCGGAGCGCGGCAGTTCGACGTCCAGTGCGAAGGTTGCGGCGAACCGTCGCCTTCCAACTTTGACCTGTGCTGGAAGTGCGGTGCGACGTTGTAGCGCCCGTTACTTCTCGGGCGATCCGTCCAGCAGCGCGCGGGCCCGCGCGGCTTGCCCTCCGGACGGTGGCGTCGCTGGCCCCTCATCGGCGCTTTGGCCACCGCGACCACGCCTGCGCAGCACGACGAACCAGATCAGCGCGCCGCCCAGCAGGAATGCAAAGGGGCCGAACCAGAGCAGCCACGTGGTCGGCTTGACGGGTGGCTTGTACAACACGAAGTCGCCGTAGCGGGCAACCAGGTATTGCTTGATCTCGGCGTCGCTCTTGCCGAGTTCCGCCTGCTCGCGCACTTCGCGCCGCAAGTCCTGCGCGAGTGGCGCAGTGGAGTCGGCCAGCGTCTGGTTCTGGCAGACCAGGCACCGCAATTCTTCTTCCAGGTTCTTGAGACGCACGTCGAGCGCGGTAAGCGCCTGCGCTTGCGCAAAGACGATCGCAAGGAGTGGCACGGCCAGGATACGGATAGAGCGCGATAAACGTCTTTTTCCCATCACGATTTCTGCAGTTCGCGCACGAGCGGCAATATCGTCTTCTGCAGGGCCTCCGCAGTTATCGGCCCGATCTGCTTGTAGCGAATGACGCCATTCTTGTCGACGACGAAGGTTTCCGGAACGCCATAGACACCCCAGTCGATGCCCACGCGGCCATCGGCATCCACTACCGACAGCTTGTAGGGATCGCCATTGTCCGCGAGCCAAGCGCGGCCGAGTTCGGTGGTGTCCTTGTAGTTAAGCCCTATGACCGGGACGATGTTGGCCTTGGCGAGCTGCACCAGCAAGGGGTGTTCGACGCGGCAGGAGACGCACCATGACGCCCACACGTTCAGCAGCCACACCTGTCCCTTAAAATCGGAAGGACCCAATTTTTTCGCGGGATCGTCCAGGCGCGCGAGCGAGAATGCGGGCGCGGGCTGGTTGACCAGTGGAGAAGGCACTTCACGCGGATCGCGCGCAAGTCCCACCCAGAGGAACCCGACCAGCACCAGGAAGAGGGCCAGTGGCAGGATGTAGCGCAGCGCCTTCATGGGTCAGGCATGCGCGGTGCCGGCCAGGCCGACGAACTTCTGCCGCACGGCAAGCCGGTATCGGCGATCGGACATGGCGATAAAGCCGCCAAGCGCCATCAGGAAGGCGCCGCCCCAGATCCAGTCGACAAAAGGCTTGACGTAGACGCGCACGCCCCACGCGCCGGCATCGCCCTTGTCAGTGACCGGTTCGCCGAGCGAAACGTAGCGATCGCGCAGGAAGCCTGCGTCGATAGCGGCTTCTGTCATGCTCGACCCCGACGCGTTGTAGACGCGCTTTTCGGGCCGCATGGTTTCAACCAGCTTGCCCTCGCGGCGCACTTCGATGATTCCCGCCACGCCCCGATAGTTGGGTCCGGTGACCGGCGTCACTCCGCGGAAGGTGTACTCCTCGCCATTCACCGTGATGCTTTGGCCGACATCGAGCGGAACGTTTTCCTCGACGCCATAGCCCTTGACCAGCGTCACGCCCACGATGAACACGGCCACGCCGAGATGCGCCAGCAGCATGCCGTACCACGCGGCCGGATTGGCGGCGAGCTTCTCGCCAATGCCATTTTGCGGCGCGCTGCGCAGGCGATGCGCGACCGCCGCGACTGTCGTAGCCACGATCCACAGCGCCAGGAACAGCCCCAGCGCGACAAGCGGCGACCATTCGCCCTGCGTGAAGGGCAACAGCACGGCGGTCACCGCGGCCACGACGAACGCCCACTTCAGGCGCCGGGCCAGGTCCGGCAATTCTGCGCGGCGCCAACTTGCGATGGGACCGATGCCCATCAGGAACGCCGCCGGTGCCATCAGGATCGGGAACACGAGGTTGAAGTAGGGAGGGCCGACCGAGGCCTTGGGCAAATTCAGCGCGTCGAGGAACATCGGATACATCGTACCCAGGAATACCGCACCCAGCGCGACGATGAGCAGGATGTTGTTGGCGAGCAGCGCCGATTCGCGCGAGACCATGTCGAAGCCCGCGCCACCGCCCACCGCGCCGGCGCGCATTGCGTAGAGTGTGAGCGAGCCGCCGATCACGATCACCAGGAATACCAGAATGAATACCCCGCGTGTAGGATCGGTGGCAAACGCATGCACCGACGTGAGTACGCCCGAACGAACCAGGAACGTGCCGAGAAGCGACAGTGAAAACGCGATGATGGCGAGCAATACAGTCCAGCTCTTGAACGTGCCGCGCTTTTCCGTCACCGCCAGCGAATGCAACAGCGCGGTGCCCACCAGCCACGGCATGAACGACGCATTTTCGACCGGGTCCCAGAACCACCAGCCGCCCCAGCCCAATTCGTAGTAAGCCCACCAGCTGCCCAGCGCGATGCCGATGGTCAGGAACGACCACGCCGCCGTCGTCCACGGTCGCGACCAGCGCGCCCAGGTCGCGTCGAGTCGGCCACTCAGCAGCGCCGCAATGGCGAATGCAAACGCGACCGAAAAGCCGACGTAACCCATGTAGAGCATCGGCGGGTGAATCACCATGCCGGGATCCTGCAATAGCGGATTGAGGTCGCGACCTTCGGCGGCGGCAGGTACGAGTCGCGCAAACGGATTGGAGGTGAAAAGCATGAACATCAGGAAGCCGACAGAGACGAGTCCCATCACCGCCAGCACGCGCGATAGCAGCACTGCCGGGAGATTGCGCGAACGCAGCGTGACGGCCGTGGCCCAACCGGTCAGCATAAGCACCCACAGCAGGAGCGAACCCTCGTGCGATCCCCACGTGGCCGCAATGCGGTATTGCAGGGGCAACTGTGTGTTCGAATTTTCCACGACATTGACGACGGAAAAATCGCTGGTGGCGAAACTCCACGCAAGGCATCCGAAAGAAAACGCCACCAGGATGAACTGCAGGCGCGCCGCCGGCTTGGCGATCCCCATCAGCGCTGCATCACGTCGCCGCGCGCCCACGAGCGGAAGCACGCTTTGCACGAGCGCCACGAGGAGTGCCAGGATCAATGCGAAGTGGCCGAGTTCAGGAATCATTTGCCGTCAACTCCAATCATCGTTGCCCTCATTTACCATATTGCAACGTGGGAACCGCCATGCCCTTGCCGCTTTGCGCCTTGGCGATCGCCGCCGCTGCCTCGGGCGGCATGTAGTTCTCATCATGCTTGGCGAGAATCTCGGTGGCGCGAAACACGCCGTCCGGGCCAATCGTACCTTGCGCGACCACGCCCTTGCCTTCGCGAAACAAGTCGGGCAACAGTCCGTTGTACATCACGGGCAGGTGTTGTACGGTGTCGGTGACGATGAACTTTACGTCGAGCGAGTTGGGTACGCGGACCAGCGATCCGGCCTCGACCATGCCCCCGATCCGGAATGGCCGGCCCTGCGGCGCTTCGCGCGCCATCACTTGCGACGGCGTGAATGCAAACACCAGGTTCGACTGAAACGCGCTCAACACCAAGGCCACGGCCATGCCGAGGACCGCGACGCCAGCGCCGATCCACGCCAGTCGGCGATGTCGAGCTTTCATGGGGTTGGACTCTCATTGCGGTCGTGAACAAAGGCACGTGTCGCGGCCCGGTGCCGTGCCCGCAGCGCCAGCAGTTCGGCGACGATCGCGAGGGCCGTGACGCCGTATGACATCCAGACATAGAAACCGTACCCGCCCATCGCCAGGAAATTGCTCATGCGAGCCCCGGTACGACTGTTGTGGGTCCCAGTTGCCTCGCGCCGCGCTGACGCTCTCGCATGATGCAGCGCACGCGAACGAGTGCGACCGCGACGGTATAGAACCACGCCGCGAGCGCCATCACGAGCATGCCGGAGAGCATGATCGTCGCCATCTTGGGCGCGGCAGTGAGGCTTATCGAGGACCCTTGGTGCAGCGTGTTCCACCATTGCACGGAAAAATAGATGATCGGCACATTGACGGCACCGACCAACGCGAGCACCGAGCATGCGCGATCGGCGCGGCGATCGTCGTCGATGGCATTGCGCAGCGCGATCACGCCGAAGTAGAGGAACAGCAGGATCAGCTCCGAGGTCATCCGCGCATCCCACGCCCAATACGTCCCCCACGTGGGCCGGCCCCAGAACGCGCCGGTCCACAGCGCGATGAACGTCATCAGCGCGCCGGTGGGAGCAAGTGCCTGCGCCATCATGGCGGAGAGCCTCGTGTTGAACGCCAGCGCCATCGCGCCCCAGAAGGCCATGACCATGTAGATGAACATGGACATCCATGCGGCGGGCACATGGATGAAGATGATCCGGTAGGCCTCGCCCTGCTGGAAGTCGGTCGGCGCCTTGGCAAAGCCGATCCACAGGCCGATCGCCGCGAGCAACCCGGCGCTCCAGCCGAACCAGGGCGCGAGTCTCCCGGCGATCGGATAGAACGCGGCGGGGGAAGAGTAGCGATAGAGGTTCATCAGTCGAGTGCGATGCGAATCGAAGCAGCGGCGGCGAGTGGCGCGCCGACAATGGCGATCAACAGTCCGGCCCCAAGCAGTGAAAGATTCGCGGACGCACCCAATCCTGCGTGGGATGCCTCCACCGCGCCTGCGCCGAAAATCAGCACGGGCACGCACAACGGCAAGACCAGCAACGCCAGCAGGCTGCCGCCACCGCGCAGGCCCAGTGTCAGTGCGGCCCCGATAGCGCCCAGCAGCGACAGGATCGGCGTGCCCAACAGCAATGCCACCGTCAGGATCGTCAGCGACTGCGCGTCCAGTGCGTATTGCAATCCGAGTACAGGTGCCATCACAACCACCGGCAGCCCGCTGGTCAGCCAGTGAGCCAGTATTTTACCGGATACGAGCGCCGGCAGTGGATGGGGCGAAAGGGCGATCTGCTCGAGCGTTCCGTCGGCATAGTCGGAGGCGAAAAGGCGCGGCAACGACAGCAACGACGCCAGCAATGCGGCGACCCACAATACGCCCGGCCCCATCAGTGCGAGCAGGCTTTTCTCGGGCGATGTTGCGAGCGGAAAGAGCGAAACCACGATCACATAGAACAGCAATTGGACGCCGAGTTCCGCGCGCGAGCGCAGCGCGATGCGAAGGTCGCGTGCCAGCGCCCAGCGCAGGCCCGACCACACGCCCGAATCGGGCAGCGGTGAGGTGTCATGTTGCCGGGAGAGGGTGGAGTCCGCGGCCACAGTAATCACGACAGGGGCAGGGAAAGGGCGTTGGACGATAGGGTCGCAAGCTCCAAGGACAGCGACTTGACCCGCGCTGCGGGCAAATCGAGCAATTGATGCGTCGCAACCACCGCGCACCCACCGCGGTCGAGGTGTGTCACGAGCAGTTGGGTCAACCGGGTGACTCCTGCCGTATCCAGCGCCGTTGTGGGTTCGTCCAGCAGCCATAACGAGCGACGGGTGAGCGCAAGTCGCGCGAGCCCCACACGCCGGCGCTGACCTTGCGATAGCGCACGCGCGGGCAGATCGGCCTGCCGGCCGAGTTCGACGCGGGTAAGTGCTTCAAGCGCGGCAACGGAGTTAGCGGCCTCGCCCGCCAGCTCGACCGATGCGCGCAGGTTTTCCTCTACCGTGAGTTCGTCCTTCAGCGCGGGCAGATGGCCGCAATACAACGCGTTCTCGCGCAAATTCTCCGCGTGGGCCGGCACGTCTTCGCCCTGCCAGCGCACACGGCCCTCGGTTGGCGTGCAAAGTCCGGCCAGGATGCGCAGCAGCGTGGTCTTTCCGGTGCCGTTGGCGCCGGTAACCACCAGCGCGCTTCCCGGCTCCACTCTGAAGCCGAGCCCCGAAAACAGCCGAAGGTTGCCGCGCTGCGCGGCCAGGTCAAGCGCTTCGAGCATGGTGGCTAGGGACGTCTTGGCTGGTGGGCTCTTTCGACACCCGACATTATGTCAGCCTACTGCAGGAATTGCGCTGCCGCGCGCCGCGTTTCGGTGCTGGCCGAATTGTCGGCCGCCGTGTCTTCGGCGGCAGGCTTGAACACGTAGGCCACCGCGTCCAGGCCCGCGGCCTTGTCGCGCGCGAGCTTGACGAACAAATCGCCGCGCTCGGCATCGTTGAGCAGGGGAACCTGATTGGTGATCGTTTCCGTCAGAGCGGCTTGCGCGGCCTCTGTCGATGCCAGAGGTTTGCCGGGCGGCACGAACTTGAACGCGCCAAAGGTATCGGCGTAGACACTCTTGGACACGGTCCAGACCAGGCGTTCGCCATTCGCAAGGGTCGCTTCACCCGGCTCTGTTGCGATCATGCGATCCAGCCGACCGATATCGGCGAACATGTCGCCAATGACGCTGGCCACTTGCCGGTTAAAGTGGGAGAGCACCGTCGGAAACGCGTCCATCCACCAGGGCAGCGTCAGCAGTGGCAACGCAGAAAGCACCCAGCGACCCCAGGGTGCCAGATTGGCGAGCAGCGGGACGAACGCCATCGCCTTGAACCAGATGAAGAGCCCGATGCCGAAACCTACGATCACAGCGGGCAGGTTCCAGCCGGCGTCCAGACGCTTGGCGACGATGCCGGCGGGAAGCGCTTCCCCAGGTTTTGCGGGATCGAACACCAATGGCAGGATCGGCGCCGGCGCGGTCCAGCCGTAGATGGCGGCGTCGACGGGCCGGTCGAGTTCCAGGCGCAGCCAGTCGAGCGCGTCCTTGGCGGGCCATTTGTCGTGCATGAACCGGTTCGGCTGGTTCGCCTTCAGCCATTGCACTGTGGAAGGGGCCATGCGCATTTCCGGCACGACGAAGCCGCGCGCGTCGCGCGCCCACGCGAAGGGCACGTCGGGCGAGACGTCGCGCAGATCCGCCAGCAGGTAGGAACCGTTGAATGGCACCCGCGTGCCGCAGAACGCGCGGCGAATCGGCGCGCCCCATTCGCCATCGTATTCCGCGACGACGCAGCGCGACGCGTTGGTGCTGGCGCGCCAGAACTCCGGATTGGGAATGTCCCTGGAATCAAACTCCAGCGCGAGCCAGGACTCGACGATTTTCGCGTCGACATGGCCGGTGAATTTCTTGTACTGCTGCGCCTCGATGATCGGCAGCGGACCGAATTGCCAGCCGATCAACAGGAACACGCTCGAAAAAGCCATGAGTCCCACGGCAACGAGCATGTACACCTTGCCCGAAAGGCCGGACGCGACCTCGACGGCCGCGCCGCGCACGATTTTTTCCGGGAGGCTCTCGTCTGCAGGTTTATGATTGTCGGCCATCGCTTGTTTGCACCGAGCGACAAATACTAACGGATGTCATTTCTGCTGTCTTGCTACGTCGTCGTTCCCGCAGATCCCTGGTTCCGTCCTTCAAACAACCCTTCCTTGTGTTGCCAAACGCGTTGGACCCAATTTGAAGTTACGCCGATATACAAGGTGCCGTTGCGTGAACTGGCAAGGATGTAAACGCAGAATGCCTTTTCCATTCGCCATCGTTCCAAATTCGAGAGGCCGATGACATTCTCCATTCGGCCTCACTGCCCGTCGCTTTTCGGCGTCATTCCCGCGAAAGGCCAGTCCTCGAACGCTTGAATCGGAAATGGGAATCCAGCGAGTATTGACGAATAACACTGGGTTCCCGCTTTCGCGGGAACGACGATGCGTTGGGCGTGGGAACGACGAGGGTGTGCGAACGCGGGAACGACGTTTAGGCCTAAGGCACGACCTGATCGATGATGATGCGGACGTTGCCGGTACCCGGCGTTACGGTAGCGGACGCTCCGCGCAGATCCCCGGCTTGCGGTGTCGCGTTGCCTGACTTCGAGATTCGCGCCTCGACGACGACTGTTTTCGCCTTCGAAATTGTACTGGCGGGCGTCATGGCCATTGCATCGGTAAGCGAAAACGTCCTGGGCAATTCCGCCGCCGTTCCGCGCATCACCGCGAGCGGCATGCGCGAACCGTTGGGATCGCGCGCGTAGATGAACAGAGCGTCTTCCGGCGCAAACTTGCCGGCAAGCTTGGCGTCGATCTCGACCCGACCCGTAACGCCATTGACCGTGCCGCTCGAAGGTATCGCCGCACCCGGCTTTGCCGCGACGGTCGACGCAGGTACTGGTGTTGGCAACTGAGTTGGCAACTGAGCCGCAGCAGCGGTAGAGGGGGGAGTACCAGCGGCGACCGGGGCGGCCTTGCGGGCCGCCTCGAGTTCCGCGAGAACCGCATCGATCTGCTGCGTTTGCTCACTGTTGGGCGGCATGCTCGCCTTGAGCCGCTGCCACAGCGCAATCGCACCGTTGTAATCGCCGTGCTCCGCTTTGGCGGCCGCGGACATCGCAATGGCCTTGGGATGATTTGGGTCGAGTTCCAGTGCGCGCTTGAGAAGTTCCGCAGGCCGCCCCTGCAGCCGCTCCCCTTGCGCCAGCGCAATCGCTTCGGCCTGGTCGGCAAGCAGTGCCGCGCTCTCCGGCATGTGCTTGGCGGCTTCTGCGAATGCCGCCGCCGAATCCTCGTAGCGGCCGAGCTTCATGTAGGAGCGCCCCAGCAGGATCCATCCTTTGGGATCCTCCGGATTCGCCTTCATCTTTTCCGCGAGCCGGTCGATCATCGCGACGATCTGCGGATCCGTGATCTTGGTCTCAGCCGCAACGGGCGGCGGTGGATTGACCGCGGCCGGATCGCCCAGCATGAGGTACAGCAAGGCCGCGGAGATCGGCACGACCGCCACTAACATGATGGCTGCGATCCATCGCGAATGCTCCGAACTGGCGGCCACTTCGATCGGTGCGGCGCCGAGTTCGGTACCAAAGCGCGCCACCAGTTCGCTCTCCGCGGCATCGCGATCGGCCACGCTCAACGTGCCGGCCGCAACTTCCGCATCGAGTTGTCGCTTGTGGTCGCGAAACACTGCGGTTGCAGCCGCCTCGTCACCCGGGGCCTCGTACTTTCGCGTACGCAACAGCGGCCAGACCAGGGCCGCGAGCACGGCCAGCGCCAGGGCAAACGCGAGCAACCAGAAGAGTGGCGGGGAGGTCATGACGGAAAGGGGCGCGCGAAGGTCAAAACGTGCGCGCGAGCGCGAAAGGGATGGTCAAACATCAATTATAGCCGTTGGGCCGCAGACCCTCCATTTGCCGCAGTGCGTCAATCGAGACGCGTGAATGGACACGGGCAATCGTCTATGATTGTCGGTCCCGCGCCGTTGCGGCGCATCCTTCCGCGGCGATCCCATGTCGGACAAGAGCATCCGTGAGGCCTCCCTTGAATATCACCGGCAATATCCGCCGGGGAAGATCGCGCTGCTGCCGACCAAGCAGCTCTCCAACCAGCACGACCTGGGGCTCGCCTACACGCCGGGCGTAGCCGCCGCGTGTGACGAAATCGTCCGCGATCCGCGCGAGGTTTCCAACCTGACGGCGCGCGGCAATCTCGTCGGCGTGGTCACCAATGGCACCGCGGTGCTGGGCCTGGGGCCGATCGGTCCGCTCGCGGCCAAGCCCGTGATGGAAGGCAAGGCCGTGCTGTTCAAGAAGTTCGCAGGCATCGACTGCTTCGACATCGAGATCAACGAGCTCAACCCGGACAAGCTGGTCGACATGATCGTCGCGCTGGAACCGACCTTCGGCGGCATCAACCTCGAGGACATCAAGGCGCCGGAGTGCTTCTACATTGAAAAAATGTGCCGGGAGCGGATGAAGATCCCGGTATTCCACGATGACCAGCATGGCACCGCGATCATCGTCGGCGCGGCAATCCTGAACGGCCTGCGCGTGGTCGGCAAGGACATGAGCAAGGTCAAGCTCGTGTGCTCGGGCGCGGGCGCGGCGGCACTCGCCTGCCTCGACCTGCTCGTGGGATTGGGCATCAAGCGCGAGAACATCTTCGTCGCCGACATCAAGGGCGTGGTGTACGCCGGCCGTGTCGAGGAGATGGACGAGCACAAGTCCATTTACGCGCAACCCACGGCGGCGCGCACGCTGGCCGAGATCCTGCCTGGCGCCGATATTTTCCTGGGCCTTTCCGCCGCGCGCGTGTTGAAGCCCGAATGGCTGGCCACCATGGCGCCTAAGCCGCTGCTCATGGCGCTCGCCAATCCGGAGCCGGAAATCATGCCGGACGTGGCCAAGGCCGCGCGGCCCGACGCCGTCATCGCTACCGGCCGCTCGGACTTTCCCAACCAGGTCAACAACGTCCTGTGCTTCCCGTTCATCTTTCGCGGCGCGCTCGACGTCGGCGCCACCACGATCAACGAAGCGATGAAACTCGCGTGCGTGCGTGCGATTGCCGACCTCGCGATGGCCGAGCAGTCGGACATCGTCGCGCATGCGTACAACATCGAGAACCTCCGCTTCGGACCGGAATACCTGATCCCCAAGCCCTTCGACCCGCGCCTCATCGTGATGATCGCGCCTGCCGTTGCCAGGGCGGCGATGGAGTCCGGTGTGGCCACGCGGCCCATAACCGATTGGTATGCGTACAAGGAAAAGCTCACGCAGTTCGTCTATCACTCCGGCCTGTTGATGAAGCCCATCTTCACCGCGGCCAAGAAGGATCCCAAGCGCATCGTTTACGCCGAGGGCGAAGAGGAGCGCGTGCTGCGCGCGGTGCAAGTGGTGGTGGACGAGGGCCTCGCCAAGCCGATCCTGGTCGGCCGGCCCGCGGTTCTCGCGCGGCGCATCGAACGCTATGGGCTGCGGCTGGTGGCAGGCACCGATTTCGAGATCATCAATCCCGAGCAGGATGACCGTTACCGCGACTATTGGCAGGAATATTATCGGCTGACCGAGCGCCGTGGCGTCTCGCAGGCCTATGCGCAAATCGAGATGCGCCGCCGCCACACACTGATCGGCGCGATGGCCATCCACCGCGGCGATGCCGACGGCATGCTCTGCGGCACCTTCGGCACCCATGATCTGCACCGCCACTACATCGACCAGGTGATCGGCCTGCGCAAAGGTGTGCGGACCTACGCCGCAATGAACGCGCTGCTGCTCACCTCGCGCACCATCTTCATCGCCGACACCTACGTCAATCCGGACCCGACCGCCGAACAACTGGCCGAGATCACGCTGCTGGCCGCGGAGGAAATGCGCCGCTTTGGCCTGATTCCCAAGGCCGCATTCCTATCGCATTCGAGCTTCGGCTCGTCGTCCTGCCCCAGCGCAAAGAAAATGCAATCGGTGCTGGCGATGGTCAAGCTCATGGACCCCGAGCTGGAATGCGAGGGCGAGATGCACGGCGACGCCGCGCTGGACGAGTCGGTGCGCCTGTCGGCGTTCCCCAATTCGCGGTTGAAGGGCGAGGCCAACCTGCTCATCATGCCCACCGTCGACGCTGCCAACATCTCGTTCAACTTGTTAAAAGTGGCGTCGGGGTCCGGCGTGACGCTCGGCCCCATCCTGCTCGGCGTGGCCAAGCCCGTGCACATCCTTACGCCGTCCGCCACCGTGCGCCGCATTGTCAACATGACGGCACTGACGACGGTGGATTGCACCACCAATCGGCAGACGCAACTCCTCTAGCTGACATCACTGGATTCCCGCGTGCGCGGGAATGACGTATTTTTGTGTTGCTCGTCGTCCCGCGAGATAAA
>JBDTPJ010000074.1:0-18265 GCA_039932755.1 Betaproteobacteria bacterium
GCGATGCAGGTGAGGTGATCCGCGATGCGCGAATACTCGGAAAGCAGCGTGCGCAGGTAGCGGCAGCGCGGCGTGATCTCGATGCCCATCAACTTCTCGACCGCGTCGCAGTACGCGAAGTTGTTGATCAGTCCCGAGCAGTAGTTGAGCCGGTCCACGTACGGAATGAGGTTGTGCCAGGTATGGGACTCGCATTCCTTCTCGAAGCCACGGTGGAGATAGCCGCAGTGGACGTCCACGCGGTTGATCTTCTCGCCGTCGAGCGCCGCGATCACCTGGATCGTCCCGTGCGTCGCGGGGTGCGATGGGCCGATGTTGACGATGACCTCGCCGTCGTGCTCGGTCTGCTCGAAGGCGGGCCGAACCGGGTTCGGCAACGTGCTTTGCACCGTGGGTCTCGTCATGTCCGGTACGGCACCAGCGGTTGTTCCTGCTGCTTCGGATAGTCCTTGCGCAGCGGGTGTCCGGCGAAGCCCTCGTAGAGCAGAATCGGGCGCAGGTCGGGATTGCCGCGGAAGCGGATCCCGTACATGTCGTGACACTCGCGCTCCATGAAGTGGGCCGAGCCAAACAGCGCGACCAGCGAGCCCACAGTGGGGTCCGGCTCCGCGACG
The DNA here is from genome assembly GCA_039932755.1 of Betaproteobacteria bacterium. Classification (GTDB taxonomy): domain Bacteria; phylum Pseudomonadota; class Gammaproteobacteria; order Burkholderiales; family Casimicrobiaceae; genus VBCG01. The sequence continues at coordinate 615 of JBDTPJ010000074.1, forward strand.
CGGGTCTTCAACCGGATCCGGACGCGGTGCGTCGTCGAGTAGAAGTGGTAGACGACCTCGAAGCGGGGCGCCTGTTGCGGCCAGTCGACCGCGGTCACGTCGAGGAGGAGGTCGAATCCGAACTCATCCTTGATCCGCCGCACGACGTCGAGCAGCGCAGCTTCCGGCACCACGATGACGAGCGTCCCATGCGCAACGAAGATCTCGCCGATCGCCGGCGCGAGCTGGCGTTCGACGATATCGAAGATCGGCGTCGTCATGTCAGTTCCGCCGAGCCGTCGCAAGGAACTGACGCGCAACGGCCTACTTGGTATGACGCGAGGTGCGAACGCCTGCTTGTCGGCCGTCGCCCACGCGCGCGGACGCGCTCTCCGAGCCTTGGTTTCGCCCCGTGCGCGCGAACGGCTCGGAGGGCAGCGAGCGAAGCGCGCGTGGGGGTCGTCATACTAGAACTTGTCGTTGACAATGAGGTGCTGTGACCGTGCAATCCGGTCCTGCAGCATGATGATGGCGTCGATGACTGTCTCCGGCCGCGGAGGGCAGCCTGGAACGTAGATGTCCACCGGGATGATCTTGTCGATCCCGGCCACCGCCGCGTAGTTCTGGTAGAACCCGCCGCTGGTCGCGCACGCGCCGAACGCCATTACCCATTTGGGTTCACACATCTGCTCGTAGACCTTGAGCAGGATGGGCGCCTGCTTGTGCGTCAGCGTACCCACCACCATCAGCAGGTCGGACTGACGCGGTGAAAAGCGTGGCAATGCGGCGCCGAAGCGATCAGTGTCATACGGCGAGGAACTGACCGCCATGAACTCCATCGCGCAGCATGCGGTCACGAACGGATAGGGGAACAGTGAGAACTTGCGTGCCCAGCCGACCAGCTCGTCCTTTTTCGTCGACAGGTACTCGAACGCGGGCGCGCGCGCTTTCGCCAGCTGGATGGGGATCGTCACCGCGGCCATGTTTACTCGGTCACCGCTTCGAGCAGCCGCATCTTGTAGACATAGAGCAAGATCAGGACCAGCAAGAAGGCGAAGATGAAGAAGGTCGCGAGCAAGAAGCCGGTGAGCGGCTGCGCGCCCAGCGCCCAGATGAACAGGAACACCGTCTCTAGGTCGAACAGGATGAACGCGATCGCCACGCCGTAGTACTTGATCGGTACGGCCTTGACGTTGCGCGAGTCAACGGGCGTTGCGCCGCACTCGAACGGCTCCAGCTTCATCGCCGAGGCCAGCAACTTCGGACCCAGCATGCGGTTCATGAGCAACGTGATGGCGACGAAGCCCAGGATCGCGAGCAGGTAGAGAAGGAAAGCTACGTAGGGGTTCAGCGTCGTGTCCATGTTCACGCCTTGCGGCCCTTGTTGACACGATGGCCGCCGGGAGGCTGGCGGCATGCGTGCTCGTGATTGTGTACAGTAAGCCTGCCGCGTTTGCCCCCGTTTGATTTGGATCAACGGACCGCCGCTGGCGGCGGCGCTGCGCCAATTCGTCGGACTTCCGGACGCGAGCATGACCTACATCAAAACCGGCCGGAGCGACGGAGCGCAAGTTGCACCGAGCATTGAACGTGAAGCACGGGTCCTGGAGCGGCGTTCAAACGTCCGGTCTTGCGCGCCGATCGCGCGATCGCCCTTGGACATGAATCGCGGTGTCCAATCGCTGGCGGAGGCGGTGGCTAGTATCCCAACGTCAAAATCACGTCGCTGAACCGATTCCCAATCGCCGCTCCTCGACCGACGTGGTCTCCGCTGCGCGCTCGCGATCCCTAGTATCGCCCGTGTTGCTTGTAGATGTAGTTGGCGATCTCGACTGAATGCATGGACAGCCGCCGCTGGATCTGATGCACGACGCGGACGATCGCCCGCATCACGTTGTAGACGACTTCCGGATGCCCGTGCAGCAACGATTCGAGCTGCCCGCGCTCGATCCCGAATACGCGCGTGGGACCGTCGGCAACTAGCGACGCATAATGCGGGGTTCCATCGATGAAGCTGAGTTCGCCGACGAGGTCGCCCGGGCCCAGGGTGAACAGCGTCACGGGTTCCTCCTTCTCGGCGTTTCTGATCACTCGGAGAAGTCCATTGACGATGACGTAGAGATGATTGTCGGAGGTTCCCTCCACCACCAGGACGTCGCCTGGGACGAGATCGCGGAACGCGACGATGCCCGAGAGCGTCCGCGCTTGTTCGTCGGACAGCTCGGTACCAAGCTGCGATGCACGCAACGCCTCGAACACGCCTTGCTCCGTCATGACGGCACTCCAGGGTTAGGGGAATCGCCTTGCGCGATCGGCAACGGATTCGCGAGAGTCCAGTCAGCCCGCGCAAACTCGTTGGTTCCAGTCGCGGCTACCATCACCTGGGTCGTGATGGTGACGCCGGCGCCGATCAGCAGCCCGACGATGACCAACGCCAATACGGACCATCGCGCGCTCGGCGTTGCGAGCCCATGCCGGGCGCGGGCAAGCAGGCCGGACCGGCCTGGGGCGGGTTCATCCTTGTTCACGAGCGCTGCCCTCTGGGTTCGCGCGCCACGCCATCTGGGTTGGTTGCGTTGACCGGCGGCGTGCCGCGTCCAATTCGTCACCCTACGGCAGCGCTGGCGAGGCACCTTTGACACAGATCAAACGGTCGCGGTGCCCGGCGGACATGCAGCCATGGGCAGATCCGGTCCCTCCCAGCGCAAGGGACGTTGATGCCGATCAACGAGATTCGTGGCAATCGATGCCTATCATTGCGGTATCGGCGGTGGGCATCGCCGCCAACAACTGCGCCTGCATGCTGATGAACCATCCCCCTGACACTGCGCTCGCCGACCCGTTGCCGACGGTTCCGAATTCGACCGGGAGCACGATTGACCAACGCCGTCTCGTCGCGGCGCTCGCCAATCCCGCGCGCTTCGGACGCGGGTGCACTGGCGTCACCGTCCTCGAGACGCACATCTCCTATGTACTGCTCACGGGCCGGCACGCGTACAAGCTCAAGAAGGCCGTCGATCTCGGGTTTCTCGATTTCACGACCCTCGCATCCCGGCGCTTCTTCTGCGAGCAGGAACTCAGGCTCAATCGCCGCCTCGCGCCGGCGATTTATCTCGACGTCGTCGCGATCACCGGCACGATCGACGACCCGGTGCTGGGCGGCAGTGGACCGGCGCTCGAGTACGCGGTGAAGATGCGCGAATTCCCGCAGGAGGCACTGGCCAGCCGCGTGCTTGCGCGCGACCAGCTCGCAGCCGAGGATATCGACGCGTTGGCGAGCCGCGTCGCTGCGTTTCACGCGGCGAGCGATCGGACCGCCGCTGACAGCGCCTTCGGCGCACCTGACGTGATCCTTCGCATCGCGCTCGCGAATTTCCCTCGGTTGCGTTCGGCGGCGGCTACCCCGGTGGAGGAGCGCGCGCTCGCGGCGCTCGAGGCGTGGACCCGGAGCGAGCATGCGGCTCGCGCCGCGGCATTCCACGCGCGGCAGCAGGACGGCTTCGTCCGCGAATGCCATGGTGATCTGCATCTTGGCAACATCGCCGTGATCGACGGCGAGGTCACGATCTTCGACTGCATCGAGTTCAGCGACGCGATGCGCTGGATCGACGTGATGAGCGAGGTCGCCTTCACGGCAATGGACCTGCAGGATCGCGGCCATGCTGAACTCTCACACCGCTTCGTCAACGCGTATCTCGAGATCACCGGTGACTACGCCGGGCTGTCCGTCCTTCGTTTCTACCTCGTCTATCGCGCGCTGGTGCGAGCGAAGATCGCGCTGCTGCGCACGACGCAGATGGCTCCTTGCGAAGGCCGGACGGCGCTGCTTCGCGAGCGTGACGGCTACGTATGGCTCGCCGAAGCCTATGTGCGATCGTCCGCACCCGCGATCGTGATCGCGCACGGGGTCTCCGGCTGCGGCAAGACGACGCTGTCGCAAGCGCTGCTGGAGCAGGTCGGCGCGCTCCGCATCCGCACCGACGTCGAGCGCAAGCGCCTCCACGGCCTTGCAACGACTGAGGGCAGCGATGCCGCGGCAGCGAGGGAGCTCTACAACTCGGACGCCACCCGGCGGACCTACGACCATGCGCTTCACCTCGCGGGCTGCGTCGCGGCGGCCGGATTTGTTGCGATCGTCGACGGGGCCTTTCTGCGGTGCTCGCAACGGCACCGCTTCCACGCGCTCGCTGCCTCGCTCGGCATCCCGTTCGTCATCGTCGCGTTTTCGGCCGGCGAAGCGACGCTGCGCCGACGGGTGGCAGAACGTGCGCACCGCGGTCGTGACGCATCGGACGCGGACGTCGGTGTGCTCGAGCATCAACTGCGTACGCGGCAGGTGCTTGGCGCCGACGAAATGGCCCATACCGTCGTCTATGACGCCGAGGCCCCGCTCGCCGCTGCGCGATCGCCGCACGCCTGGCGCGCCGTTGTCGCCCGGCTCCATGTCGAACGCCCCGCCGAGTCCGCTGTGGAGAATTGAGCCCGCGTATGTACTCACGCCTTCGCGCGGAAGGTGCGCAGGGCAGAATAGTTCTCGAGGCGCCGCAAACGCGCGTTGCCACTTCAGGGCACCGCCGCTGCAAGATTCCTGGGAGAGACCGTGTTCAAGCATATCTTGATTCCAACCGACGGCTCGCCGCTGTCGGAACGTGCGGCCATGGGGGCGGCGCAGCTCGCAAGCGCGTTGTCTGCTCGCCTGACCGCGATTAGCGTATCCGTTCCATTTCACTTGTTTGCCATGGGCCGCGCGAAGCTTGCCGATACGGAAGAAACGTACCGCAAGAATTGCGAGAAGCGCGCCTCTGGTCACCTCGATGCGGTCAGGCAAGTCGCGAAGGCGGCCGGCGTTTTCTTTGATGCGATGCACGTGTACGCAGAACAGCCTTACGCCGCGATCATAGAAGCCGCAGATGAAAGAGACTGCGACGCGATCTGCATGGCGTCGCACGGCCACAAAGGATTGGCCGCGCTGGTCTTGGGCAGCGAGACGGTACAAGTATTGACCCACTCCACCATTCCCGTGGTCGTGTGGCGGTAGTCGCCCGGTGAGCGGCGTGGGATGACCTTGGCGCGCGTCCGGACCGTTGGCTCCGCGGGGACTAAAGGGTCCGATCTAATGTAGTCTATCGTACATAGGGAGGAGTTGGCGCGCCTACCTGGTGTTTGGATGGCCGTGGCCATGTGCGCTACGATGAGGCGTGCCCGAACGACTTTGCGCGAACGCCCGCACCGCTTCTTTGCAGACCCAACCGGCAGCGCTGGCGCGGGGATATCCGCGCCGATGACAGGGCGCCTGCCGGCGATCTTCGCGCCAATCGCCGGGTTGATCGCGACGGCGGCGATGCTGGTGATCACGGCATGGGCGCTGGACAGCTACCGCGCGGAACTGCTCATCGCTGCGGTCGTTGCCGGGGCTGTGGCCGGGTTGCTCGCCATGGTTCTGCTCTATCGGCAGGTCGGGCAGCGGCAGACTGCGAATCGCGCGGTGCACAGGCTCGAAGCGCAGGTCAGCGACATCGTCGAGTCCGCGATGGACCCGATCATCACCGTGGACGACCGCCAGGGCGTCGTCGTCTTCAACGCGGCGGCCGAGAATGTTTTTCGCTGGCCGCGCAGCGCCGTGCTCGGGCAACCGCTGGACAAGCTCATCCCCGTCCGGTTTCGGGACGGGCATCGTGCCCACATCGAGCGGTTTGAAGAGGCAGGGGTGACGACCCGCCGAATGGGCGGTAAGACCGTGCTCATGGCGTTGCGTGCCAACGGAGAAGAGTTTCCCATCGAAGCCTCGATCTCGCAGCATAGCGAGGACAACAGGAAGCTCTTCACAGTGATCCTGCGGGACATCAGCGAGCGGGTGCGCGCCGAGGAAATGCTGATGCGCAGCGAGACGCGGCTGCGCGGCGTCCTGGATTCCGCGATGGACGCGATCATCACCATCGATGCGAATCAGCACATCGTCCTGTTCAATGTCGCGGCGGAGGCGATGTTCGACTGTCCACGCGGTGAGGCAGTGGGCGCACCGTTGTCGTGGTTCATTCCGGAGCGCCTGCGCGAACGACACGCCGAAAATGTGCGGCGCTTCGGTGAAGCCGGTACGGTGTCGCGCCGCATGGGTGCCATGCGTATCGTCACCGGGCTCCGGCGCAACGGCGAGGAGTTTCCCATCGATGCCTCGATTTCGCAGGTCGCCGAGGGCGGCACGAAGTTTTTCACCGTGATCCTGCGCGACATCACCGCGCGGATGCAGGCCGAATCGGCGCTGCTGCAGTCGAAGGAAGAGTTGCAGGAACTCGGCGCTGCCGCAGACGTCGCGCGCGAGCAGGAAAAGAATCGGATTGCGCGCGAGTTGCACGACGAGCTGGGGCAGGCGCTGACCATGCTGCAGATGGACGTCGCATGGTGCAGGCAGAAGTTGCCCGTCGGCGAGGACGATTTCTCCGGCAGGCTGGACAGGATGGCAGTCCTGCTGACGGGGACCGTCGCAGCAACGCGGCGAATCGCCGCCGACCTGCGCCCTCTGCTGCTCGACGACCTCGGCCTGCTTCCCGCCGTCGAATCGCTGGTGGAGAATTTCGTTCAGCGCACCGGTGTTACGTGCGAGCTGGCGGTCAGCAACCCCAATATGCAGCTGCCGGGACCGCATTCGACCGCGGTCTTCCGCGTTGTCCAGGAAGCGTTGACCAACGTCGCCAAGCACGCGGGAGCCATGCATGTCGAAGTGGCGATCGAGCAGCGACCAACCGAGGTCATCGTGAGCATCCGCGACAACGGCCGCGGATTTTCCCCGCAGGAACCACGCAAGGCCGGTTCGTTCGGCCTGGTCGGCGTGCGCGAGCGCGCTTATCTCATCGGGGGCACTGCCACGATCACGAGTGACCAGGGCAAGGGGACCAGCGTCGAACTGCGGTTGCCGATGCCATGATCCGCGTCCTCATCGCCGACGATCACACCATCATGAGGGAAGGACTGAAGCAGCTCCTGCTTGCGGCGGGCGACCTCGACGTGGTGGCCGAGGCGCAGGATGGCCACGAAGTGCTCCAACAGGTGCGCACGCTGGAGCTCGACGTGCTGTTGCTCGACATGTCGATGCCTGGCAAGAGCGGCATGGAGCTGATCAAGCAGGTCAAGGCCGAAAGACCCAGGCTGCGCATACTGGTGCTCAGCATGCATCAGGAGCATCAGTACGCGGTGCGCGCCATCAGGTCGGGCGCGTCAGGCTACCTCACCAAGGAAAGTGCTTCGACGCTGTTGGTGTCGGCGATCCGGAAGGTCGCCGGCGGCGGCGCATTCATCAGCGCGGAAGTCGCTGAACAACTGGCGTTCGGCGCCATGCCGCACAGTGATGCACCGCCGCACGCCGCGCTCTCCGATCGCGAGTACCAGATATTTCGTTTGCTCGTATCCGGGAAGACGGTGACCGATATCGCAGCGCAGTTGAACCTGTCGGACAAGACCGTCAGCACGCACAAGGCGCGGCTGCTGGACAAGCTGAACGTGGGCAATCAGACCGAGCTCGTTCATTACGCGCTCAAACATCGCCTCATCGACGGCACCGACGCGCCGGCCTAGCGCTTAGGCGAGATTGTGTAGGGCGGCCCCTACCACGCCTGGGCCGGGGCTGACCCCCAGGTTCAGGCGTCCCCCACGCCCACTTTAAGGGGCTCCCGATGGGTGCCCGGTTCCGTGGTGCCGATACTTGGCATTCATGGACAGCGCCATTCGCACCACGGTTTTCATCGTCGAAGACTCGCCGTCGATCCGCGATCGACTGGTCGAGATGCTCGGCGCGCTCGACGTCGAGCTGGTCGGCGATGCGGAGACGCCGGACGACGCTATCGCCGGCATTCTGCGGACGCGCCCGGTATACGTCGTGCTCGACTACCAGCTCAATGGTGGTACCGCCGTCGACGTGCTGCGCGTGGTCCATCCGCAGGCGCCAACAACGATATTCATCGTGCTGACCAATCACGCGAATCCGCAATACCGCCGTATCTGCCTGGACGCAGGCGCGAGCTACTTCTTCGACAAGAGTCTGGAATTCGGCAAGGTCAGGGACGTGATCGCCGCGACAGTTGCGGCGCAAACGTAACTAATAACCAACCAAAGCTAACGGGGACACGCCATGCGAGCGACCATTATTGCCTTTCAGACGGTGACACCATTTGCGAGAGTCGCGACATCAGGCCGGAACGTGATATTGCGGGAGGTAGGCGGCAAGGTGTCCTGCTCGATGTGTCACGTGAGAGAGCACTGCATGCCGGGAGGGCTCGAGCTTGACCGAATGCACCTGATTGACGCGCTGGTTACACGGCGCATTCGGTTGCGCAAGGGCGACACGCTGTTTCGTGCGGGCGAGAAGTTCACGTCGCTCTACGCCGTGCGATCCGGATCGTGCAAGACCGTCCTGCCGGGCGAAGACGGGCAGGATCAAGTTGCTGGCTACCACATCGGCGGCGACGTCATCGGAACGGATGGGATCGGCAGCAACAGCCATGACTGCGAAGCCGTTGCGCTCGAGGACATGGAAATGTGCGCACTGCCGTTCAATCGCATCGAGGATCTTGCCCAGGAAGACCCCCAGTTCCAGCGGCGACTGAATCGCCTGCTGTCGCTGGAGATCACACGGGAACGGCGGGTCACGATGATCCTGGGCGGGATGCACGCGGACCAGCGGCTCGCGACTTTCCTGCTGGATCTCGCGCGGCGATACCAGGAGCGCGGCTATTCGTCGGTCGAGTTCGTCCTGCGCATGACGCGTGAAGAAATTGGCAGCTACCTGGGACTCAAGCTGGAGACCGTGAGCCGCCTTTTCTCGCGCTTTCACGAGGAAGGACTGATCCAGGTGCATGGCCGCATCGTGAAGCTGCTCGACCGGATCGCGTTGAGCACGGTCGTGGGAACGGGCTCGTAGCGAGGCGATCGTGCCAGCTGCTTCGCCGCTGGACATTCAATCGCCGCTGCGATGAGTCCTCGAATTCCGCGAACATGGTGCCGGCTCCAGCGCCTCACGCGCGCCGGCCGTCATTTTTTTCCCAGCAGCGGCCAAATTCTGCGCACTCGCGCCCGTGCGCGGACAACTGCTGGTAACGTGGACACGGACCCCGCGCTATGCGCCCGTCTGGCGCTGTTAGTGCCCCTTCTCACGTGCACAACTGGTCCACTTGCGCCTGGGAGATCCGACGACCGCGAAGGCATGGGTGAGTCGCCCGAGTTCTGCCTCCAATTCCCGCACGGCCCCGACATCCACCAGTCCGCGCGCCCGCTCTCGTACCAAGTCGGTCGCCATGCGGAGCCAGAGGTCAATCATGGTCAGCGGTGGGGGCGCGAGCCGCAGTTGCTCCCACGCATCAATCGAATCGTACGACACACATGCTCGCGGCATAAGGCACAAGCGACGGATGTTGAGGTGGAGACTGCTTTCGCCGCATCCTCGACGAAACGGCTGCTCGGGGGTGGCCGTTTCATCGAAAATTACCTTCCGGTGGACGTAAGATCGGGGAACTCGTCACCGCGCTTCGTGTCGCAAACTGATACAGCCCCGTACGGGTGGCTGCTCGAAGGACCGTAAACACCGTAAGGAGAAACGATGTCGAAAATTCAATTCACAGAACGCCAGCTGCGGCCGCTGGTCCGCGCCATCGAGCGCCGCGAGGCGGAGTTGCGTCGCGAGATTGCCGAGGAACGCGAGCGTGCGAATGTCGAAGGCTATGCCGAACTTGTGAATCACGGGGGGGATGCTGCGGATCAGGCTTTCGCACGCATCAGGGCCGGCATCGAGGAGCAGCGCATCGACAGCCACCTCGCGGAAATTCGCGAGCTCGAGGCAGCGCGGGAGCGCCTGGATGCCGGCGCGTTCGGCGCCTGTGTGCAATGCCACGAGTTTATCGATCATGCCCGGCTCAAGGCGTTTCCCGGGGCCGCTCGTTGCGCCATTTGCCAGGAACGATTGGAACGCGCATACCCCGTCCATCATTGATGGAGCAATCGGTTGCCGGCCGGCGCGGAGTTGGATTCGCGGGTCCAGTGCGCTGGCCCAAAGCTATTCGAAACCGCCCGTTGTCGTAGCTCCATCCGCGCCGCTTCGCGCATTGCCGACTGCGCCTGGATAGAGCGCGTCGAGAACCGAGCGGACCGCACGCTCCAATAGCGGGGCCAGTGCCCGCTCGACGGTCAACGCGTCATTGCCGTTGTCGCGACGCGACCACAGCGCGGACAGCGACGGCCGAAGGGCGTCGACCTCGCGTTGCGCGACCTCGTTCCAGAATGACGGACATTCGCTTTCTTTCCAGTCGCCGCGGCCGCGGCCGAAATGCGCGACGGCGAGGTAGCGCAGCACTGCGGCGGTAACGAGGCGATCGAGCAGCTCGTCATCCCAGCGCAGCACCGCTCCCGTCCGACCGCGAATCACGTTGTAGCCTCGCGCAATGCCAGCCCCGCCGAGCGCTCCTGCTATGGCACCGATGAGCGTTCCGGCGCCGAGCGTGAGCCCATGGGCGGCAAGGTCGGCGGCAAGACCCGACATGGCGCCGGACACGACGCTGCCCATGAGCGCAGCCTTCCCTTCATGCAAAGGCGCATCGATTCGCAGGTCGCCAGACACGCGCTCGAGAACGATGTCCACCGCGTCGCCCTCGAGACCATGAATCGCGATGAGCCTTGCGGTGCTGGCCCGCACGCCGGCGTGCAGACGATCGACAAGCAGGCGCGCCGCGTGCGACCTGTCCTCCTCGACCTTCGGCCGTGCGACGATCGAGCGTAGGGCGTCGCGAACCTTGTCCTTGAACCCCGGGTTGTCGAGCGACTCGCGATCGCAGGCCGCGCTCGCAATCGGCGCTGCAAGCACGAGCATCGACTCCTCGAACTGCGCGCCGCGTCGCGCTTGCCACGCGGCGACCAGACGATCGTAACCTTCGCGCTTGGTCGGCGCGATGGCCGAAGCAAGTGCGCGCAGCAACACAATCTCCTGTACCCAGCAGCGGGCGAATGCGTCCAAAGGCAGTACACCACGGATGATTGCGTGCGATCGCAATGCCTCGCGCCAACGTCGCTCGACCGCCTCCTCATCGGGCCGGGGCTGTGGTGGACCCATTTGATTCAGCAACACGAACACTGGCCGGCCGATCCACGTCAGGACGTCGAGCTCGGACGCGATGTAGCCAGCGTCAGCGGCGGTCTCGGACGCATTGACGAGGTAGAGCACGATGTCAGTCTCGTCCTGCACGTTCCGCACGGCCTTCTGCGACAGATAAAGCGGTTCGTCGCGGTAGCGGTCCCAGACCTGGGAAAGAAACCAGCCGATGGGGTTCCCCTGTTGCGCCAGGCGACGGGCAAGCCGTGCGCTGTCTCCGAAACCAGGGGTGTCCCAGAGCAACAGCGTGTCGCCCTCGGGGGTGACCTGCAGCGGATAGCTCGTCGCCTTCGTGGTGACATGCGGGGCGTCACGGACCTCGCCGATGTCGCTCCCCAGCAGCGTTCGCGCGAGCGTCGTCTTGCCGGCATTGGTGTGCGATATCAGCGATAGTGCGACTTGACTCATACTCACTACAGCGCCTTTTCGAAAGCGCGCTCGAGCTCGAGTGCCGCAGCGGCGACGTCGCTGGCATCGAGAACCACGAACGCGCATGGCACGTTGCGGTCTGAGCACAACGCCCGCCAGCTCGCCCTGCGCGCTTCGACACGCGCCGGCTCGTCTCGCGAGTGTGCACGGAACGCGCCCTCGTCGATCAGTGCCACCAGAGTGCTGCCGGGTTCAAGATGTCTGGCGAGCGCACCGAGGAATGCACCGTGCGTTTCGCGCTCCGGTGTCGCGGTGGCGTTGAACAGCGCGATTACAATGGCAGTGGCGTCGGACCGCCCATTTGTGACATTCGCGTCGTCGCTGCCATAGACGACCGATGCGTTCAAGGTGAGCGACGTATTCGCGCCGACCACGCGGCGAATGAGGCGCTCGAGGCCGAGCGACGCACCGGGCGGTAGCGCATAGCTGTAGGGAGCGACCTGTACCCGTGCCGGGCGGCCGCGAAAAGCTCGCAGCAGGCGCGCGAAGTAGGGCTCGTCAAGAGATAGAGTGAGGTGCGTCCTGCGATACCGTTCGAGCAACCAAGCGGACAGCGCGAGCGCGAGTCGTGGGGCGATCACTACCACTGCCACCGTACCCGCCATCAGGTGCAGCCATCGCGCCGCATTCTCGCCCGAGGGCGCACGAATGGCCGCGACCTCGGCGAGCGTCGGAATTGGAATTCCGGAAATTGCAGCGCCGGGCGCCAATGCCGCGGCCAGTAGCGTGTGCACCGATTCCGCGCCGAGAAAGGTGCTTTCCCAGGTCACCTGATACTCGAATGCGATGCCGCGCGCGTAGAGGCCGGCGATGAGGCCGACAGCGAAGCTGGCTGCGGCCAAGTGAAGTAAGCGGGCCACGCGCGCGCCGTAGAGCGGCGCGGACACCACCGACCACTCGCCCGCGAATTGTGCGATTGCCTGCGCAACTTCACCCCGCCCGGGACTTGCGTGGCCTCCGGCAAACCGGATGACGAGCCGGCGTAAGGGCCCGAAGTCCGCTGCTTCACCATAGCGCACGACGAACCCAGACATGAGCAAGGCGTAGACAATGATATTCCAGAGGAGCAGACCGAAAAACGGCGGCGCCAGCAGGTTGATCCGCTGAGACCCCCCGATTTCGTCCATCGCCAGCCCTGCCAGGAAGGCAGCGGCAATGATCATCGGTCCTACCCACGACCGCCAGCGCAATGCATTGACCGCCCGCGCAAACGTGCTGGATCGCTCGCCGATGCGGCCTAGCGCTAGGCGTGCCCGAGCCGCCAGGAAGTCCTCCGGCGCACCGGCCTCGCCGACGACCTCAGCCGCGGCGCGGCTCGCCCAAGCGCTATCGCCATCGTTCCAAACAGTCTTGGCGAGGGCCGCCTCTTCGATGGCGCGCACCGCGGTAACCTCCAGCGCGGCGTTTTCGTCCAGGGACACTCGGCGGACCCTTCCTCGTTTGAAGGCATTCCGCACACCGCAAGCGGAATGCAAATAGGTGCGTATTCGTGCCGTGGCCGCCCGGCGGTGACCACGCATCCAACGTGGACGCGCACGGACTTCAAACGGCCATTCTACCGTGCAGCAAAGCGACGCCGGTCACGTGCCTGGGTGTCCCGATGCCGCCTGCGCTCATGCCTTGCCGTTGGCTCCTCCCCGGGGCTCCCGGCAATTTGCGCTATTCGGATCGATCATCGGTTGCCATCACTTTCCATCAGCGGCGTAGAACACCGTCTCCCGTTGCCTGGCGCTGCTACACTTTCGGTAAGTCAGCAACCTCACAATCACTGCGGAAACACTTGCATGAAATTGCGCCCCTCCACCACCGATTCGGCGATAACGCTGGCCGTGCTCGCGGTGCTGGTGGTGGGCGTGTTCATGGTCATCGCGCCGTTCCTGTCGGGGATCGTCTGGGCGGCGGTCCTGGCCGCCACGACGTGGCCGGTGTTCGCGTGGTTGCGGCGAAAACTGTCCGGACGCTCCGGCCTCGCGGCGACTCTTGTCACTTTGGGCATCCTGCTGGTGGTCGTCACGCCATTCGTCATCGTTGGCGCCACGCTTGCGGAGAACTCCGACCGCATGTCGTCATTCCTGCGCGGACTGGTCGAAAGCGGGCCGCCTTCGCCTCCGGCGTGGGCGAACGATCTGCCGATGTTCGGCCCGCAGATCGTGACCTACTGGTCCACATTCGCACACGACAGCGCGGCGACGTTCGTCGAAATCAAGAAGTGGCTCGAACCGGCAAAGGCCTACGCGCTCAAGGGAGGCGCAAGCGTGGCGGAAGGGCTGATGCAGCTAACGCTTTCCGTGTTGATCGCGTTCTTCTTCTTTCGCGACGGAGACGCCATCGTCAAGCGCTTGCGCAGTGCGGTCAACCGCATTGCGCCGGAGAAGGGCCTTCACATGCTGCAGGTCGCGCTTGCCACAACGCGAGCGGTGGTCTACGGCATTCTCGGCACGGCGCTCGCGCAGGGCGTGCTGATGGCGATCGGGCTCTGGATCGCCGGCGTCAAGGCGGCGCCGCTGCTGGGACTGATCACTTTCTTCCTGTCACCGGTGCCGATCGGACCGCCGCTGGTCTGGATACCAGCGAGCATCATCCTGTTCACCCACGGTGAGCAAGGTTGGGGCGTGTTCCTGTTCCTGTGGGGACTGCTCGTCGTGTCGGCGGTGGACAATTTCATCAAGCCGATGATCATCAGCCACGGTAGCGACCTGCCGTTCATTCTGGTGCTGTTGGGTGTCTTCGGCGGCGTGGTGGCGTTTGGTTTCATCGGCGTATTCTTGGGCCCCGTGCTGCTGGCGCTGGGCTTCGCGATGGTCAAGGAGTGGGCGGGTGACGAACACTCCGTCAACCCCACCAAATGAAACGGCCGGCAGGAATACTGCCGGCCGTTGGTGAAACGTGCCGGACTAGTATGGCGTGCAGAATGCCGCGATACTTCCGTCGATGCCTTCCGGCACCCATCCGCGGTTCAGCATCGCGCGGCGTACGGAAAGGTCCACGGTGTAGCGGTGATTGGCGTCGTTTCTGTTGTTGAAGAAGCGATAGACCGGCAGCGTTCCATCCGGACAATTGCCCTGAACATCCGGCACCTGGATGTAGAAGGCCGACGGCGTTTCGAGGCGCCACGTGCCGGGCCAGTGCGTCAGGACGAACTGGCACTCAAAGGCGCTCGCGCTGAAGAAATGCGAATTGATGAGGCCGGCCGCGAAAAAGCGGCAGACCGGTTGCGTCCCGGGAGGCGCGAGGAAGGAAACCAGATAGGCAAAGAAATATTGCCCGGTGCGCTGTAGCGAACCGGCGAAGAATGAATCGATGTAGGCGATCTCCGCGGGATCCGCCGTGATGAAATAGTGATCGAGGCTCGCGTTGTAGTACTCGACGACCTGGAACGCGTTGGGAGGCGGCTTGGCGCCGCCGGCAATCGTGCTGGTCAATGCGGCGCCGGAATCGAGCATGCCCGAGCCGCAAAGGTTCGACAGCGCACAAACCGACGAGGTCGGAAAATCGCGGGTGGTGCCCGTAACGATATCGAGTACGCGGCCCGCCGTGAGCATGGGATTGCGCGCAATCATCATCGCGGCCGTTCCCGAAACCAACGGTGCCGAGAAGCTGGTGCCTTCCGATGCCTCATAACTAGGGTTTTGCGGAACGGTGGTGCCGTCGTTGGAGGTCGAGATGACGAGCCCGGACTCTGGCAAATCGCCGCCCGGCGCGGATACATCGATGCGTGGCCCGAAGTTCGAGTAGCTGGCCAGCGTGCCATCGATCGAGTGCGCAGCGACGGCGATAACGCCGCTGCAGCTGGCCGGTGAAATACCCTGGACATCCGTCGAGGAGTTGCCGGCGGAGGCCACGACCACAGCGCCGTGCGCCAACGCGTCATCCACCGCGTCCTGGATCGATTGGTCGCAGGCGCCGAAGCCACCCAGGCTCAGGTTGATCACCCGGGCGGGATTGGGATTGGGCGGGACACCGGCGATCTGTACGCCAGATGCCCAGAGCATCCCGGCCAAAACGTCGTCGAAGCTGCCACCGCACCTTCCCAGCACGCGAACCGGAAGAATTTTGGCTCCAGTGGTCAAGCCGGAAATTCCGATGCCGTTATTGGTGTTTGCGGCAATGAGGCCGGAGACGAACAGGCCATGGAAAAAACTGTCCTCGGAACCGCACTCGCCGGAAGTCCAGTCGCCTTCGTCGCGCGGGTCCGGGTCGCGTGCATCGCCATCGCGCGCACGCGCGGGGTCCGTAATGAAGTCGTAGCCCGGCAGAACGCGACCTTCCAAGTCGGGGTGCGGCAGGATGCCGGTGTCGACTACGGCAACGACCACCGACGAGGAATCCGGCTGAATTCTCCACGCGGTTTCGGCACCAACGCCGGAGCGTGGATCGTTCAATCCCCATTGCTGCGTGTAGTACGGATCATTGGGTGCCGCGTGAGCAAACGCACGCCTAACCGGATCGGCGTATTGGACTGCGCCATCCTGCTGCAGCAACTCCGCCATTTGCGCGAGCTGCGCGGGAAATTGAGGCTGGGCAACGCTCAGCACCCAGACATTGCCGATCTGCCGTTCAACACGGAGGCTGGTCCCGATTCGGCTACCCAGTTGTGGCAGCAATACCGGCCAGTCCGGATCAACGCCATCCTTGAGGCGCAACATCAGGCGCTGTCCCGGCTGGTTGGCTTCGGGCGGCAGCACTCGTGTCGACTTGGTTCCCGCCGCGTTGGCGGAAAACGATCCTCCCGCTGAACGAGGGGCTTCCGCCCACAGCACGCTACGGTCATCGCGCAGCGCCCTTAACGTGGCGGCGAGCGCGGAACTGTCCTGGGGAACGGCCAACGTGAGATCCAGTGCGCCGGTGCGTGTTGTTGCGCTCAGCGTCAGGTGCGTTCCCACCAGGGCCTCCAGCTTGGCCAGGGCAGCCGGAGGAAGTTTTCCGGCGGCGGCGGTGTACGGGTGAAGCCGGACCCGGATCGTCGATGTGGTTTCGGCCGTCGCGGGATGGGCGCCCAACAAGGCGGCGGCCAGCGTGATCGCGAGTATGGCCAGTTTCGTTGCGCGCAATTGCATGTTAGAGGCTCCCGGGGATTCGTCCGGCGGTTCGCCGGATTGAATGATGCGAGCAAGTCCAATGCCAATGACAGGCGGAAGCTGCCGCATCGACAATCACATGACAAGAGGATACGCCGGAGCCACGGCAAATGGCTAGCCGCCATCCGGAACCCAGGGCCTACCCGGCACATAGGGTGCCGCGGTTTGCACACTTGCCTTACTTCGCTTTGCGTCCCGCCTTGGCACCTGAAATTGTTGCAGCGCGGTCACGCTCCATGTCCTGCCGGTAGGGCGCCAGCGTAGTGACCATTTGGGCGAAGATCTTGGGGCTGCCGGCAATGCATTGGCCGCCATGGAGGTAGTTGCCTTCGCCGCTCAAGTCGCCGATCAGTCCGCCGGCTTCCAGCACCAGCAGGCTTCCGGCGGCAACGTCCCAGGGATTGAGGCCCACCTCCCAGAACCCGTCGTAGTAGCCGGCCGCGACGTAGGCCAGGTCAAGTGCCGCTGCGCCGGGCCGACGCAACCCCGCGCACTGCAAGACCATGGCCTTCATCATCTGCAGATAGGTATCGAGATAGCTTCCATCGCGGAATGGGAAGCCCGTTCCGATCAGGCCGTCGCGAAGGTGCTGCCGCTTGGCGACCCGGATGCGCCGGTCATTCAGGAATGCGCCGCGACCACGGGTGGCGGTGAAGAGATCATTGCGCACCGGATCGAAGATGACGCCCTGCTGGACGACGTCCTTGTGCGCCAGCGCAATCGACACGCAGTACTGGGGGAAGCCATGCAGGAAATTGGTGGTGCCATCGAGCGGGTCGATGATCCAGACGTATTCGGATTCGGGATTGTTGCCCTTGTTCGTCCCTTCCTCCGCCAGGATCGCGTGGTCCGGATATGTCTTGAGGATCGTGTCGACAATGGCGGCTTCGGCGCCTTTGTCGATTTCGCTGACGAAGTCCTTGGGACCCTTCGCAGTGATCGTGAGTTGGTCAAGGTCGCGGGCGCCGCGGTTAATGATAGTGCCGGCACGGCGTGCGGCCTTGACGGCCGTCGTGAGCATGGGATGCATGGCGTAT
>JBDTPJ010000075.1:0-18071 GCA_039932755.1 Betaproteobacteria bacterium
TGCGGTTGCCCGATGCGGCCTTGCCAGCCTCGGCCAGGTGGACAGGAGGTCACCCAACCGTGTTCGATAACTCTTACGCGTGTTGCTGCCGCTGCTAACTCACTACTACCTCACCACACCTTGAATGCGATTACTTGGCCGGACCCTTCATGCATTCGGATTGCGCCTTGGAGCGCGCGTCGCCTGACATGCCTGCGGTTTGCTTGTTGCACATCGCCATCTTGCTTTCAGCCTTGGCGGGCTTGGCCGACAGGCAGCCCGACATGAACTTCTTCCTGTCGTCGCCGGTCTTGCCTTCGGCCTTGGTATTGCAGGCCTTCATCTTTTCGTCCTGCGCCAACTGCTTCTCCGACCGGGGCTTGGCGTCCATGGTCGCAGCCGCCGGTGCCGCCGCTGGTTTTGCCGCGGCCGGGGCCGCGGCGGGCGCGACCGGCTTTGCCGGTGCAGCCGTCTGGGCAAGGGCGGGCGCAGCGGCAAATGCGCAGGCCGCCAGCAATATCAATAGCTTGTTCATGGAATTTCCTCTGAAAGGTCCTACGTTGGTTTGGTTAGACTGATCCGCCCGTCGATCCTCGGCTTAGGGGCCACGTCCACGGTTTTGAGGCAGTCTACGGCATCCCTAACGCGCGAAGCAACGAATTCGCCGACCGCCCGACCGCCAGTGTTGCGGCCACGCCATCATGCGCTGCAACACAGGTCATGGCACAATGGTGTTCCCGGCATCGAATTGCCGGTAATATATTGTTTTAGCTGAAAAAACCATCAGGAATCCGAGCCGTGCCCACCTCCATCAGCCGTCGCCCGCAGGGAAATATCCAAGGACCGCCGAACGCCTCCCGGCCCATCGACGACACCCGAATCCGGGAGATCACCGAGCTCGTTCCACCGTCACATCTCCTGCGCGAATTTCCCGCCTCGGAGCGCCCGGCGGCCACCACTTTCGGGGCCCGACAAGCTATCCATCGGGTGCTGCACGGTGCGGACGATCGGCTGCTGGTGGTGGTCGGACCCTGCTCCATCCACGACTACGACGCCGCCATCGACTACGCGTCGCGCCTTGCTTCGCTGAAGTCCGAACTTCTGGACGAGCTGATCATCGTGATGCGCGTCTATTTCGAGAAGCCGCGCACGACCGTGGGCTGGAAAGGTCTCATCAACGACCCGCGCCTGGACGACAGCTTTCGCATCAACGAGGGATTGCGCCTCGCGCGGCGAATCCTGCTCGAGATCAACGAGCTCGACCTTCCCGCCGGAACGGAATACCTGGACATGATCACGCCGCAATACATCGCGGACCTCATTGCCTGGGGTGCCATCGGTGCGCGCACCACCGAGAGCCAGGTGCATCGCCAGCTCGCCTCGGGCTTGTCATGCCCGGTCGGCTTCAAGAATGGCACCAATGGCGACGTGCAGATTGCCGTCGATGCCATCAAGGCCGCGTCCGCTCCCCACCACTTCCTGTCGGTGACCAAGGGCGGCCATTCCGCCATTGTGCATACCGCGGGGAACGAGGACTGCCACATCATCCTGCGCGGGGGCAAAACAACGAACTATGACGCCGCGAGTGTGAATGCCACCTGCAACGACTTGGCGCAGGCCGGACTTGCAGCGCGTGTGATGGTGGATTGCTCGCACGCCAACAGCCAGAAGCAGCATGAGCGGCAGGTCGACGTCGCGCGCGACGTCGCTGCACAGGTCGCCGGCGGCGATGTGCGCATCTTCGGCCTGATGATCGAAAGCCATCTCAACGCCGGACGCCAGGATCTGGCGCCGGGCCAGCCCCTGCAATACGGCGTGTCGATCACCGACGGGTGCATTGGCTGGGACGCGACCGCAAGCGTATTGCGCGAACTCGCGGCCGCCGTGCGTGCGCGGCGGGTCGTGCTCAGTGCATCTACGTAAATGAGTCTACGTAAATGAGTCGCCGTCAATGAGTCCGCACAAGTAGGTCCCAATGAGCTACGTGGCATGAAGTCGAAAGCGAGCGTTGCAGCCGCGGCCGCCGTGCCCGTGGAAACGGAATTGAAACTCGCGATCACGCCGGAGGGGGCAGCGCGCCTCGCGCGCCATCCGCTGCTGCGCGCATTGCGACGTGGACCGTCGCGCAAGTCGCAACTTGCCTCGACCTACTTCGATACCGATAATCAGGATCTTATCGGCGCCGGGGTCGTGCTGCGGCTGCGCCGCGACGGTCGCAAGTGGTTGCAGGCGGTCAAGGGCCGTGCGGACAAAGCCAGTGCCGGCGGTCTCACATCGCGTGCCGAATTCGAGTGGCCGGTTACCGGTTTCAAGCTCGATCCGCTGCGCTTTGCCACCACGCCCTTTCGGCGCGTCCTGGGCAAGGCAGAAAAACGCGGCCTCGTCTCGCAGTTCACGACCCAGATCCAGCGCACCACCATTCCGCTCACGTTTCCGGATAGCACGATGGCACTGCTATGCATCGATTCGGGCGAGGTGCACGGCGACGTGGATGGCAAGAGGCTACGCACGCCGATACTCGAGATCGAACTCGAGCTCGAAGCCGGCAACCCGGCCCGCCTTTACGAACTCGCCGGGGCGCTCGCCGCGGACATTCCCCTTTCCCTGCAGTTGCAGAGCAAGGCGGAGCGCGGCTATGCACTGCGCCGCCCCCGCATACCACGACCGCTCTCGGCGGACGACGCAGCACTTTCCCGGGACGCAAGCGCGGCGGAGGCCTTTGCGGCCATCATCCGCGCGTGCCTTGCCCAGATCGAAGGCAATGCGAACGGCGCGTTGGCCGAGGACGACCCGGAATGGATTCACCAGTTGCGCATCGGCGTGCGCCGCTTGCGCGCGTGTCTCGCACTTGCGTCCCGCACCATGGCACCAGCGCGCGTCGAGCCGCTGCGGGTGGAATTGCGCTGGCTCGCGCAGGTCCTGGGACAGGCGCGGGATTGGGATGTTTTCACGCTCGAAACGCTGCCCGCGTTTACCGCCGCAGTGGCGCGCAGCAGCAACGCGGCCGCATTGAAACCCGCATTGCGCGCGCTGGCGGTGCAGTCCGAGACGCGCCGCGCCGAGGCGAGGACTGCCGCGCATGTGGCACTGGAATCGGGACGCTTCCTGCGCCTGGTGCTGGCTGCCGCCGCGCTTGCCCAATCTCCGGCAGCCGGTAGCCCCAACCCGACCGGATTGGCTGCATTGGCGCGCGACGTGGCGCGTCCTCTGCTCAAGCGTCGTCATCGAGCGTTGCTGGCCTTGGGATCGGACCTGGCGCATGCGGCCCCGGAAACCCGGCACGCGGCACGCCTGGCGGCAAAGAAGTTGCGCTACGCAACTGAATTTTTCGCGCCGCTGTTTGAAAAGAAGCGCGCGCGATCCTATCGCCGCGCGCTTGCGGTATTGCAGGAGGAACTGGGCGCATGGAACGATGCCGCCGTGGCCGTGCAACTGGCCGGCGAGCTGGCCGGCGCAGCGTCCCCGGCTGCTGCGGCGTTCAGTGGCTGGGCGGCTGCACAGGGAAGTTCCCGGAGCAGCGCCCTCTGCGCCGCATGGGACGGCTTTTCGCATGCCCGCGCCTTCTGGCCGCGCACCTGACATACGTCGGTATCGAGAGGACAAGATGCTGGAATCAGCGGAAGTAGGACACAAGGTCGCCAAGGCAACGTTCCAACGGGCGGAGACACGCCTGCGCGAGGCGTTGCTCAGGGGACAGTACGAGATGGGCGCGGAAAAGCGCGGACCTATCCTGGTCCTGATCAGTGGGCTTGAAGGCGGCGGTCGCGGCGAAACGGCCAACAAGCTCAATGAATGGATGGATCCGCGGTTCATCCGCACCAGCGCCTTCGGGCCCGGCGCGCCGGAGGAGGAAGCGCGGCCGCTGGCGTGGCGCTATTGGCGCGCGCTGCCGCCACGCGGCACGGTCGGCGTCTTCATGAACGCGTGGTATCGCAAGCTGGTCAATGCCTACGTCCAGAGTGACGTGACCGAGGCGGAATTCAACGCGAAATTGCAGGATATCCGGCAATACGAGCAGATGCTCACCGACGAAGGCATCGTCCTGCTCAAATTCTGGATTCACCTCTCGAAGGAAGGCCAGAAGCAGCGTTTGCACGAACTTAAATCCAATCCGAAGACCGCCTGGCGGGTGACTTCCGTCGACCGGCGCGGCCTCAAGCACTACCACCGCTACCACGATGTTTGGGAGCAGATGCTGCGCGAAACCTCGATCGGTGCGGCCCCCTGGTACGTCGTCGAAGGCACGGATTCCAATTACCGCAATCTGACCGTAGGCAAGATACTGGAAGAAGCGATGGTGCGGGTTAACGCCGGTGCCAAGCCTGTGCCGCGCGTGGTAGTGGCGCCCGCGCCATCGGTCATCGGCAACGTGGCGCTGATTCGCCGGCTGGACCTTTCGCAGAAGCTCGACGAAAATACCTACGACCGCGAACTTGCCAAGTGGCAGAGCAAGCTGGCGGCGCTGACCCAGCGCAAGGAGTTTCGCCACCGTTCGCTGATCCTGGCGTTCGAAGGTTCCGACGCAGCGGGAAAGGGCGGCGCCATCCGCCGCGTGGCGACATCGTTTGACGCGCATCAGTTCGTCATCGTCCCGATCGCCGCGCCCACGGAAGAGGAATTGGCCCAACCGTTCCTCTGGCGCTTCTGGCGGCAGATTCCTGCGCGCGGCGGCATCGCGATTTTCGATCGCACTTGGTACGGGCGTGTCCTGGTGGAACGCGTCGAAGGCTATTGCAGCGTTGCGGACTGGATGCGCGCCTATGACGAGATCAACCAATTCGAGGAACAGCTGGTGCATGCGGGAAGCGTGATCTGCAAATTCTGGCTGCAGATCAGCAAGGAAGAACAACTGAAACGCTTCAAGGCGCGCGAGAAGACGGCCTTCAAGCAATTCAAGATCACGCCCGATGACTGGCGCAACCGGAAAAAGTGGCACGCCTACGAGCAGGCGGTTGCGGACATGGTTGACCGCACGTCGACCGAACTCGCGCCGTGGACGCTGGTTGAGGCGGAGGACAAGTATTTCGCGCGCGCGAAGGTACTGAAGACCATCGCCAAGCGGCTCGAGCGGGCGCTCGCCGACTGATGCGATCGCCGTTGCCCGCGCCAACGGGCATCCCGTACGTCTCGCCTCTTTGGCTGCCGGGCGGGCATGCGCAGACAATTTATCCGGTGCTATTGCCCAATCCGAAGGTAACGTATCGGCGCGAGCGCATCGAAACGCCGGACGGCGATTTCTGGCTGTTCGATTGGCTGGACTCTCCGCCGCCGCGCATCGATGTGCCCGTGGTGGTGGTGTTCCATGGCCTCGAGGGGAGTTCCCGTTCGCACTACGCGCTCGCGCTGATGGCGCGCCTGGCCGCACTCGGCTGGCGTGGCGTGGTGGCGCACTTTCGTGGCTGCGGTGGCGAAGCCAACCTGAGGCCCCGCGCCTACCATTCAGGCGACCATGCGGAAATCGGCGCGATGCTGGGGGCCGTGCGGGCGCGGGTAGATCCGGCCACCACGGTCTTTGCGTTTGGCATCTCACTGGGCGGCAGCGCGCTGCTCAACTGGGTCGGCCGCGCCGGAGCCGATGCCGCGCGCACCATTTCCGCGGCAGCGGCAGCGTCCACGCCGCTGGACCTGATGGCGTCCGGCATTTCGATTGACGAAGGGATCAATCGCCTGGTGTACGTGAAGATGTTCCTGCATTCGCTCAAGCCCAAGGCGCTCGCCATGGAAAAGCGATTTCCGGGAATGTGCGACGCCCGTCGCGTCGCGCAGGCGACGACGCTGTGGCAATTCGATGATGCGTTCACTGCCCCGGTTCACGGTTTCGCCGGTGCCGATGACTACTGGACTCGCGCGTCGTCCAAGCCCTGGCTGCGCGACGTGATGCTGCCGACACTCGTCATCAACGCCCGCAACGACCCGTTCGTTCCTGCCGCGTCGCTGCCCCACGCGGCGCAGGTAAGCTCGGCAGTCATCCTGGAACAGCCGGATCATGGTGGTCACGCCGGCTTTGCCACGCCGCCCGTTCCAGGCCGCATCCAGTGGCTGGCGCAGCGCGTCACGACCTTTTTCGAGAAGGGAGAGTGAAGTACCATGTGGGCCGCAAACTGCCGTTGATGTGAATTTGGGCCCGCAGGTATATCAAGTCCCTTTGCTCCTTTGCGTGCGAGACTATGCATCGCGTTCGAAATGTAAACTCCAGCGTCTCAAACATGACCGCTCTCCCCCAGGAAATTTTCAAGGCCTACGACATCCGCGGCATTGTCGACCGGACTCTCACGCCCGCCATCGTTCGTGCCGTCGGCCAAGCGCTGGGATCGCTCGCGCTGGAACGGGGGAGCGACACGTTTGCAATCGGGCGCGACGGCAGGCTGTCCGGCCCCGAACTCCTTGCGGCGCTGTCCGGCGGCATTCGTGCGGCGGGTGCAAACGTCATCGATCTCGGCATGGTGGCCACACCCATGACCTACTTCGCCGCGCATCACCTGAAAACCGGATGCAGTGTCATGGTCACCGGCAGCCACAATCCGCCCGACTACAACGGACTCAAGATGGTGGTGGCGGGCGACACGCTATCAGGCGATGACATCCAGGCCCTGCGCAAGCGCATCGAAGGTGGCGCGCTACTTGAGGGTAGCGGCAGTTATCGGGAGGTCGACATCGTCCCGGCCTATCTCGATCGGATCGTCGGCGATCTCAAGCTGGCACGGCCGCTGAAAATTGCCGTGGACTGCGGCAACGGAGTCGCAGGCGCATTCGTGCCCGCGTTATACAGCCGGCTGGGATGCACGGTGGTACCGTTGTTTTGCGAGGTCGACGGGCGTTTCCCCAATCATCATCCCGATCCGTCACAGCCGGCCAACCTGCGCGACCTGATTGCGTGCCTTGCGCAAGGGGATTGCGAACTGGGGCTGGCTTTCGACGGCGATGGCGATCGCCTGGGTGTAGTGACGCGCGACGGCCACATCATTTATCCCGATCGGCAATTGATGCTGTTCGCGGCCGATCTGCTCGAACGCAAACCCGGCGCCATCGTCATCTACGACGTCAAGTCCACGCGCAACCTGAAACCGTGGATCACGCGCCATGGCGGCGTGCCGATGCTGTGGAAGACCGGGCATTCGCTGATAAAAGGCAGGATGAAGGAAGTCGGCGCTGCGCTGGCCGGCGAAATGAGCGGCCACACGTTCTTTGGCGAACGCTGGTTCGGCTTCGACGACGGGCTGTACGCGGGCGCACGACTCCTGGAAATCCTGTCGCGCAGCGCCAATCCCTCGGCCGTGCTCGACGCGCTGCCCGACGCACTGTCGACCCCGGAATTGAATGTCGCTTGTGCGGAAGGCGAGCCGCACGCGCTGATTGCACAGTTGCAGGCCACGGCCACCTTTCCCGGTGCGAGCGAGGTGATTCGCCTGGACGGGCTGCGGGTCGAATACGCCGATGGCTTCGGTCTCGCACGGGCGTCGAACACGACACCAGTCATTGTGCTGCGCTTCGAAGCCGACAATGCCGCCGCACTGGCTCGCATACAGGAAGACTTCCGCTTGGTCCTGACCCGCGTCAAGCCCGGCCTCATCCTTCCCTTCTAGCCACCCCCGACGATGACCGCGACGCTGACCCTTGCCGATATCGAAGCCGCGCGCACGCGCATCGCGGGTGGAATTTACGAGTCACCGTGCGTGGAATCAATTCCGTTGTCGCAGCTCACCGGTGCGCACATCTTCTGCAAACTCGACTACCTGCAACGTACCGGCAGCTTCAAGGAGCGCGGTGCACGCAATGCCTTGCTGCTGCTGACCGACGCGCAGCGCAAGGCGGGCGTGATCGCTGCATCCGCAGGCAACCATGCGCAAGGTGTGGCCTATCACGGCAGCCTGCTCAAGATTCCGGTCACGGTCGTCATGCCGAAGTTCGCGGCACTCATCAAGGTTACCAATTGCCGGCAGCTTGGCGCCAACGTCATCCTGCATGGCGCCGACCTGGGTGAGGCGCGCGCGCTTGCGGAAGAAATTGCGCAAAGCCAGGGACTCACGTTCATCCACCCCTTCGACAACGCCAACGTAATGGCCGGCCAAGGAACGATGGCGCTGGAAATCCTTGAGCAGACGCCTGGCGTCGAGGCGATCGTCGTTCCAGTAGGCGGAGGCGGATTGCTCGCAGGCATCGGCACGGTGATGCGGGCCCTGCGTCCCGGTGTGCATGTGGTCGGTGTTGAACCGGAACATGCAGCATGCCTCACGGCCGCGCGTGCCGCGGGTCATCCAGTACCCGTGAAGCTGTCGCCCACGCTGGCCGACGGACTGGCGGTGCCACTCCTGGGCAAACTACCCTTCGCCGTACTGGCAAAGGTCGTCGATGAGGTCGTGACGGTCGACGAGGCAAAAATCGCGCTCGCGATTCTTCGCTTGATCGAACTTGAGAAGAGTGTCGTCGAGGGTGGCGGCGCCGCGCCGCTCGCTGCCTTCCTTGCAGGCAAGCTCGATCACCTCAAGGGCAAGCAGGTCGTGCTGACGCTGTGCGGCGGCAACATCGATCTCACCATGCTGGGTCGCGTCATCGAAATCGGATTGGTGACGGACGGCCGCGTGTCGCGCTTCACGGTGTCGATCAGCGACCGGCCCGGCGGCCTCGCGCGTTTGGCGGAACTGATCGCGTCCACGGGCGCGTCGATCCAGGAAATCGTGCATGATCGCGCGTTTTCCGGGCCCGACCTCACCGCCGTCCGAGTCGTCTGCGTGGTCGAAACCACAGGCCACGCACACGTGCGGGAGCTGCAGTCGGCGCTCGCAGCCGCTGGAATGCCGGTGCACGTCGAGTAGGCAATGCCTAGTAAGGGATGCCCAGCCGCCGATAGACGAATCCCAGCAGCCAGGCGGGCCCGACCAGCAGGAAATGGATGTCCTCAAAGAACGACGGCTTCTTGCCCTCGATCTGGTGGCCGATGAATTGCCCGATCCAGGCCAGGACGAACACAACGGCGGCCACGGCTACCACGTGCGATTGTATTAGGGTCAGCGGGTAGATCATCAGGGCGATGACGGCAAGCATGCCCACGGCGATAACCGGGGAAAGCCATGCGTAATACGCCAAGGCCAGACCGATGCCAACGTAGGCCGCCACCGGAGACCATGCCCATAGCGCGGCCAGCACGCTCCAGACGATGAGCGGAACGCATATCCAGTGGATCGCCTTGTTCCGCGGATTGCGATGCGATTCCCCGTAGCGGGCGAACAGTTCGTCGACTTTGCGCATTTCCGCCTCCTGGGCCGTCGCATCACCGCGCTATAATCGCCCAAAGAGTCCATCACAACAATCGGAGGATGCATGAATCGTTTCCTGCACGGCTTAGGCCCACTCGCCCTCGTTATTTCGCTCACTGCGCCCGCGATTGCCGCGGACCAGTTCATCAATGTGCTCACCGGCGGAACCAGCGGCGTCTACTACCCGCTCGGCGTCGCGCTGGCCAACGACATCGGCAAGGCCATGCCTGGCCTCAAGACGTCAGTCCAGGCGACCAAGGCTTCGGTGGAAAACCTCAACCTGCTGCAAGCGGGGCGCGGCGAGATTGCCTTCACGCTGGGTGACTCTTTGTCCGACGCCTGGAAAGGCAACGAAGACGCCGGCTTCAAGACGCCGCTCAAGAAGTTGCGTGGCATCGCGGCGATCTACCCCAACTACATCCAGATCGTGGCGCGCGCGGATGCGGGCATCAAGACGCTGGCCGATCTCAAGGGCAAGAAGATCTCCGTGGGCGCGCCCAAGTCTGGCACGGAACTCAACGCGCGAGCCATCTTTGCCGCAGCAGGAATGTCGTACAAAGACTTTGCCAAGGTTGAATACCTGCCCTTTGGCGAAAGCGTCGAGCTGATGAAGAATCGCCAGCTCGATGTCACTCTGCAATCGGCGGGCTTGGGCGTGTCTGCCCTGCGCGATCTCGCGACGTCGGTCGAAATCATGGTGGTGCCCATTCCCGCTGACGTCGTCAAGAAGACCAACGACCCGGCCTACCTAGGCGCGACTATTCCCGCCAACACCTACCGCGGCCAGACCACAGACGTTCCTACAGCGGCGGTACAGAATTACCTCGTGACCTATGACGGCGTAAGCAATGATGTCGCTTACGGCATGACCAAGGCACTGTGGACGAACCTCGACCAGCTGGTGGCCGCGCATTCGGCGGCGAAGGCCATCGACCTCAAGCACGCGCTCGACGGCATGCCGATTCCCCTGCATCCGGGTGCCGAAAAATACTACAAGGAAGTCGGACTCATCAAATGACGGTGTCTCCGCCCCCCGCAGAAGCGGTACCTGCGGCCGAGGCAGAGTTTGACGAGACAGGTGTCAAGCGCGAGTTGACGGGAAGCACCTGGAAGCTGGTGGCTGGCGTTGCGCTGGCGTTTTCGACATACCAGCTCATCATCGCCGCATTCAGCCCGTTGTCGAGCCTGCCCGCGCGCGCGCTGCATGTCGGGTTCCTGCTATTGCTCTCGTTCCTGATCTATCCCATAGGTAAACGCGCCAATCGCCACAAGATCGCATGGTTCGACCTCCTGCTGGCAGCGCTTGGTGCGGCTTTGTCGCTATATCATCTGATTTTCGAAGCGGAGCTCATACAGCGTTCCGGCGACCCAACCGCCATTGACCTGGCGGTGGGAACCATTGTGATCGTGCTGTTGTTCGAGGCGGCTCGACGCGTGCTCGGCGTCGCATTGCCGATCGTCTGCGGCACGTTCCTGGCCTACGGTCTCTTCGGCCAGTTTCTGCCCTCCGCCATTGCCCATCGCGGCTACGGCTTCGACCAGATTGTCGGGCAGCTCTTCCTGGGCACCGAAGGCATCTACGGCATACCGACGCTGGTGTCGGCCACGTACATTTTCCTGTTCATCCTGTTCGGATCGTTCCTCCAACACGCGGGAATGATCGGCCTCTTCAACAATATCGCGCTGGGCTTCGTAGGGCATGCACGGGGCGGCCCGGCCAAGGTCGCCGTGATTTCCTCGGGCATGATGGGGATGATCTCCGGGTCTGGCGTGGCCAACGTGCTCACCGTGGGACAGTTCACCATTCCGCTGATGAAGCGCTTCGGGTACACGCCGGTATTCGCAGGCGCAGTCGAGGCTACTGCCAGCATGGGCGGGCAGATCATGCCACCTGTCATGGGCGCGGTCGCGTTCATCATGGCTGAGACGCTCAACGTACCCTACGTCACTATCGTCAAGGCAGCCATTATCCCGGCCGTATTGTATTACGTCACAGCCTTCACGATGGTGCATCTCGAAGCCGGCCGCATGGGTCTTCATGGCATACCCAAGGCCGATTGCCCCAACCCTTGGCAGGCGATCCGGCAGAAGTGGTACCTCATGTTGCCTCTCGCGGTTCTGGTGTTCATGCTGTTCGACGGCTTCACGCCGATGTTCTCCGGTATCGTCGGGCTGGCCTTGACCGCCGTGCTGATCCTGGGCACCGGCATTGCCAGCGGCTTTGGTTCGACCACGTTCCGCGTGGTGTTCTGGGTGGCGCTTGGTGTGGCCTCCGCGAGCTTCTTCAAATACGGCGTGTGGCCGATCATCGGGATGATCGGGTTGCTGGTGGCCGTGAACTTCGTCATCCGGGGAGGCCGCGCGACGCTTGCCATCATGCGAGGCAGCCTGATCGATGGCGCGCGGCAGGCCATCGCGGTGGGCATTGCCTGCGCGATCGTCGGCGTGATCATCGGCGTGCTGACGCTGACCGGAGCCGCGTCCAACTTCGCGGGCTTCGTGCTAGAGGTCGGCGCCAGAAGCCTGCTCTTGTCGCTGCTGTTGACGATGATCGTGTGCCTGATCCTGGGCATGGGCATACCGACCATCCCTAACTACATCATCACCAGCGCGATTGCCGCGCCGGCATTGCTCAAGCTGGGTGTGCCGTTGATCGTCTCGCACATGTTTGTGTTCTATTTCGGCATCATGGCCGACCTGACGCCGCCGGTGGCGCTGGCCGCCTTTGCCGCAGCATCCATTGCCAAAGCCTCGCCGATGAAAATTGGCTGGAAGGCCACCCACATCGCCATTGCCGGCTTCGTGATCCCGTTCATGGCGGTCTACGCACCGGCGCTGATGCTGCAAGGCGGCACTCTGCTCGACACGGCCTACGTCGTGTTCAAGGCTCTGGTCGCGATCGGACTTTGGGGCGCGGCGTCGATTGGCTACCTGCGCGGACCGCTCAATTGGCCGGCGCGAATCGTGGCGGCGATCGCCGCATTACTGCTCATCGTCGCGGTCCCATGGACGGACGAGACGGGTTTCGCACTCGGCGCCGCGTTCGGGGCGTGGCATTGGTATCGCAATCGCGCGCTGGCTCCCGTCGCGCATTGATCTTCACCGCAGCCTGGCACTCTGCACAGTGAGCGCGTTCTGCCTCATCGTTGCGGGTGTGGTACGTGCAACACTGCCGGGTCAGGAATTCACGCTCGCCTGGGAGCATTCGGTCGAGAAGACCCGCTGGGTGGAGCGCTATCGCATGGACGGCGCGCAACTGGCATTGGTCGAGGCTCGCGTCCAGGGCAACGGCGCGGGCATGGAGTCACCGCCCGGCGCGATCCTGCGCGACGGTAGCTGGGTGTGGCAGCCACAATCCAAGCACGCCGAGCTTCGCCTGACGCGCTCAACTTTCACGCGCGACTACGACCTCTGTTCGCCCGACCGCTGCGCTGCCCTGAGCGATTGGTTGGGGGTGGGGCCGACGGGCGAAGGTGACGTCGTGACGATACGCCCCTGCGGCAGCGAATTGCCCGCGTCAGCCGGCGGCCAGCAGGTTGGGCGGTAACGGCGGGCGCCGTTCGAGCGCGCTGACCCGCACCGGAAAGGCGCCCTGCTTGCGATCGAGGAAGTAGTTGCGCAGTGTCCGCGTGATGGTCCGAAACGCCAGCAATTCCCACGGAATGTCGGCTTCGGCAAACAACGCGACCTCCAGGCTCTCGCTGCCCGGCCCGAAATCAAGGTCCAGCAGTCGCGCCCGGAACATCATGTAGACCTGATTGATCTGCGGCAGACTGATGACGGTGTAGAGATCCCCCGGCTCGACCCGGGCGTTGGCCTCCTCCAGAGTCTCGCGCAGCGCACCGGCGACGATGGACTCGCCATTTTCCAGAAATCCGGCGGGGAGCGTCCACAACCCGTAGCGCGGCTCGATGGCGCGCTTGCACAACAACACGCGATCTTCCCATTCCGGCAGGCAGCCCACGACAACTTTGGGATTCTGATAATGGATGATCCCACAGTCCGGGCACACGTAGCGAGGCAGCGTATCGCCCCCGGGAATGCGCAGCTCGAGGTGCGACGAACCGCAGTGGCTGCAGAATTTCATGGGGCCGTCGGGCGTGTGGCAATATTCACACCCGATTATCGCATTCCCGGAGATTGCGAAAATGAGCCTGCGCTCCTTGCTGCCCGAAGCCGTCGACCACTACCTGCACAACGTGGCCACCTCGGAAACACCGCTGCAGCGCCGGCTGCGCGATGAAACCGCCAAGTTGCCCAGTGCGGGCATGCAGATCGGCGCAGACCAGGGCGCGTTCCTAGCGCTACTGGTTAAACTCACTGGCGCCCGCCGCGCGCTCGAGATCGGGACGTTCACCGGCTACAGCGCACTGGCGGTAGCCGCGGCCCTTCCCGCGGACGGCCGGCTGGTGTGCTGCGACGTCAGTGATGAATGGACGTCCGTCGCGCGGCGCTATTGGCGCGAGGCGGGCGTTTCGGATCGCATCGACCTGCGACTCGCGCCCGCTTTGCAAACGCTGGCGGACCTGCTGCGCGAGTCCGGTCCCGGCAGCTTCGATTTTGCGTTCATCGATGCTGACAAGTCCGGCTACGATGGCTATTACGAGGCGTGCCTGAACCTGGTGCGTGCGGGGGGCCTGTTGGCTTTCGACAATACGCTGTGGAACGGCGCCGTTGCCGATTCCGCAAAGAACGATCCCGATACTTCGGCGTTGCGCGCGCTGAATCTCAAGATCCGCGACGACCCGAGAGTGACGAGTTGCCTGGTATCGATGGGAGACGGCGTGTTGCTGGCGATGAAAAATTAGTCGCGGATGAAGTTGGCGCGGTAGTACTTCAGCTCTTCGATCGATTCGTACACATCGGCAAGCGCCTCGTGCTTGCCCTCCTTCGGGATGCCCTTCATCAACTCAGGCTTCCAGCGTCGACAGAGTTCCTTCAGCGTCGACACATCGAGGTTGCGATAGTGGAACCAGTTCTCGAAAGTGGGCATCCAGCGGGCAAGAAAGCGGCGGTCCTGGCAAATGGAGTTGCCGCACATCGGCGATGCCTTGGCCGGGACATGCTCGCGCAGGAACGCCAGTGCGTTGGCTTCCGCAGCGGCGTCGGTGAGTCCGGAATTCTTCACCTTGTCGATGAGACCGGACTTGCCGTGCGTGCCCTTGTTCCATGAATCCATGCCATCGAGGATGGCGTCATCCTGATGCACCACCCACACCGGCGCTTCGGCAACGATTTTGAGATTGGCGTCAGTCACCACCAGCGCGACCTCGATGATGCGGTCGATGTCGGGATTGAGGCCCGTCATCTCCATGTCGATCCAGATCAGGTGGTTGGCGTCCTGAGGCATCGTTGGGAGGCTCTTCGGTTGACTCTTCAGCCAACGCAACGATTGGCTGATCTTCAATTGGCGTAAAATGCTTCACTTCATTCTCGCACAAAGCGCCGGTCCGCGAATTCCCCACCGTCGCTGAACAATGAGCCCCGCCTTGAAGACCTCCACCTTCGCCATCCTTTTTCTTGCCGCGCTGCTGGCCTCGCTGGTAATTCGCGTCTGGCTGGCACGGCGGCAGGTCACCCACGTCCTTGCCCATCGCATGGCTGTGCCGCCGGCATTTGCCGCTTCGGTGGGCCTCGCGGCGCATCAGAAGGCTGCTGACTACACCGTCGCGAAACAGCGCCTGGGCACGCTCAACACCCTGGTCGAAGGTTCACTGCTGCTGCTCATGACGATGGGCGGAGGACTCTCCGCCATGGTCGGCTGGACCGAATCGATCGACGTGTCACCTCTTTGGCGCGACGTGCTGCTGTTCGCCGTCACGGGCGTCATCTATGGCGTCGTCAATCTGCCGTTCTCGTGGTGGCAGACGTTTCGCATCGAAGAGCGCTTTGGCTTCAACCGGATGACGTTGCGCTTGTGGCTCGCCGATCTCGCCAAGGGGCTGGCAATCGCCATCGTCCTCGGCCTGCCACTGCTGGTACTCGTGCTATGGCTGATGCGCACAGCCGGCGCGTACTGGTGGCTGTGGGCCTGGGGCGCGTGGATGGCGTTTCAGCTTCTGATCCTCGTTCTCTATCCGCTCGTGATTGCGCCCCTGTTCAATAAGTTCACACCGTTGGGGGAAGGACCAGCACGTGCACGCATCGAGGCGCTGCTGGCACGCTGCGGCTTTGCGCGCGCGGGACTGTACGTAATGGACGGCTCCAAGCGCTCTGGCCACGGCAATGCCTACTTCACAGGCTTTGGCCGCGCCAAACGGATCGTGTTCTTCGATACGTTGCTGACACGTCTCGTCCCGGATGAAATCGAAGCCGTGCTTGCCCATGAGCTGGGACATTACAAGTTGAAGCACGTGGTCAAGCGGGTCGCCTGGTCAGCGGCCATGTCGCTCGTCGTACTCGGACTCTTGGCGTGGTTCGCGCGCGAACCGTGGTTCTACACGGGATTGGGCATACCGGAGTCGCTGCTGTCGGTGAGCATGGCGCGGCCCGGCGTGGCGCTCGAACTTTTCCTGCTGGCCTTGCCGGTATTCACGTTCGTACTCGAGCCTCTGGGCGCGCTCTATTCGCGCAAGCACGAATTCGAGGCGGATGCCTATGCCACGCGACATGCCGATGCCACCGCGCTGACGCGGGCGCTGGTCAAGCTTTTCGAGGATAACGCCGCCACGCTGACGCCGGACCCGCTGCATTCCGCGTTCTACGATTCGCATCCGCCAGCGGCAGTCCGGATTGCGCACATCGAGGCGCTGGGCGGCGGCGCAACTTCGCTGCAGACCGCATGAACTCCAAAACGGTGGCGCTCGACACCCGGCTGCTGGCTTTGGCATCCATGCACTGTCGCGATGGCGCGCCTGCACTGGGCACGGATGAACTTGCCGCGCATGCCGCTTCACTGTCCGGTTGGACTTGCGGCAGCGGCCGGATAGAGAAAACGTTCTCGTTCGCCAACTATCCCGAGACCATCGCCTTCGTGAATGCGCTGGCCTGGGTAGCGCATCACGAGGACCATCATCCCGACCTTTCGGTCCATTACAACCGCTGTGTGGTTGTCTTCTCGACGCACAGCGCCGGCGGCGTCACGCTGAACGATGTCATCTGCGCCGCCAAGGCGGAACGTCTTTTCAGTTGAATTCCCGTTTGACGATTTCCCAATTGGTTGCCGCTTGACGTCCGCGCGAGGCAACACGCCATCCGGCGAAACCTTGCGGGGCCTGGTCGTGGCCACCTATCGTCGCCACTACGCGGTGACGATGCCCGATGGCGAAACGCTGGAATGCGTGCTCAAGGGTCGCTCGCTGGCCATCGCATGCGGCGATCAAGTCGACATCCTGCGCATGGCGGGCGGCGGAAGCATCGAATCGATTGCGCCACGCACCAGTCTTCTCTTTCGCTCGGACGCTTTTCGCGAAAAGCTGATCGCTGCCAACGTCACGCAAATCGTCGGCGTTGTGGCCCCGGGCATTGGACTCGACGAGGAATTGATCAACCGCTGGATGATCGCCGCGGAATCCGAGGGTTGTCGATTCGTGCTTGCCGCCAACAAGTCCGACCTGCCCGAGTATCCCGGCTTGCTCGACCGCCTGGCACCCTTTGCCGCGCTTGGGTATGGCGTCGTCGAACTAGCCGCCACTCGCGACGCGACGCTGCTTGCGGCAAGGCTCTCCGGTCAGCACACCGTGCTGGTCGGCCAATCGGGCATGGGCAAGTCCACCATCGTGAATTCGCTTATTCCGGCGGCCGCGATCCGGGTGAGCGAAGTATCGGCGGCACTGGCAACGGGGCGCCACACGACAACCGCAACGACCCTGTATCCATTGCCCGCCCTCGGGGCAGACACCTGGATTGTCGATTCGCCTGGCATGAAAGCCTTTGGGTTGGCGCACCTCGACCCGTCGGCGATCGCCGAAGCCTTTGTCGAGCTGCGTCCGCTGCTCGGGCATTGCCGCTTTCGCGATTGCCGACACGATGCGGAACCTGGATGTGCCGTGCAGGATGCCGTGGACGACGGTCGCGTCGCTCAACATCGCGTTGCGCTGTTGCACAGCATGATCCGGGAAGCCCGCGCGGTGCGCGATCCTGCGCGCTAGGTTCGCAAATGCGTTGGCCATTTCAAGGCACGACGTTCGCGACGGTGATCAACAGGATCACCAATAACCAGAGTATGAGCGCTCGCCATACGAGGCCTACCGCGGACGGCAGTACATCCGCGCCGGGAGGGTCGCCCGTTCCCAGTTCGGCGCGCACGTCCGGGTCGCCCACCAAGACAGGAAGCGGACCGCCCAATTGCACGCCGAGCGCCCCGCCTCCGCTGGCCAGGAGAATACCAATGGCTAGACCACCGTCATGGCGGGCCCACAGGTGCGCCTGCGTGCGCCAGCAAGCCACGGCGTCCTCGAAATCGCCGACGATGGCGTAGGACACTGCGGTGAGGCGAACGGGTATCCAGTCGAGGACCGCGAGTACCTGCCGCGCCGGACGTCCAAACACGTCGCGCGCCTGCGTGAGCGCCGTGGGTTCGACCCCGGGGGTTACCGCGCCCCATTCTTCGGCGAGCAAAGCGACCATCCGATAGAGCAAGGCGCCGGCCGGTCCGGGCAGGATCACGAACCAGAAAATTACCGCGAAGACCTGCCGGTAGGCATCGACCAAGCCCCGCTCGATGGCCAGGCGGGCCACATCTTCACTGCTGAGTTCGCTCAGCTGCCCCGCGCCACTTGCGCCGCGCCACTGTGACAAAGCGTGCCGCGCCTCGGTGAGATCGCTTGCCTTGAGCGCATTGATGATCGCGGAAACCGCATGGCTGAAGCGGCGGAATCCCATCATGAAATAGAGCAC
>JBDTPJ010000076.1:0-17764 GCA_039932755.1 Betaproteobacteria bacterium
TGCGCGACGCGGCCGCGGAGGCGCTCGTCCACACGGATGGCGGTGATGTGGCGCTGGTGTTCGGCACCGAAATGTCGGGGCTCTCGAACGATGAACTTGCGCGCTGCGGAATTGCCGCCACCATTCCGACCAATGATGCATTTGCGTCGCTCAATATCGCGGCGGCTGTGCAGGTTGCCGCCTACGAGTTACGCGTCACGTCCGGGGCGGTGCGAGTCTGGGATGCGCCGCGCTTTCACGCCGCCACACACGACGAAATCGAAGCGCTCCATGTGCACGCGCGCAGCACGCTGACCGCGTTGCGATTCCTGAAGCCGGACAATCCGCGCCGGTTGTTGCCGCGCCTGCGGCGACTCTTTGGACGTGCGCAACTGGAGCGAGAAGAAGTCAATATCCTGCGCGGAATACTGGCCAGGGTGGATGAATTTGTCGCGCAGCTGGCCAATGTGGACAAGGCGGACAAGGCGCACAAGGCGGAAAAGGGATGAGCACGTGGTTTGCGCGGGTCGGGCTACCGTTGTCGCCTGGGGAAGACGCTGCCCTGGACGCATTCCTGCGAAGTATCGTGCCTGCGGTACCTAAAGCTGTCGACGCCGTGGCATCGTGGCCGGATGCGGCGAGCTACCTGCGCCTTCGCGAGCACGACGCCACGTGGTGGGACCAGGAAGAGGCCGAGCGCGAGGTGCTATGGCTGCATGCGGCCGAGCAACGGTCCGAAGCTGATCTGCTGCAAGGTGTACGTGATGTGACCCGTGCCGTCGGGACCGAAATTCGCGAATCGGCGCTCGCTGCGGCGACGCTCGCTGGTGTGACCGACGGCGCATTGGCGCACGCCGCGACCGGCATGGCGTTACTTGCGGCGCATCAAGCCGCAGTTGCGCAAATGGCTGGGGTCGGGCCCGATCATTGGTTCATCCGGAAATATGCCCTGTTCGCCGGAGGTCGCTGGCCGCTCGGTTATCATGCGGCGCGTTTCGCGATTTTCTGACCGCACGAGCCGCATCCCGATGTCTCACGAACCTGCCCGCGTCGACACGCCCGTCAAGACGGCCACCTGCCGCGATTGCGGCGCGCTCGTGACCGGCGAATTCTGTGCAGCCTGCGGCCAGGAAACGCGCGTTAAGCTTCCCACCGCGCGGGTCTTCCTGCGCGAAGCGATGGGCCGCTACGTTGCGCTGGATGGACGGATGTGGCGCACGCTCGCCGGCCTCCTGTTCCGGCCGGGATTCCTGACCCGGGAATATTTCCGGGGACGCCGACGACGCTACATCCGCCCTGCGCGCCTGTTTCTCGTACTGTCGCTCGCCTTGTTCGCCGCGATCCGGCTCTTGACGAGCGCACCGATCGTGATCGACGAGGATCCCGCGGTCAAGACGACCATGAAGACACCACCCGGGCTGGGTGGCAAGGCGGCCCCCACGTCCATTGCGAAAGTCGACAAGGGCGACAGCGGCGGCGAAATCCAGATGCCGGGCTTCGCGATCCACGTCGATCGTGACTTCAATCTCGACATTCCCGATTCCGACCTGCCACTGTCGAAAGAGTTGAAGAAACGCCTGGAACACTTCAATGGGCTGACCCGACAGGAAAAGTCGGAACAGATTTTCTTCGGGGTGGTGCGCTACGGTCCTTACGCGATGTTCGTGCTCATGCCGGCGTACGCACTGTTGCTCATGGGCGCGTACTTGGGACGCGGGCGGCGCTATCCGGATCGGCCGCAGCGCTACGCCGAGCATCTCGTGTTTGCCGCGCACACGCACGCGTTCCTCTTTCTACTGGGCGTCCTGGCATTGGCGATCCCCTTTGACCCCTTGCGCATGGCGCTGGCAATCTGGTGGGTGCTCTACGGGGTATGGGCGACCAAGGTGGTCTATCGCGGCGGCTGGGTCGGGCTCTTCACGCGCGCATTCGTCGTCAGCATCGCCTACCTGGTTCTTTTCTCGCTGGCTATTGGCGGACTGCTTCTGGTGGCTGTCCTGGTGCGCTGATCACTTGGGTTTGCAATCGTTGTCGACTTCTTCCTTGAATCGCGTCAAGCGCGTCTCGTGCCTCGCCTTGCGTTTTTCCATTGCACTGATGGCAGCGTCGTAACGCGCGCACATGCTTTTGCTCGAGCAGCTTTCGCGCGCCTTCGTGTCCTTCGCGATCGAGTCGATGGCCGAAGTGAGCGAGCGCTGCTCCTTGTCCTCTTTCTTGCGGGCGGTCATGCATTGCTTCGAAGGTTCGGCGACTGCGGGCGTAGTGCCCGGGGCCGCGGTTTGTGCCATGGCCGGCGCGGCGAAGCCAACGGCCAAGCACAGCAGAAGCACGCGGAAGTAAAGGGTCATTGGGGATGCCGGGGCTAAGGAGGGACCGATGAGTCTAGCAAAGGATGCCGGGAGGCTTCGACCAATACTTGAGTGATTTGATCGGAAATGGGATAATTGCGCTATGTTCGACCGACTTCGCGAAGATATGACCGTGGTGTTCGAACGCGACCCTGCCGCTCGTACCCGATGGGAAGTTCTTACCTGCTACCCGGGGCTGCATGCGCTCGTGTGGCACCGCAATGCGACCCATCCGCTTTGGAAAATGGGCATGCGCTGGCTCGCACGGTGGCTTGCCCACTGGAGCCGCTGGTTCACAGGCATTGAGATTCATCCTGGCGCGACGATCGGGCGCAGGGTTTTCATCGACCACGGGATGGGGGTGGTGATCGGCCAAACCGCGGTCATTGGCGACGATTGCACGCTGTATCATGGGGTTACACTCGGCGGGACGTCCTGGAACAAAGGCAAACGGCACCCGACGTTGGGACGTAATGTGGTCATCGGGGCCGGTGCCAAGGTGCTGGGTCCTATCCTGATTGGCGACGGATCAAAGATCGGGTCCAACGCGGTCGTGGTGCGGGATATACCTGCTGGCGCGACTGCGGTGGGCATTCCCGCGCGGCTCGTGACGGCCGATGAGCAGGACCGGCGCGAGGCGCAGGCCGCCAAGATCGGCTTTTCCCAATATGCGATTGCGGCGGGCATGAATGACCCCGTCGTTCAGGCTATTCACCGGTTACTCGACCACGCAGCGGCGACGGAAGCCCGCTTCGACAAGCTAGTCGCCGTACTCCAACGTGACGGTATGGATTGCGCCGATGCCAAGGCAACTGCGGAGCGTTTCGACCCCGCCCAGATCAATAAAATGCTTGAGTGAACTTGTGGGTCTTTTAGTTGACTAAATCGTTCAGGTATAGGACAATTCACTCTGTCCTGGACAATTGTCCCGCCGACCCTTGCGGCGGGCTCAGCACCAAAAGGATACGACCATGCGCCTTACGACCAAAGGACGTTTCGCCGTGACGGCGATGATCGACGTCGCGATGCACGGCACCAAGGGACCGGTGACGCTGGCGGCCGTATCCGAGCGTCAGCGCATCTCCCTTTCCTACCTCGAGCAGCTGTTCGGCAAATTGCGCCGCAACGGCCTGGTGGACAGTGTCCGCGGTCCCGGCGGCGGCTACACGCTCGCGCGGGCATCGAGCACGGTGACCGTCGCGGACATCATTCTTGCGGTTGATGAGCCGATCGACGCCACCCAATGTGGCGGCCGGGAAAATTGCAAGGACGACCGCCGCTGCATGACGCACGACCTGTGGTCGGGCCTTAATGACCATATTTTTGCATACCTTCATGGCGTGACGCTGGCGCAGATGGTGGCGCAGCAAAAGCCGGCCGACGTCGCAGTGCTGCAGGATCACCGCCAGACGCAAGTCGTCGCACCGCCGTGCAAAGTACCGGTCAACGCCAACGCCTGATCGCCACCGCAATGAGCAACTCTCCCATGAAGCTTCCGATCTATCTCGACTACTCGGCAACGACGCCGGTGGACCCGCGCGTCGCGCAGAAGATGGTGACGTACCTGACCGAAGAGTTCGGCAATCCGGCATCGCGCTCGCATTCGTTCGGATGGACCGCCGAGGCTGCCGTCGAAGAGGCACGCGAGCACGTCGCAGCGCTCGTTGGCTGTGACCCGAAGGAACTGGTTTGGACGTCCGGCGCCACTGAATCGATCAACCTGGCGTTGAAGGGCGCGGCGCATTTCTACAAGGATAAGGGCAAGCATCTCGTCACGGTCCGCACGGAACACAAGGCAACGCTGGACACGATGCGCGAGCTCGAGCGCGAAGGCTTCGAAGTCACGTATCTCGAGGTCAAGGACGACGGCCTCATCGACCTGGACGTGTTCAAGGCCGCGTTGCGCCCGGACACCATCGTTGTATCGGTGATGTTCGTGAACAACGAAATCGGCGTCATCCAGGATGTTGCGGAGATCGGCGAAATTTGTCGTGCCAAGGGCATTATTTTTCACGTCGACGCGGCGCAGGCCACGGGCAAGGTGCCGGTGGACTTAAGCAAGCTCAAGGTCGACCTGATGTCGTTTTCCGCGCACAAGACCTATGGCCCCAAGGGCATGGGCGCTCTGTTCGTGCGCCGCAAGCCGCGGGTGCGCATCGAAGCGCAGATGCACGGCGGCGGACATGAACGCGGCATGCGCTCCGGCACGTTGCCGACGCATCAGATCGTCGGCATGGGCGAGGCATTTCGAATCGCCAAGCTGGAAATGGCGACCGAGAATGAACGCATCCGGATGCTGCGCGACCGGCTGTGGAAGGGCCTCTCCGAAATGGAGGAGGTGTACGTCAACGGCAACATGGAGCGGCGGGTGCCGCACAATCTCAACGCAAGCTTCAATTTCGTTGAGGGCGAATCGCTGATCATGGCGATCAAGGACATCGCGGTGTCATCCGGGTCGGCGTGCACGTCGGCGTCGCTCGAGCCTTCATACGTGCTGCGCGCGTTGGGCCGCAGCGACGAACTGGCGCACAGCTCCATTCGTTTCTCGATCGGCCGCTTCACTACCG
Source organism: Betaproteobacteria bacterium (assembly GCA_039932755.1). Lineage (GTDB taxonomy): Bacteria > Pseudomonadota > Gammaproteobacteria > Burkholderiales > Casimicrobiaceae > VBCG01. Next base: position 4,895 of record JBDTPJ010000076.1, read on the forward strand.
TGGCCGACGTGGACTACACCATCGAGTTGTTGAAGCGCAAAGTTGGAAAGTTGCGCGAGTTGTCCCCACTTTGGGAAATGCATCAGGACGGCGTGGACCTGAGCAAGATTGTCTGGGCCGCGCACTAGTCCCCGAGGAGCACGATCATGGCATATAGCGAAAAAGTACTGGACCACTACGAAAATCCGCGCAATGTCGGTTCGTTCGCGAAGGACGCGGACGATGTCGGCACGGGCATGGTCGGCGCGCCGGCCTGCGGCGACGTGATGAAGCTGCAGATCAAGGTCGGACCGGACGGCGTCATCGAGGATGCCAAGTTCAAGACCTACGGGTGTGGATCCGCCATTGCGTCGTCGTCGCTGGTCACTGAGTGGGTGAAAGGCAAGACGCTCGACCAGGCGATGACCATTCGCAACACCCATATCGCCGAAGAACTGGCGTTGCCGCCGGTCAAGATCCACTGCTCCATCCTGGCCGAAGACGCCATCAAGGCAGCGGTGGCCGACTACAAGCATAAGCATGGCGCGGGTGAAGTGGTCGCCGCGGGTGCCGAACTCGCGGCGGATTGACGCAACGGAATAGGACGGAGAACAGCGAATGGCGGTCACCCTGACACCGACGGCAGCGGAACATGTATCGGCGCACCTGGCCAAGCGCGGCAAAGGCGTGGGGCTCCGGCTGGGCGTGCGCACGACCGGCTGCTCGGGGCTCGCTTACAAGATCGAATACGCCGATGATGCCAAGCCCGAAGACCTGACGTTCGAAAGCCACGGTGTGACCGTTGTCGTCGACCCGAAGAGCCTGCCCTACCTCGACGGCACCGAGCTCGACTTTGCGCGCGAGGGCCTGAACGAAGGATTCAAGTTCAACAACCCGAATGTGAAGGACGAATGCGGCTGCGGCGAATCCTTTAACGTTTAGCGACCTCGAAAAAATTGCGCGATGCTTTGCTACTCGCGCTTGCCGTAATGGCTGTGGGAAATGAGGTTCATTGTCTGCGCGCTCGCGCGTACTTCCCACGGCGCTCTCGCTCGACTTTCGAGGCCGCAGGCCCGACCGATACGTGATCGACTTCTCCCGCAACTATTTTGACCTGTTCGGCTTGGCCGCGTCGTTTCGATTCGACCTGGCAGCGCTGGACTGCGCCTATCGCCAATTACAGTCCGACGTCCATCCCGACCGCTTTGCCGGAGACAGCGACGCGGCCAAGCGGCTTGCACAGCAGTCATCGGCGCGTGTGAATGAGGCCTATGTCGCGTTGAAAGACCCGGTGCAGCGCGCGCAATATCTGTTACGGCTGCACGGCATAGAGGCCATCAGCGAAACCGACACGGCGCTGCCGCTCGCTTTCCTGGAACGGCAACTCGAACGCCGCGAGCAAGCGGCGGATGCGCAAGCGGCAGGGGATATCCCCGGATTGACGGCGTTGCTCGCGGATGCGCGCGCGGAAAGTGCTGCGCTCGAACACATGTTGGGACAGCTTCTCGATGGCGAAAAAGCTTATGCGGCGGCGCGGATGCAGGTGCGCGAATTGACATTCCTGGCCAAGCTCGCCGATGACATCGACGCGATGCTCGCAGCGATAGACTCTTGATGGCACTCTTCCAGATTTCCGAGCCGGGCGAGTCGCCCGCACCGCATCAGCGCAAGCGGGCGATCGGCATCGACTTGGGCACCACGAATTCGCTGGTGGCGACGGTGCGCAATGGCCTGGCCGTTGTGCTGCCCGATGACGAAGGCCGCCCGCTGGTGCCCTCGATCGTTCGCTACGGTGAACACGGCGTCGAGACCGGCTATGCGGCAATGGCCCACCAGACAGATGATCCGCAGAATACGATCGTTTCCGTCAAGCGCCTGATGGGCCGCGGCTTGGCCGACCTGGCCGACGCGCGACGATTCCCCTATCGCTTTGTGGATTCGCCGGGCATGGTCAAGCTCGACACGCGCACGGGTGTTAAAAGTCCCGTCGAGATTTCGGCGGACCTGTTGCGCGCGCTGCGCGAACGCGCGGTGGATTCACTTGGCGGCGAGGTCGACGGTGCCGTGGTCACGGTCCCAGCGTACTTCGACGATGCCCAGCGGCAGGCTACCAAGGATGCGGCCAGGCTCGCCGGTCTGCCTATCCTGCGTTTGCTCAACGAGCCCACCGCGGCCGCCATTGCCTACGGGCTGGACAATGCGTCCGAGGGCGTCTACGCCGTGTTCGACCTGGGCGGTGGCACCTTCGACATTTCCATCCTACGTTTGTCGCGTGGTGTATTCGAAGTGCTGGCGACCAATGGCGACTCGGCATTGGGCGGCGACGATTTCGACCATCGCTTGTTCTGCTGGATCATCGAAGCCGCCAAGCTCTCGCCGCCGTCGCCCTCGGATGCCCGCCTGTTGTTGGTGAAGGCTCGAGAGGCGAAGGAGAATCTCTCAGAGCACGATTCCGCGACCATCGTCGCAACGCTTGCGGCCGGCCAGCCAGTCAACCTCACGTTGACCAAGGCGACCTATACCGAGATCACGGGAAACCTCGTGTCCAAGACGCTGCAACCGGTCAGGCGGGCGCTGCGCGACGCGCAATTGCAGCCGACGGACGTCAAGGGTGTCGTTCTGGTGGGCGGCGCGACGCGCATGCCGCAGGTGAGGCGTGCGGTTGCGGAATTCTTCGGCCAGCCGCCGCTGACAAATCTCAATCCGGACGAGGTCGTCGCACTCGGTGCCGCGGTCCAGGCCAACAAGCTCGCCGGAAATCGCGAGCGCGACGACGACTGGCTGTTGCTCGACGTCATCCCGCTTTCACTCGGCCTCGAGACGATGGGCGGGCTTACCGAGAAGATCATTCCGCGCAATTCGACCATTCCAGTGGCGCGCGCGCAGGAATTCACGACCTACAAGGACGGCCAGACCGCGATGGCGATCCACGTCGTGCAGGGGGAGCGCGAAAAGGTTTCAGATTGCCGCTCGCTTGCGCGCTTCGAGTTGCGCGGCATTCCGCCGATGGTGGCCGGTGCCGCGCGCATTCAAGTGACATTCCAGGTCGACGCCGACGGATTGCTCGACGTCGCGGCGCGGGAGCAGGAGACTGGCATCGAGGCCACGATCACCGTCAAGCCATCCTACGGGCTATCCGATGGGGAGATTGCGAAGATGCTGGCCGATTCCTTTGCGCATGCGAGCGACGACATGCAGGCGCGCGCGCTCGCGGAAGCCCAGGTCGAGGCCGACCAGATCGCCACGGCGACGGAAGCGGCGCTGGCTGTAGACGGCGAACTGGTTGGCGACGACGAACGGGTTGTCATCGATTCGGCGTTGACGCAATTGCGGCGAATGCAGGATGGCACCGATCACCTGGCATTGCGCGCCGCGGTCGAGGCCCTCAATCATGCAACCGGTGATTTCGCGGCCCGGCGTATGGATCGTAACGTCTCGCGTGCGTTGACCGGCAAGCGCGTCGACGCACTCTCAAGTTGAACTGGCGTCTGTTCAAACCATGCCCGAAATCGTCGTTCTTCCCCATGCCGACATCTGCCCCGAGGGCATGACCTTCGAGGCACAGTCGGGCGTGTCGATTCTCGACAATCTGCTCGAGCACGACGTCATCGTCGAGCACGCTTGCGAGAAGTCCTGCGCCTGCACCACTTGCCACGTGATCGTGCGCGAAGGCTTCAACTCTTTGCCACCGTCATCCGAAGACGAGGACGATCTGCTTGACCGCGCGTGGGGTCTCACTGCCTCGTCGCGGCTCTCCTGCCAGGCAATCGTCGAAGACAAGAACCTCGTGATCGAGATTCCCCGCTATACGATCAACCAGGTGAAGGAGGGGCGATGACGATGAAATGGACCGATGTGAACGACATCGCCATCGCGCTCACCGAGGCGCGCCCCGATGTCGACCCGCGCTACGTACGCTTCACGGACCTGCACCGATGGGTGTGCGAACTGCCGGAATTTGCTGACGACCCGGCGCGCAGCGGGGAGAAGATCCTAGAGGCGATCCAGGCGGCGTGGATCGACGAAGTCTAGATCCCCCGTGAGAAATTTGAACAATCGCGCGGCACGGACCCCCCTCGAGGCTGATTTGATTTTTAGGGTCCATTGCAGTCATGTCGTTGATGTCTGCGGCGCGAATGTCCGGTTGCCCCATGGCGCTACTGCTGCGTGCCGATGAGGCAATTCGATGCTGCGGCAAGGTTCGGAGCCGAAGGCGGAAGTGGCCGTTTCCTGAAGCGGCCACTCAACGATTGCAATTAGTCTCCGTCATCTGAGTCTTCAAGGAGGTCGGCGTAATCGGACGCCTCGAATACGATATCTGCGAGCGCCTTGTAGCCGGTATCAGACGGGTGACTGTCGCCAGTTGTACACAGCAGGGTAAGCAAGCACATTGCCTGCGTTTCGGCATTCACGTCTCCTTGGGGATTGAATACCGGGAACGGGTCGGCAAATCGAACTCTGTGTTCCGCAGCAACAATTTCCATCGATTCGTTCAGCGCTTCGAACAAGGGATCGCCGAGGTTGAATGAACCTATGAAGGAGTCCCAGCCTCCAGTGACAATGATCTCGGCGCGCGGCGCAACGACCCGGAGACTCTGGAGAATAGCGGAGAGGTTCATGCTGAACTGCTCGACGAAGGCTGGGGCACCGTTTTGAATGCAGGTTGGGTCGCCGCTACATGAATTGACAAATGCAGCGACGTCATTGCCCCAGAGGGTAAGCGTGATGGGACTCACTTTGCCATGATGCGTTCGGAGAAAGATGAGCGCAGCCTCAAGTTGGCTCCCGACGAAATTGTCGTGCAGCTGATGCCCATTTGCTGTCCACGGGCAGGTGCCAGTGACAAAGGATGCCATTGTCTCGCCGGGGCAGCCAAAGTTAACGGTTGATATGCGAGGTCGCAATTGCCGCAGCGTTGCTCCGAAATCATCGACATATCCGGTACTGACTGCCGAGGGCGGCAAGTTGAACGCTGACGCTTGGTATCCATAAGTGACTGAATCGCCCAGAGCCAAGTAGTAACGCTTTGGAGGATCGAACGTCGGCGCCTTCGTTTTGGCTATCGCATTGCCGTGAAGTGCTAACAACAAAGCGACGAGCGGGAGCGCTACCACAATTGGCTTCATCCTAATCCTCGAACTATTTGCACCGATTAGGTGGTTCGCCAGGCCCGCCTTCCAGGCACCGGATGGCACCAAGGTAGACGTAAACTGCCTCAAGATCGTGGTCAGTCATATTTTGAAACGCTGGCCAGGGCATGACCTGAAGCAAATCGCCGTTGAACGGAAACGCAATGCAATTTGTGGTAATCGTGGCAGAGCAGCTCGGATGCGCGTGATCCAGATCGGTCCCGGTCCTCATTATTAGCAGGAAATCGCCAAGTGTGTGTCCACCTACGGGTCGCCCCGACTTGTCAGGTGTGAGATTGCGAGAAATGATCTCCACGCCTCCGGGGAAGACACCGAAGCTCTGATTTCCGCCAAGGTACGTTGCCGGATTGACTTGCTTTTTGCCGCTGAAAAATGGCGGGTGTGCACCAGGAAGAAAATAGGGGTTTCCACTGGGCGCAAAGGAGGTTTGTGGAGGTGAATGACAGCCATTGCAGTCAGCGATCACGTTGACTAGGTAGCTTCCCAGCCCGACCATTCTCGGATCCTTGTGCCTAATGTTTAGGGCAATTCCACTCGACGCCGCGATTTCAAACCCGATTCGGATCATTTCCCGCTCGTTCCGCGAGTCATACCTGTCGTCGTCCGCTTTGGCCGGGCTGGCTTCAATCAAAAGTGCTCCAAACACCAGGGCTGCAAGGGTCGTAGTAAGGAAAGGCTTATTTAAGTCGCGCAATTGCATGGTTGCCCTTTGTCGATTGGATTACGTGAATGTAGGGATCGATTGACAGGTTGCGCAAGTCTTTTGCCCCGTCTAAGTCTTCGTCCAATTGCGTGGTCGCCTGGAAACGAGCCACATTGCGGGGCCCGTTGGGCGCCGTGGTTGCGGCAGGTTTTCGTTTAGGGCGGCACGCACATGCCCACGCCTATCCCCGCGGGCTCCGCCACGTAGCCCTGGGCCAGCATCGTTTGTTGCACGCTCTTGCTGGTAGTGAAGCGATGATTCGGTGCGCCACCCTGGCCGTTGTTGTAGAGGCGGTAGACAGGAATCGTCCCGATTGGGCATTTGCCGCTTCCATCGGGCAGCATCGCGTTGAACAGCTTGTCGTTCTCCAGTTTCCAGTCAGGAAATGACGCGATCGTGTCCTCGCATCCCAAGCCGTGGGGCGCGTAGAAGTGCGAACTCTTCGGCGCGAAAGCCGCGCTGTCGTTGAAGAAGCGGCAGATGCCAACCGACCCTGCCGGCGCACCAGCATTAGCGTAAGCGTTGAAGGAAAGGCCGGTGCGAGACCATTCCTGAAACGGCGGCACTTTGGAGTCGAGAATGGCAATCTCGTCCGTCTTCGACGTGATGAAGTAATGGTCGAAGGACGCGTGGTGATATTCGACGACGGACACCGTCGTGGTCGACGCCAAAACGTTGCCGCCGACATAATCTAAGGCAGCAGCAGAGGTCGCGACTGCAACACCGTAGTCCGCAGTTCCGCCGAAATCGCCATTGCTCCAGAAATCCACGACCATGCCGTTGTCGAGGGTGAACATCAGCCCATAGATGTCCAGAAATCCTCCATGCGCCGTATAGTCAGACGCGGTGGGCGGCGACCCTCCAGGCCAGAAGAGATTATCGTATGTCAAGACTCCCTTGTCGTCCGGAGGCAGACCGAACGCGACCGCATACTTGCTAAAATCGTCTGGCGCGAGATGGTTTTTGGGCTCCGGTGCGGCGTGCGTGATCGCAACCAGCGAGCTGATCGCCGCATTTACGATGCCAAGGCCATTGTTGCTATCCGAGAAAACCCCACTGATCCCGGTGACTTCGTAGGCGTTGGGATATTTTGCATCGGTCGCCGCGCCGTATGTCACCACGATCGAGCCGCTGACGCCTGGGCCTGTGATGTTGATGTTGACGAGGGCGGCGTGCGCCTGACCTGCCACGGCCACAATCAGTCCGGTGAGTGCGGCCAAGGCAAAATTTGTTCGGTTCATGCGAGGCTCATTGGCTGTAGAATCGATAAACGTACGTTCACGCGCGTTTCCCCTTGCCCGTCGGCCGACTGAAAGCAGCCACGTGCGTGCGCGTGACTTTGTAACGCATTGAGTTGGCGCCACTTCATCCGTACTGCGAGCTCATTCTCGCGCACACATCCCGCCGCGTCCTTTAGACCGAATTAAACGTTCTTAAGATTTACATGACCGCCGTCGTGCGGTTCGGAGGCAGCACCGATGTCCGCGACCGCCGCAACGATCAACTTCGGGCACTTCGAACTGCGTGTTACAGAGCGGCAGCTATGGGCGAACGGACGACTTCAAAGCATTGGGCCGCGCGCCTTTGACCTCCTGGTAGTGCTCGTCGGTCGCGCAGGTCAGCTGGTGAGTAAACGTGAGTTGCTCGATAGCGCATGGCGCGATCTGGTGGTCGAGGAGAACAACCTGCCGGTGCAGGTTTGTTCGTTGCGCAAAGTGCTCGGGCCTCACGCCATCGCAACGATACCGGGTCGGGGCTACCGCTTTGCCCTGCCCATCGCCGACACGGTCGCGGCAAATGAGGATGCGCATGCGAAGGCGTTCATTGCCCGGCACGATCAGGCAGGATCGCGAACCAACTTACCTCTGCGGTCGCCGACGCTGTTCGGACGCGCGGACGACGTCAAGTCGGTTAAGGTGCTGCTTGCTCAGCACGTGGTCGTGACCATCGTGGGTGCCGGCGGAATCGGCAAGTCTTGCCTTGCTCACAAGGTCGCAAGCGAATTTGCGACGGAGCCTGTAGCACCCTATCCAGATGGCGTGTGGTGGATCGATCTGGCGGCGCTCGGTGACGGCGCACTCGTGCCCTCGGAAGTGGCCCGCGCGATGGGAATCCAGCAAGTCGGCGAGCAGGGTGCGATTGGCGCGCTGACCACCGTTCTCGCTTCCAAGCAAGTGCTGCTCGTGCTGGACAGCTGCGAGCACGTGAGGGATGCGGTGGCGACATTCGTGGATTTCGTCTGCGCGGTCGCGCCAGGCATTCGGCTGCTCGTGACCAGCCAGGAGCCGCTCAAGGCCTCCGGCGAGCATGTTCACCGTCTAGGAGGGCTCGCGGTACCGGAGATCGGCAGTGCGTCGCCGATCTTGGAACATGGCTCAATCGAACTCTTCGTTTCGCGAGCGAATGCGGTTGCGCCACGATTTGCCCTTGACGGCGCCAATGCGGAAGTGGTGGCCGAGATATGTCGACGTCTCGACGGCATTCCGTTGGCGATCGAACTCGCGGCTGCGCGGTTACCGCTGCTCGGCATCGAGGGATTGCGCGACCGCCTGGACCAGCGGTTCAACGTACTCACTGCCAATTCTCGCGTCGTCCTGCGTCGGCACCAGACGTTGCGCGCGACGCTTGAGTGGAGCCATGGCCTATTGACCATCGATGAGCAGATTGTCTTTCGCCGGCTCGGCGTCTTTGCCGGAGGCTTCACGCTCGAGGCCGCGCAGGAAGTAGCGCACGACAAACAGATGGACGATTGGGCGGTGCTGGACCATCTTGGTGCGCTGGTCGACAAGTCGCTTGTGCTCGCCGAAGGCGACCCTGTGCCGCGCTATCGGTTGGCCGAAACGACCGCCGCGTTTGCGCTTGAGCGCCTCGCGGAGTCAGGCGAAACTGATGCAATGCTCTGCCGTCATGCCGAGGCCATGATAGCGATTCTGTCAGGTTACGGCTCCGACGCGAAACGTTGGCGCATGACCGCGACGGACTCCTCGGCTGCAGCAGCGGAGCTCGAAAATTTGCGCGCAGCATTCCTTTGGGCGACCTCCGGCGACGGTAGAGGCGACCTCGCGGTCGCGCTGGCCGCGGCGTCTGCGCCAGTGTGGAATGCGACGTTTCATTACAAGGAAGGCGTGGACCGCTGCGTGGCGCTGCGAGGAAAGGTAGACGAGAGCATGCCTTCCGAACTCGCCGCTCGCTACTGGCTGACCATCGCGATGCTTGGCTTGTACACGCCCTGCCGGGATTGCTACAACGCGGCAAAGCGTGCCGCGGACCTTTATCGGGAGCTCGGCGATGACCGCAGACTGTATGATGCACTGCTAAGTGCTGCAGCGATCGGTGTTCGTTTCGGCATTGCGGGCAACCTGCAATGCGCCCTCGACGAAGCAGCGCAGATCGAGCGACCAGAATGGCCTCCGCGCCAGCGGTTGCGATTCCAATGGGCACAATGCCGACTTCATTCCGTCCAGGATCGCCCCGGCGAGGCATTGGCCTGCGCGTTGCGACAATCGGAGATTTGCCGCGAAGAAGGCGACGCAGCTGGCGAACAATATGCGATGTCGAATGTTGCCGGAGCGGAAATCGAACTTGGTCGCCTAGATTTGGCATTGGAACATGCGCGGGTCGCCATTGCCAGGCTTGGCGTGCTTGGCGCGGACGCCGGCGCGGGACATCTACACTATTGCGCGATGAAGGCGCTAACGCTGCTCGGGCGCCTCGACGAGGGCATGGCTGAAGGGCGCATCGCGAAATCACTGCTGCAACACGAAGGCGACGACTTCCGGGTACTCGAGTCGATCGTCCTCAACGTTGCTTTGGCAGGGCGCCACGCCGACGCCGCCCGGATCACTGGCCTTGTCGATGCAGTCCATACCCGCTCCGGCGAGGTTCCTCGCCCGGGTCAGGTGCGACGTCGCATGCAATCCGACAACATTCTGGTAGCGGGCCTTGGGGCGGAGGAATTCGCCCGCCAAAGTCGCGCCGGCGCGTCAATGTCCGAAGAACAAGCATTCAGTCTCGCGTTCGGCAAATCCTGATTCCGGCTCGTCGCCTCGGGATCGATGGCGGTGTCCGGCAAGTGTCGGCCATGGGCGGCGGATTCAACCGGTCGCTCAGCAGGGGAACTCAATTTCCGCGTAAGCAGTCGTGGGATTTTCCGCAGTGGCGTAGCGATCCAATCACGGTGGGGAAGCCGCTGCCCGTCTGCATCTACGCGCCGCTGATGCTCCGCTGCCCGCACTGTGGCGCCAAGGTGCGGATCATCGCCTTCCACACCGAGGCGATGGCGGCGCGCTTGCGGAAGCAATCGCATGGTTGCGGGGTGCTCGGATGACGGACTAACATTCCGCGAATCACAACTGTCGCCAGGCGGCCTTAGGAGTCTCGGCTCATGACAATCTATGCCAATGGTGCAGCCTTTGATGAACGCAAGAGTAGGCTGTTGGCGCTGGGCACCGATGTATCTGCAGGTAAAGCAATCGTCGATTTGCATGGAAACGTTCTGGCATATCCCCGATCCGGTGGAATGATCAATCCAGAGCGTTATGAGCTCGAGCCGAATTCGAAGCTCTTCCGGTTTGGCGGGGGCGCCGCAGATCCTCAGGCGATTGCCAAGGGTAGCTGGTGGATCGAACACCGCGAGTTCGCGACGCTGCTCAGATTTGGCGCGACGCACGGCATTTCCGTCGGCCTGGCGATGCGGCTCCTGTGTCTTGTACCGCCGGAATGGAGCGACGCGACCATCCTGGTTCGGGCTCGTGTTACGCGCAGCCTGCTGGCTTGGCGAGGGGTCAGCAATTCGGTCGTCATCCCGCCGGGGGCAGGGCACAAGATCGTAAACATGCCGCATCAGAACGACATCGCGGCGCGCCGCCTCCATCAGCTCTTCATTCCCGGACTAAGCGAAATCAAATCGCACGACCCCGCGATTTCTATAGAAAATGTCTATCGCCTCGACTCGAAGGAAAGCGCGCAGGGCTTTCTCTATCTGTGATGCCACCGCCCCTCCTAAGCATCCGAAGTAGGCCGCGGGCTGGCGCTTCGAATCCTTCCAGCAGCTGGATTCGCACGATGCGTCGAATATCGAGGCGACCCGCGCCTGGCGTGCGAATTCGGTCGTCGCCCGTTCGCCCTGGAACCGCTACGCGAACGGAGAGAGCTGGGCGACAACGAACGCGAGTGCCGTCTAAGTGAAAAGGTTCAGCGCGCCGTCCAGGCCGCAATGGTCGAGGGCATGCGTGGCCTTGGCGCGCACGACCGGCTTGGCGCGATAGGCAATCGAGATATCGGCGGCCGCGAACATCGGCAGGTCGTTGGCGCCGTCGCCCAACACGATGGCAAGTCCCGAATCTCCACAAAGCCGGGCCTTGAGGCGACGTAATTCGGCGGCCTTTGCCTCGGGATCGACCAGCACTCCCTCGATGTGGCCGGTCAATTTTCCACCGACAACTTCGAGGGTGTTGGAGGCTGCGTGATCCAGTTTCAGTCGCGCCATGAGGCGATCGGTAAAGAACGTGAAGCCTCCCGAGAGCAGAGCGGTCTTGGCGCCCACGGCCATAAACCCAGCGAGCATCCTCTCGGCACCGGATGACAAGCGAAGGCGTTCATCGTAGACCTGTGCGAGTGCCGCCACCGGAAGGCCCGCAAGGAGTGCCACGCGGCGGCGCAGGCTCTCCGCAAATTCAATTTCGCCCCGCATGGCGCTCGCCGTGATCGCGGCGACTTCCGGCTTGATACCCTGCATGTCGGCAATTTCGTCGATGCACTCGATGGTGATCAGCGTCGAGTCCATGTCCATCGCAACCAGGCGCACATCGGCGAGGCGACGATCGCGGGGAACGAAGGCCGCATCGCAGCCCATCGCAATTGCGGTCGAAAGTAGCGTCGTGTCCGGTTCGAGTCCGGGGAAGCGAAAGGCCGGGGGGGTACCGGAGCCGAAGGGGATGATGGCATCCGCACGCGCGAGCCGTGCCAGCGCGGCAAGCGACGCTGGTGAAAGCTGCGGAGCCTGCACGACGAAGTCGTATGGGGTCATCGCGATTGACGCCTTCACGCGCTACGAACGTGGCAAAACGCGGCTGGCGCATTCTTTCGCCCGGGCGCGCGCTTCCTCGACGTCCCGACCCCGGGCCAGCGCCACGCCCATCCTGCGCTTCTTGTAGGCCTCCGGTTTGCCGAAAAGGCGCAAGTCGGAATCGGGGACGCGCAAAGCGTCAGCGACGCCTTCGAACTTGATGGCACGCGCGTCGACACCGCCATAGATGACGGCGGAGGCGCCCGGCGAAACCAGCCGCGTGTCCACGGGCAGCCCGAGGATTGCGCGCGCATGCAGGTCGAATTCGTTCTGGTTCTGCGTGCACAGGGTGACCATGCCGGTGTCGTGCGGACGCGGGCTGACTTCCGAGAACCAGACCATGTCCCCTTTGACGAACAACTCGACGCCGAAAATGCCGCGACCTCCCAGTTCCGTCGTCACCCTGGCGGCGATGTCGCGTGTCTTCGCGAGTGCTGTGGGTGACATCGCCTGTGGTTGCCAGGATTCCACGTAGTCGCCGTTGACCTGCACATGGCCGAGGGGATCGCAGAAATGAGTCTCGACGTCGCCAGCGGCACCCAGTGCCCGCACAGTGAGCTGCGTGATCTCGTAGTCGAAATCGATGAAACCTTCGACGATGACGCGCGAAGCGCGCACGCGACCGGCGCTTTCGGCATACTGCCAGGCCGGGGCGACTTCTGCCTTGGTGCGCACCAGGGACTGGCCCTTGCCCGACGAGGACATCACGGGCTTGATCACGCACGGATAACCGATGCCGCCAGCAATCGCGGCTTCGACTTCCGCCAGGCTCTCGGCAAACCTGTACGGCGACGTCGGCAGGCCCAGTGTCTCGGCTGTCAGTCGGCGAATGCCTTCGCGGTTCATGGTCAGATGCGCGGCACGCGCAGTCGGAATGACGGTCGCGATGCCGGTATCGGCGATCTCGACCAGGATATCGGTCGCAATGGCTTCGATTTCCGGCACGATGATGTCGGGCCGTTCCTGCTCGA
>JBDTPJ010000077.1:0-17645 GCA_039932755.1 Betaproteobacteria bacterium
AGAACCCCGAAGGCAAGCGCGCTGAAGAAGAGCAACGTCAGCAGCAGGAAGCCGCCGATGACTTCGCGATGCAGCAGGACCAGCCGCAATTGGTCGACGATGATTCCCGCCTGGCCCGGCACCAGGAAGTCGAGATATTCGAGCAGCGACTGCATGAGGCTGTGTTCATCGACGAACTGCGCCAGCGCAATGACGGTCACGACCAGCAACGGCACGAGCGAGAGCAATGTGTAATACGCGACCGCGCCTGCAAGCAGCAGTCCCTGGTTGCCACGGAATGACCGCAGCGCATCCCAGACGAAACCGAGGACGGCGACGGCGTGCTGCCACGTGATGGCAAGAACGCGTGGGCCCGCCGATAGTGTGCGATGCATCTTGCGGCGACGCAGCAGGCTAGGGCGCAAAGGAGGTTGGACAAACGCAGTTCACGACGTTTCCCGGTTCCAAGGTGTTGCATAGCAGCTATAGTCCGCGTAGAGTTTTGGCGTCCGTGCGATAGCGCACATATTGCCGAAAGGACAGCGATGCCCGCTACCCCGGGCCCCCTGACCAACGAGCTCCTCGCGGCGCTTCCCGAATCCCAATGGAGCAGGTGGCAGCCCTTCCTGCTGGAGGTCGATCTGCCGCTCGGCCACGTGCTGTACGAGTCCGGCGGCAAGATGTCCCATGTGTACTTTCCGACCACGGGCATCGTTTCTCTGCTCTACGTGCTCGAAGACGGTGGTTCCGCAGAAATCGCGATCGTCGGCAATGAAGGCCTGGTGGGAGCGTCGCTGTTCATGGGGGGGTTGAGCACACCCAGCCGCGCCGTGGTGCAAAGTGCCGGCAAGGGCGACCGACTCAAAGCCGACCTGATGATGGAGGAGTTCAATCTGGCGGGACCGGTGCTGCATCTGTTGCTGCGATATACGCAAGCGCTGATTACGAAAATGTCGCAAACCGCAGTATGCAACCGTCATCACACGCTCGATCAGCAGCTGTGCCGCTGGCTGCTGCTGAGCCTCGATCGACTTCAAGGCAACGAACTGGTCATGACACAGGACCTGATCTCCAATATGCTGGGCGTACGGCGCGACGGCGTGACCGACGCGGCAGGCAATTTGAGCAAAGATGGCCTTATCCGCTACAAGCGCGGCATTATCACGGTACTCGACCGCTTGGGTCTCGAGCGCCGATCTTGCGAGTGCTACGCCGTCGTCAAAAAGGAATACGACCGGCTGCTGCCGGCCACCGTGGCGCACTGATTGGGTGGCCGGAAGGGGCGTTACTTACGCACCCGCAAAGTCCCGGCTTTTCCCTTGCGCGTTTGCGGAGGCGGTATGTCCTCGCTGACGGGTTCCGCGGAGATGCCCATTTCCGACATCAGCTGATTCTTTCGTTCCAGGAGCTCCGCACCAAGGGCCGCAGTGTCGAGATCCGATTGTGAGACCTTGGGGAACAATTCGTCCTGTTCTTCGTTGACGTGGTGATCGATGTACTCGCCCAACACCTTCACCTTCGCGTCGAAGAGCGGGTCCGAAGGCGTCATTCCCCGCAATTGCTCGATCAGGTCCTTGGCAGTGGCATGCTCAACCTCGGCCTCATCGAGGAGCGAGTTATCGTCGATCGCCGCGCGCGCCGCCGGGTAGAACAGGTCTTCCTCGATCTGCGCGTGAACCGTCAGCTGGTCGCAGATGCTCTCCGCGATTGTGGATTTCTTCTCGTCGGCACCGTCGTCGCCGTCAAGCTTTTTGTATTGCTCGAACAGCGCCTTGACCGACTTGTGGTCGGCAATGAGCAGTGCAATTGCGTCGTGCTTCGAAACTGCTTTGGATTTGGATGGAGCCGCCATGCTAGCCTCTTCTGTTGGTTGGCGCGGGAGTGGAAGTTTGAGTTTCCACGTGCCGGCGATTCGCGTATACCGGAGACTTGCCGCGAAACGTCGTCGGCGTTCCGCTGACGAAAGCGCCACGAATCCGGGAAAAAATGGGGTCCGGCAACGGGACACGATTTGCCGGGCCCCGATCAGGCGTTCTGCGCAGCGTAGTGCGATCTCACACCGGAAGTTCCCGGTGGTCGCGCAATGTGCACTAACGTACAGACGTTTCCCAGAAATAGCCGTAACTTTCAATGACAACCTGCGAATCGGGGATCGGCGAAATGGCGCGTGCGAATTTCAATCGAGCGATTGTCCAGTTGGCAACGATGGCTCCAGATGTCGGCGAGGTGGTCCGGCTCCTCAACAACTGCCTTGCCAATGAAATCTGTCGTTCCCTTCAGGTGAGCCGCGGAAAGTTTCTTGCCCGCAAACTGTCCGGAGCTACCGCCGTCGGAGATTCGTCCGAGAGTTTCGGCGAGAGCCAATTGCACGCCGACCTGATCGCCACCCGGATCATCGAGTTGGGGGGCGAACTCGATTTCCAGCGAAGGATCTTCGAGGCCAAAGGCAAGCTGGCGCTGGCATGCTGGGGTGCCGACGAGAACGTGGCCGAGGACACATTCGCTGCGGAATCCCTGGTGATCGACGGCTACCACGACTTGCTGCACTGCCTCGGAAACCACGACTCCAAGACCCGCGAACTCGTTGAGCGGTTGCGAGGTTTGGCGCATCCAAGTTCGGACGTTGCAATTTGAAACCGCTATACACACCCGTCAAGGAGAAATAATGAAACCAGTCATCGCAATTTTGTTTGCCGCCCTGCTGGTCGTCGTTGCCGGATGCAATACCGTCGAAGGCGCGGGCAAGGACGTCAAAGCCACCGGTGCGGCCGTGGAAAAAGCGGCGGATAAGTCAAAGACCTACTGAGCCTGGCGCTTATTTCGGCTGGGGCCGCGTAGAAGCCTCGCGGCCCCATTGGCGTGTCTTGGCCAAGGCGAGGAATCGCTTCGAGTCGCTTGCATTGACGACCCCGGCGTCGGGCTCGACCGAGGATGTCTCCAGCAGCATTCGTCCTCCCGAATCAACGGCAATGGCCTTCAAGTGCGCAAGCGCGTCACGGACAAACGCCTTTGCCGCGTCGTCCTGCGCAAGCGCCTTGGCACCGGCTTTCGATAGCACCACGGCTATGGCATCGAACATGACCGAGGGCGTTCCGGCGAGTTGACCGTCCGCGTCCAGCAACGCGCCATCCGAGAGCTTGATGCCGCCGATCCTTGGCGCAACGACCTTGACGCTGGCGCCGGCGGCTTTGACGGCTTTCTGCAAATTCGCAATCATGGTCGCGTCGGAGCCGTCGTCGATCAGAATTGCCACTGCACGCCCTGTGAGCGTGTCCTTCATCTTCCCGATCAGTTGCAACGCCGGTGAAATCTTGTGGTCGAGTACCGGCGCGGCGGTAACGGGCAGGGCGGGCAGCTTGGCCATCCCCAGCCCGGCCGCGACGCGTTTGGCCAGCAAGTCGTCGATATGGCGCAAATGCCCGACCATCGCCTCGCGCACATGCGGATGCTCAACCTTCGACAGCTCGAACACCAAGGCCGCGCAGATGTGCGCCTGCTCAGTCCCGGACTGGCTACGATAAAACTGGCGAGCTTGGCTGTAATGATCGGCGAAACTCTCGGGCCGAATGCGGCCCTTTTCGCCGTTCTCCGGGACGGAAGCGCTATGGAATCCCAGGGCAGGCGACTCACGCGCGGAGTCGTCGGACAATGTATTGGGTTCATACGAAACCCGACCCTTCGGTTGCGACATCTGCATGTGGGCGTCGCGCTGCTGGTTGGCGAAGGGACATTGCGGCGCATTCACCGGTATCTGGTGAAAGTTGGGCGAGCCCAGACGCGATAGCTGAGTGTCAAGATATGAGAACAGTCGTCCCTGCAGCAGCGGATCGTTGGAGAAATCGATCCCTGGAATGATGTGCGAAGGGCAGAAGGCAACCTGTTCTGTCTCGGCGAAGAAATTGTTTGGCCAGCGATCCAGCACCATCCGCCCGATGACCCGCAGCGGCACGAGTTCTTCCGGGATGAGTTTGGTGGCGTCAAGATGGTCAAACGGAAATTCTTCCGCCTCCTCCTGCGTGAACAATTGGACAGCAAGTTCCCACTCGGGGAAATTGCCGGACGCTATTGCCTCGAACATGTCTCGGCGATGAAAGTCCGGGTCGGCGCCGGCAATCTTTACGGTTTCATCCCAGGTCGTGGACTGTAGTCCCAGCGCGGGTCGCCAATGAAATTTGACGAACGTCGATCTGCCGGCCTTGTTGACCAGGCGGAAACTGTGGACGCCAAAGCCTTCGATCATGCGCAGCGAACGCGGGAGCGTGCGGTCGGACATGATCCACATCACCATGTGCATGGACTCGGGCGTGAGACTGATGAAGTCCCAGAAAGTGTCGTGCGCGGTGGACGCTTGGGGAAACCCGCGGTCAGGCTCCATTTTTACCGCGTGGACCAAGTCGGGAAACTTCATCGCGTCCTGAATGAAGAACACGGGGATGTTGTTGCCGACAAGATCCCAATTTCCCTCCTTGGTATAGAACTTGACCGCGAAACCGCGAACGTCGCGGGGTGTGTCGACGGAGCCAGAGCCACCTGCGACGGTTGATATCCGGGTGAAGAGCGGCGTCTTCTCTCCGACTTTGGTCAGGATCCTGGCCGTGGTGTACTTCGACAGAGAGTGCGTCAGCTCGAAGTGTCCATGCGCGCCTGTGCCGCGCGCGTGCACGATTCGCTCGGGGATTCGTTCGTGGTCGAAATGAGTGATCTTTTCGCGCAGGACGAAATCTTCCAGCAGCGCCGGACCCCGAACGTTAGCCTTGAGTGAATTTTGATTGTCCGATACCACCGCACCCTGGTTGGTCGTGAGTAGTGGGTGGGCTCCGCCTGCAATCTGGTGCAACTCGCCTCCGGTCGCGGTCCCGGACGTTGCGCCGGCTTTGCCCTTTGCTGCCTTGCTCTTCACGTTCTGACGTAGCTTCAATCCCGGCTCCTCGGTGTATTCGTGCTTCTCGGTGAATGATCCAAGTGTCAACGGGTTGGTACGCCATGTCTGTGCGAAACCGAACACGACATCTTCTGGACGAAACGGCCTTGGCGCAGGTTTGCTGACGTTCCACAAATGGCTTTGCCACCCAGACCATCCGCTGGCCATCTCTTGACCATCTATATGGATGGTGATAGGATGGTTCATGAAGCTCACCGACACCGAGAAAATCACGATCAACCTTGGCCCGGTGGACTTGGGTCACATTGATTTGCTGGTCCTGGAGGGCTTCTACTCCAATCGCACGGATTTGATCCGCACGGCGATCAGAAACCAGCTCGAGACGCATGCCGATGTGGTTCGCGAATCCTCGCGCCGGCGAACGTTGGTTCTTGGCCTTCAGGATTTCACTCGACGCGATCTCGAAGTTGTTCGCAAGTCAGGCGAAAAATTGCGAATCCGGGTCTTGGGTCTGGTGCGCATCGCCGCCGACGTGTCGCCCTCATTGGCCAGCGCGACCATCGAATCGATCGTAGTCCTGGGCGCATTGCAGGCTAGTCCGGCGGTGAAGGCCGCGCTCGCCGATCGAATCCACACATAACCGGGATGTCCATGACAATCCAGATGAACCGAACTATCCAGGAATCCATGCGGCTGATGCAGGCGGGCGACCTCATGGCTGCCACGCGGGCACTCCAAAGCGGGTTGTCCGCCGCCACTTCGCTGATTGGCGATCGTGAATTCGCAGCCTCGGACGCGAAGGTGGGCAGTATCAAGGGCGAATTTCGGGTTGTAGCCGGAAGTGACGACGATCACCCGGACGACGCGCACGTTCGGAAGCCATCTGTCGCTGATCCAGGCCGGCGATCCATCGCCGAATTCAGCGATCATCACTTCACCTGCGCTGCGGGCACCCTGGCGTACAAGCTTTTCATTCCCGTGGATATCATCGTGGCGGAGGCCCCGCTGCTGGTCATGCTGCATGGCTGTACCCAGTCCCCCGATGACTTTGCGCGCGGCACGCGGATGAATGCGCGCGCGCAAGAAAAAGGCTATATCGTCGCCTATCCTGCGCAGGGTCAAGGAAAGAACGCCGGCAAGTGCTGGAATTGGTTTCGTGACCAGGATCAGCAGCGCGACCATGGCGAACCTGCATTGCTCGCGGCGTTGACTCGCGACGTCGTCAATACCCTTGGGCTCGACCCGGAACGTGTCGTTGTTGCGGGTCTCTCCGCGGGTGGCGCCATGGCCGCCATTTTGGCCGATACGTATCCTGATCTCTACGCGGCCGTCGGCGTCCACTCCGGATTGGCGCGTGGCGCGGCCCGCGATCTGCCGTCCGCCTATGCCGCCATGAGGCAGGCTCCGGGCGCTCCCGCGGTGCACATTGCGCGCACGCGCAACCGTACCGTCCCCGCGATCGTGTTCCACGGAGATCGTGATACGACAGTGCACCCGGGTAACGGCGATGCGCTAGTCGCCCAGCGCATCGACGCGTTCCGTGACGACGGACCCATGGGTACCGTTGAACGAGGATCAACACCCGGCGGGCGCACCTACACGCGAACAGTTTTCCGGCATGCGGACCGGGGAGTGGTCGCGGAGCAATGGATAGTCCACGGCGCGGCCCACGCATGGTCGGGAGGCGACCCGGCAGGTTCTTATACCGACGCGGCCGGCCCCGATGCGTCCGAACACATGCTTCGCTTCTTTTCCGACTGCCCACGCCGACGCGACTGATTCAACTTTGTGCGGTTTCGCACAGACCAGGGAAAACGTTTGCATCACAATTTACGCGTTTATGCGTGCTCCTGCCCGGGACTTGGTCGGCGAATGCGTACCCTTGGAAAACGCCTGTAGGAGCAAGTGATGAAAAAAATTCTGTGGTCGGCAATATCGAGTGTTGCGCTGGGACTGACGCTGGCGGGATGTGAAAACAAGAACGCGCAGTCGGGCCAGTCAAACGCCGTGCCCGCGCAGGCAACGATCCCTGCCCCGACGGCTACGCCGGCGCCGGCACGCGACCCTGCACTGCCAGACCCTGCCACTGCCGCGGCAGTGAAGGACGCAGCGGACAAAGCCCGCGCCATGCCCGGAAAGCCGCCCGTTGACCCCAACGCAAATCCGCAAAAGGCGATGACCAAACAGGAAGAGTCGACGGCCATGCCGATGGCGGGTCAAGTCAATGACCATTCGAACACGGTATTGGACAAAAAGAAGAGCCCGTAAAGCCGAGCGGGCTTGGACCGGCTCGAACGCGGGCTTGTTTACGTCGTGGCTTTACTGCGCGCGGTAGTAGACGCTTCGGCGACTTGACACAACCCCACCGGAAATGCGGGCCGACCAATCGCGCCACCAGGCGGTGAGCCCGGTCAGCGCGGCAGGATCAGTGCTCCTTAGCAGCAGCATTTGCAATCCGACGCCGGTAGCGGCCCCCGCCACTGAAAGCATGCCCAAGGCACGCAAAGGGGCGAATGGGGCAAACAACGTGAACACCAGCCCCAGTAGGCCCGCGCCCGCGAACATCGCGAGCGCGGTGACGATGATGCGAGTCCGTAGCGAGCTAGTCATCACGCGTGCGAATTCCGCCACCAGCGCAGGTCGGGAGCATCCACCATGTTGTGGCTGCCGGTGTCATCGTGGGCGTCGTTTCGACGCATCAAGCGCACGCCCAAGGCAATGGTCAGTAGCGCAACGATACCAAGCAGCATGAAATCCTGAGGCGGAAGCGAGAGGCCCAGGTTCGCGGCAAATACGGGCGATGAGAGTCCCAGGCCGGCGACGGCGGTGCCGATCATCACACCCGAACGCATGCGCACGACAGAGAGAACGAGCAGGTCAGAGTGGGTGGTCATGTTCTACTCCATTGGAGGTTGCACACGATTCCAATGTAGACCTACGCACCACGCCGCGACGTCGGCCATCGCGCGATTTTCTTGTGGGACTCGTCCCACCCGCTCATGTGGGTATGCCGTCGGGTACTGCGTTGCGCTCAGTGGAGTACTTCCATGTTTATTTCTTCTTGGGCTTCCTGACGGCCTTTTTCACCGCGGTGCCGGCCTTCCGGGTGGAGGCGTTGGCCTTGGTGACGCGTCTTTTGACCGCAACCTTGGTCTTGGACGCGCGCTTCCTTAGCGCCGTCTTTTTCACCTGCGCCTTGCCCTTCGCTGCTTCCATGGCGTCGCTGATAGGAAGTGCGCCGGTGCAAGGGTTCCGACCTCGCAGATTGCTAAACTGGATACCCTTTCACGTTTCGGAAGCTGACCATGGCTGCCACGGCCCCCTCGCTCTGGGAAAACCCGCTCTTGACCGACGGCTTCGAGTTCATCGAATACGCGGCGCCCGATCCTGCTGCGCTGGGGCGCCTGTTCGAGCAGATGGGATTCGTAGCCATTGCGCGCCACCGATCCAAGAATGTCCTGCTGTATCGGCAAGGCGATATCAATTTCATCGTCAACGCCGAGCCCGATTCCTTTGCGCAGTCGTTCGCGCGCGTACACGGTCCGTCGATTTGCGCCATCGCATTCCGCGTCGGGGATGCCGCCGCGGCCTGCAAATCGGCCGTCGCGCAGGGCGCATGGGGTGTACAGAACCATCCCGGACCAATGGAACTCAACATTCCTGCCGTCAAGGGTATCGGCGACTCACTGATATACCTGGTCGACCGGTACCCGGGCTCTTCCGCGAACGCGGGTAGCAACGTGTCGATCTATGACATCGACTTCCTTCCGTTACCCGGCGTGGACCAGCATCCTGCGGGTGCGGGTCTTACCTACATCGATCACCTGACGCACAACGTGCACCGCGGCCGCATGGGCGAATGGGCCGATTTCTATTCGCGCATTTTCAATTTCCGGGAAATTCGCTACTTCGACATCGAGGGCAAGTTGACGGGATTGAAGTCGAAGGCGATGACCAGCCCCTGCGGCAAGATCCGCATTCCGATCAACGAAAGCACCGACGACAAGAGCCAGATCCAGGAATATCTCGTCGCGTATCACGGCGAGGGAATCCAGCATGTGGCGCTCGGCACCGACGACATCTTCGCCACGGTCGAGCGGTTGCGCGAACTCGCCGTGGTGTTCCAGGACACGCCGGGAACGTATTACGACATGCTGGACGCGCGCCTTCCCGGCCATCGCGAGGACGGCGAGCGATTGCGCAAGAACCACATCCTCCTGGACGGCGCGCCGGTGAAGGACGAAATGCTGTTGCAGATCTTCACAGCGACGGTCATCGGCCCGATCTTCTTCGAGGTCATCCAGCGCAAAGGCAACGAAGGCTTCGGCGAAGGCAACTTCCAGGCGCTGTTCGAGTCCATCGAGCAGGATCAGATCCGGCGCGGAGTCCTGAAAGAGTAGCCTCGCGAGCCCCGCATTTTCCGGCGGTCCGATGTAGGTGCCTGGTAGTTGCTCCGGCGCCTTGCGGCGCAGCATCGGTCCTGCGGAGAGGGCCGGCCTTGCAATCGGCTCAGTCCATCCCTACATCCTTGAGGTCGGGCCCGGAAAGGGTGCATTGGGCCCTCGCCCGTGTTACATTGGGCGGTGCAACATGAAGGGTGTTTGTAAGTGCTCACCTCTCTCGGATTTCAGCTCCTGCGCCAACTTGCTGACGGCGCTTTCCATTCCGGTGAAGATCTTGCCGCGACCGTGGGGCTGACTCGCGCGCGCGTTTCGCAGTTGCTCAAGGAAGCCGAGACCGCCGGATTGGCCCTGGAGCGCATTCGCGGGAGGGGCTATCGGCTGCTGGCGGCACCGGATTTCCTGGCGGCGGACCTCATTCGATCGGCGCTGAGCGAAAACGTCCGCAGGAACCCTTCCATACCGTTGCTGGCCATCGAGATCGTCGACGAAATCGGCTCGACGTCGACCGAACTTCTGCGTCGCATGCAACGCAAGGACATCCACGCGTCGGTATTGGCGGCAGAGTGGCAGACGGCCGGCCGGGGCCGAAGGGGCCGCAAGTGGACCGCGGTGGCGGGCGGCAGCCTTACGTTTTCGCTGGGCTGGCGATTCGAGCAGGGTGCCGGCTACCTTGCGGGATTGTCGCTGGCGGTGGGCGTCGCCGTCATTCGCGCGCTGGAGGCGGAGGGCCTTCCCGGCGTCGAGTTGAAGTGGCCCAACGATCTCATCCATCGCCACCTAAAGATCGGCGGCATTTTGGTCGAGTTGAACGGCGACGCGCTCGGACCGTCGACGGTCGTCGTCGGCGTCGGTCTCAATGTGCGCATGCCTGCGACCGCGAAGCGCGACATCGATCAGCCGGTCAGCGACCTGACGGCGGTGGCTGGACGCGGCGCCATGCCCATCGATCGCAATCGCCTGCTCGCGCGGGTCGTTGCGGAACTTGCCTCGGCGTTCACCGCCTATGCGGAGACGGGCTTCCCGCCTTTTGCCGCTGAATGGCAGCGCCGCCACGCCTACCAGGGCAAGCCGGTCAGGTTGCTATTGCCGGATGGCGCCAGCGTAAAGGGAACGGTCGCGGGCGTGGACAGCACTGGCGCACTGGTGCTGGCCGACGGTCCCCGCCGCGCACGCTTCCTCTCCGGCGAAATCTCGCTGCGTCGCGCCTGATTTCCCTGCATTAGTCCCACCGCAGCGTTGGTGCAGGATTGTTGCATCCGTACCTTACGGGGTCGCGGAAGGTCATGGATAATCCGACCATGCGCATCGTCGTCCTCCTGTTGCTGGTCGCCAATATCACGTTGCTTGGATACACATTGCTCGATAGCGGGGGCGGCGAGGGCGTGCGCCTGCAACAACAGGTACAGCCGGAAAAAATCAAGTTGCTGACGCCGCAGGAGGTCGCCGTGCTCGGCCCGTCCAAGGTCGCCGCGCTGGCCGACGTGTGCGTGGAGTTCGGCCCGCTCTCGGATGTCGAACGCGCCAAGGTCATGCTGGACCTCGAACCGCTCGCCCTCGGCAGGCTGCTGACGCAACGGCGCGTCGAACTCGACAACGCCTTCATGGTGAACGTTGCGCCCTTCCCCAGCCGGAACTCCGCGGATACCCGCGCCGGCGAATTGCGACGACTGGGCGTCAAGGATGTGACCGTGTTCGACCTCGGCCGCGGCCAGTTTGCCATTTCATTCGGCGGATTCCGCACCGAACAGGCGGCATCGGCCTACGCGAATGAATTAGGCAAGCTCGGGGTCAAGCTGATCCGGGTGCAGCCGCGACAGGCGGCACCATCGCAAACGCCGCTGTTGCAGACCCTGCTTGTCGTTCGCGACCCACAGCAGCCCGTCGTCGCCCGCCTGAAGGAGCTGCAAACGCAGTACGCCGGCACCGACATCAAAGTGGGAACCTGCATCGCTTCGAGCTGATGCCGCCACCGACAGTCTCGCCGCCAATTGCAATTCGCGCCGCGGCGTCGGCAAGTGATGTTGCGCAGGTGCGCACCTTGTTCGTGGAATACGCCGCGACGTTGTCGATCGACCTGCGGTACCAGGGATTCGCGGAGGAGCTGGCGACGTTGCCAGGCGCCTACGCCGCGCCGCGCGGCATGCTGTTGCTAGCCGGTCCCGCGGACGCTGCAATCGGATGCGTCGCATTGCGGCCGCTCGTGGGGACCAGACTAAATGAGCATGCCACGCTGGCCGAGATCAAGCGCCTCTACGTGCGTCCGGAGGCGCGCGGAACGGGGTTGGGCCGGCGGCTGATGGAATCGGTGGTCACTGGTGCGCGAGCGATCGGATACCGCGAGCTCAAGCTCGACACGCTGGAGCAAATGCGTGAAGCGCAATTGCTGTACGGCAAGTTCGGCTTCCGCGAATGCGCGCCATACTATGATAGCCCGATCACCGGAACGGTCTATATGTCGCTCACGCTCTAGGCGTGGGCGGAAACGCTGAAAGTCTGGTCTTCACCACCGTCGCGTGGGGCGACACCGATGGCCACGTCGGCAAAGCCCGCCTCGGAAATCAGGGCCGCGATGTCCTCCGGCGGATACCACGTAAGCGTGAGCGACTCGTGTTCCTCGGCAAGCAGCGTGGCGCCCCGCCGGTGCGCGTAGCGATTCTCGTAGCGGCACATGCGCGCATCCGCCCACATCGTCGACTCCGTGCGCAGCGCGATTTGCGTGCCGTCGGCAAGGCGCACCGTCCGCAATTCGACTAAGGGAGCTCCCAGGCGCTGCGCGGATTCCGCGGGCACGAACATGTCCATATGGAGTAGTCCCGGAGTAATGAGGTGCGCCCGGATTCGCTGCAACGCCAGCAAGGCGGCGCCGGGATCCGTGATCAACTGGAACGACCCCGCCGCGATGAACGCTGCGGAATAGCGAAAAGGCAGATTGAGCTGGGTGAGGTCCTGTCGGAAGAGCGGGGTCGAAAGATTGCCCGCGGCCAGGCGCGCCTCGCAACTCGCCAGCATTGCGGCGGAGGCGTCCACGCCATGCAACTTGCAGCCGTCCGCGACCAAGGGCACCAACAGTCGCCCCGAGCCGCACATCAATTCCAGCTGTGGTCCGGCATCCCCGGGAAGGCGCTGCGCATACCAGTCCACTTCGGCGCCCGCCACGACAGGTTTATCCGCGTCGTAGAACAACGTGCAGAGGGGGCCGTACGAACGCATGGGAGAGCCTTTAGCCTGGCGAGCGCCAAGCATACCTCGCCAGGCGGCGCGCGATATCCAGCGGCAATCGAGACTTATGGCGACACGTTCCGCGCGTAGCTTTCGCAAAATGTTAAAATTCAACACTTTGCTGGTGCCTAATGCTTCCTTTAGCAAGCAACTGAGGGCACCACAAGATTTTCCATGCAACCTGACCGCACTGCCGAACTCACCCGCCTCCTGCGCCAGCGCATCCTGATCATGGATGGCGCGATGGGCACGCTCATCCAGCAGCACAAGTTGTCGGAGGCCGACTTTCGCGGCGCGCAGGCGTGCGGGCTGCACGACCATTCGAGGGATCTGCGCGGTGACAACGACTTGCTGGTGCTGACCCAGCCGGCACTGATCGGCCAGATGCACGACGCCTATCTTGAAGCGGGTGCGGATGTGATCGAAACCAACACCTTCAGCGCCACGCCCATTGCGCAAGCGGACTACGGTCTCGAATCCCGCGCCAGGGAAATCAATTTTGCCGCGGCGCGCATTGCCCGCGACTGTTGCGATGCGTGGACGGCACGCACACCCGACAAGCCACGCTACGTGGCGGGCGCACTGGGCCCCACCAATCGCACTGCATCAATTTCCCCGGACGTGAATGACCCTGGCGCCCGCAACGTCACATTCGACACCCTGGTCGCGGCGTATACGGAGGCGGTTGAAGGTTTGGCGGAGGGTGGTGCGGACCTGATCCTGGTCGAGACCATCTTTGACACCCTCAATGCCAAGGCGGCATTGTTTGCGATCGAGTCCTACTTCGAGCGCATCGGTCGCCGGTTGCCCGTCATCGTCTCCGGCACCATCACGGACGCCTCGGGGCGCACGCTGTCGGGACAAACGCCCGAGGCATTCTGGAATGCAGTGCGCCACGTGCGGCCGCTGGCCGTGGGCCTGAACTGCGCGCTCGGCGCTGCGCTGATGCGGCCGTACATCGAGGAGATCTCGCGCGTCGCGGACACGTTCGTTTCCTGTTATCCGAACGCTGGCCTGCCCAATCCGATGTCCGACACCGGCTACGACGAGACGCCGGCGCAGACCGCGCGGCTGATCCAGGACTTCGCGCAAAGTGGCTTCGTCAACATCGTCGGCGGGTGCTGCGGCACCACGCCGGCGCACATCCGCGCCATTGCGGACGCCGTGCAATCGCTGCCGCCGCGGCAGGTGCCTGTGGACGATCCCGCCGCAGCCGCTGCCTGATTTTCGACTTGTCCTTCTGTTGACCTTGCCACCGACTGCTTAAAGGCGCAACGACCATGTCCCGCGTCATGCGCCTTTCCGGCCTCGAGTCCCTGCTCATCGACGACGATTCACTGTTCGTCAACGTGGGCGAGCGTGCCAATGTGACCGGCTCCCGCGCGTTCGCCAAGCTGATCCTCGCGGGTGACTACACGGGCGCCGTTGAAGTCGCGCGGCAGCAGGTGACCAATGGCGCGCAGGTCATCGACGTCAACATGGACGAGGCGATGCTCGACTCCAAGGCCGCGATGGTGAAGTACCTGAACCTGATCGCGACCGAGCCCGACATTGCGCGCGTGCCGGTGATGATCGATTCGTCCAAATGGGACGTGATCGAGGCCGGACTCAAATGTGTCCAGGGCAAGGGCATCGTCAACTCGATTTCCATGAAGGAAGGGGAAGAGGAGTTCCTGCGCCAGGCGCGGTTGGTGCGCCGCTACGGCGCCGCTGTCGTGGTCATGGCCTTTGACGAGAAAGGTCAGGCGGACACCTATGAGCGCAAGACCCAGATCTGTCGCCGCTGCTACGACCTGCTGGTAGACAAGGTTGGCTTTCCGCCGGAGGACCTGATCTTCGATCCCAACGTGTTCGCCATTGCCACCGGCATCGACGAGCATAACAACTATGCCGTCGACTTCATCAACGCGACGCGCTGGATCAAGGAGCACCTGCCGCATGCCAAGGTGTCGGGCGGTATCTCGAACGTGAGCTTCAGCTTCCGCGGCAACGACGCGGTGCGCGAAGCCATCCACACGGTCTTTCTCTATCACGCCATTCGCGCAGGGCTGTCGATGGGCATCGTCAACGCGGGTCAGCTCGGCGTGTACGACGAGATCGAGCCGCAGTTGCGCGAGCGCGTCGAGGACGTGGTGCTAAATCGACGTTCCTCCACCGGTGAGAGTCCGACCGAGCGGCTCGTGACGTTCGCCGAGAATGTGAAGGCGCAGGGCAAGGTGATTATCGAGGACCTGGCCTGGCGCGCCGGCAGCGTCGAGGATCGCTTGTCACACGCGCTGGTCAAGGGCATCACGTCGCACATCATCGAGGACACCGAGGAGGCACGGTTGAAGTACCCGCGCCCGATCCAGGTGATCGAAGGACCGCTGATGGCCGGGATGAACGTGGTCGGCGACCTGTTCGGCGCCGGCAAGATGTTCCTGCCGCAGGTCGTTAAATCGGCGCGCGTGATGAAACAGGCGGTGGGCCACCTCATCCCGTTCATCGAGGAGGAAAAGGCGCGTTCCGGCAACGCGGGAAAGCCCAAGGGCACCATCGTGATGGCCACGGTCAAGGGCGACGTGCACGACATCGGCAAGAACATCGTCGGCGTCGTGCTCCAGTGCAACAATTTCGCGGTCATCGACCTGGGCGTGATGGTGCCGGCACAGAAGATCCTCGCCACCGCACGCGAGCACAACGCCGACATTATTGGCCTGTCGGGCCTCATCACGCCTTCGCTCGAGGAGATGGCGCATGTCGCGCACGAGATGCAGCGCCTTGGGCTTGAGCTGCCACTGCTGATTGGCGGCGCGACCACGTCACGCGTGCATACGGCCGTGAAGATCGCGCCCAACTACGCGGGCGTCACGGTCTACGTGCCGGATGCGTCGCGTGCTGTCGGCGTCGCCAGCAACCTGCTTTCGGAGGACCTGCGCGCCGCATACGTTGCCGACGTTGCCGCGGACTATGAAAAGGTCCGGGCCCTGCACGCCGCCAAGAAGGGCCCGAAGCTGGTCACGCTGGACGCTGCGCGCGCCAACGCCTTTGCGTCGGATTGGACAAGCTACGCGCCACCGCCGCCGACTTTCATAGGCCGCCGCGAGTTCCGCAATGTCGACCTGGCCGAAATCGCAAAGCACATCGACTGGGGTCCATTCTTTCAGGCCTGGGAACTGTCCGGCCCCTATCCGGCGATCCTCGACGACGCGATCGTGGGCGAGGCCGCGCGCAATGTGCTCGCGGAAGGACAGGCGATGCTACAGCAGATCATCAATGGTCGCTGGCTGACTGCCAACGGGGCCATTGCGCTGCTGCCAGCCAATGCGGTCGGCGACGACATCGAGTGCTACACGGACGAGACGCGCACGCGGGTCGCGCTGACCTGGCGTAACTTGCGGCAGCAAAACGAGCGACCGCCAGGCAAGGCCAATTTCTGCCTGGCCGATTTCATCGCACCCAAAGTGTCAGGCGTACCGGACTTCCTTGGCTCATTTGCCGTCACCACGGGACTCAACATCGACCGCAAGCTGGCGGAGTTTGCGGCCGCGAATGACGACTACAACTCGATCATGTTGAAAGTGCTGGCCGACCGGCTGGCCGAGGCCTTCGCCGAGTGGCTGCATGCGAATGTGCGGCGGGAACTGTGGGGCTATGCGCGGGATGAGGCGCTCGACAACACAGCGCTCATCCGCGAGGAATACCGCGGCATCCGACCCGCCCCAGGTTATCCGGCGTGCCCCGACCACGCGGTCAAGGCAGCGCTCTTCGATGTCCTGCATGCGGGGGAGATCGGGATGACTTTAACGGAAAATTTTGCGATGTTGCCGACCGCAGCGGTTTCCGGATTCTATTTTTCGCATCCGGATTCAAAGTATTTCGCCGTTGGCCGGATTGCCGACGATCAACTCGATGATTTCGCACGACGTGACGGCATCGATCTTGCAAGCGCCCGCAGCAGGCTGGCGCCGCTGCTCGGTTGATTCCCTCAGCTGGACCCCGGCGCCGAACATTCGGGGAGCAAGCCATGATCCGATTGTCATTTTTGCGCCTGGTCTGCTGTGTTGCGATCCAGGCGTTTGCCGTGGTGGCGCAGGCGGCCTATCCGGACAAGCCGGTGCAGTACATCATCCCGTTCGCCCCCGGCGGCGAGTCGGACATCGCGGCGCGCTTACAGCAGCAGGTGTTCAAGGTGAAGTACAACCAGGAACTGATCGTCTCCAACAAGTCCGGCGCCGGCGGGGCGCTCGCCTGGTCGCAACTAAACGGCATGCCGGGAGACGGGTACATGATCATGGGCGTCAACCTGCCGCACATCGTGCTGCAGCCGCTGGAACCCGGCACGCAGTTCAAGACCGAGGACATTACCCCGGTCTATTTCTTCCACTACACGCCGGATGCGCTGATCGTTCTCGGCAATCACGTTTCGGGCGCGATGTCGTATTCGACGCTGGCGATCCAGCAGAAGGGCAAGATGCGGATGCTCGCGGTCGCCACTGAAAAGCGGCTGCCGCAGTTTCCCGACGTGCCGACGTTCAAGGAGCTGGGACTGAACTGGGTCGATGGCGCTTATCGCGGGATCGGTGTGCCGAAATCCACGCCACCCGACGTGCGCAAGATGGTCTCCGACATGATGGACGTGGTCAACAAGGATCCGGAGTTGCGCCGGCGCATGACCGAGGGCGGGTTTGAAGTCACGGACATCGGCATCGACCAGGTTCCGGCGTTCGTGAAGGAACGCTCGGCGGATTATCTCAAGGCCGCCAAGGGACTGGGGATGGTGAAGTAACGTGAAAGTGAACTGTGGTAGCGGTCGGCCGGAACACACACGATGAGTCCAGTCCTGATATCACTGATCATATTCGCGTGTGTTTTTGGCGCCGCGGCCTTCGGCGCGTTCCTGCACAAAAGATTACCCGAACACCACCGGGACAGCGATTCGCGGAACGTGGTCAAGCTGGTGATGGCGCTGATCGCGACGATCGCCGCACTGGTCCTTGGCCTGCTTATCACTTCGGGGGGCAGCGCGTATGACAAGCAGGAGTACGAAGTACGCCAGCTTGCCGCGCACATCGGCCTGGTCGATCGGATCCTTGCCGGCTACGGTTCGGAAGCCACGGAGGCTCGCATGCTGTTGCGGCGGGCGGTGGAGGCCGACATTGCCAGAGTCTGGACCGAAAGCG
>JBDTPJ010000078.1:0-17612 GCA_039932755.1 Betaproteobacteria bacterium
CTTGCGATGGCGCTGGTGCTGGTGTTCACGGTCACCCGCGTTGTGTGGATTCCCGCGGGCGAGTTCGTGGCCTGGGGAACGCTCACGCTGGCCAGCCTGCAACTGGGCAAGGCGCCCGGCACGGTGAAGCTGCTGATCGGCATTGCCGTGCTCGCCGGGCTCATGGAAACATGGCAGTGCGTTGCCAGCGGACAATCGCGCCTGTTACCGCGGCGCCTGGCGGTGTGGACCGGCGTGCCGATACTCATTGCACTGCTGGTTGGATGGCTGGCGCCCATGCAGCTCGCCTTTCCTGTGCAGGTGCTGCTGACGCTCGCCATGGTGACGGCATTGGGGCCGCTTCTCTATCGCGTTGCCTATCAACCTTTGGCCACGGCAAGCGTGCTGGTGTTGCTGATCGTTTCGGTCGCGCTGCATTTCACCATGGTCGGGCTCGGGCTGTGGTTCTTTGGCGCCGAGGGCTCGCGCACGCCGGCATTCTCCTCATCTTCGTTCACGGTCGGTGGCGTCAGCATCAGCGTGCAGAGCCTGCTGGTGGTGAGCGCGAGCCTCGCCCTGATCGGCGCGCTCGCACTTTTCTTCGGCCGCACGCTCTACGGCAAGGCGCTGCGGGCGACAGCGGTGAGCCGCGCCGGGGCTCGATTGGTCGGCATCTCCCCTGATTTTGCCGGTGCGCTGACTTTCAGCCTCGCGGCGCTGCTTTGCGCCTTTTCCGGGGTACTGATCGGACCGATCACCACGATCTATTACGACTCGGGATTCCTGATCGGACTCAAAGGATTCGTGGGCGCCATCATCGGTGGCCTTCAGAGCTATCCGATCGCCGCCGCGGGGGCACTGCTGGTCGGACTCATCGAATCGTTCTCCTCGTTCTGGGCGAGTGCGTTCAAGGAAGTCATCGTTTTCACGCTCATCATTCCGGTTCTGTTGTGGCGCAGTCTCACGACGACGCATCATGAGGAAGACGAATGAGGGCGAGCGCATGAGGATGCACTGGGCCCGCGCGGCCTTTGCGCTCTTCGTTGCGGCCCTGGCCATCGTTCCGCTGGTCGCACCGGAATTCTGGGTAACGCTCGGCAACTACATCGGGCTGTACAGCATCGTCGCGCTCGGCCTCGTACTGCTGACTGGCGTCGCCGGCCAGACGTCATTCGGACAAGCCGCCTTCGTGGGCCTGGGCGCGTACACGACCGCCTACCTGACGACAAAGTACGGCGCATCGCCCTGGTTCGCGCTGGGGATCGGCATTCTCATCACCGTTGCCGTCGCGCTGTTCCTGGGATTCATCACCTTGCGGATGAAGGGCCACTACTTCCCGCTGGGCACCATTGCGTGGGGCATCAGCATCTACTACGTGTTCGGCAACCTGGAGATGCTGGGCGGACATACCGGCATGAGTGGCATTCCGGCGCTTTCGCTGTTCGGGTTCGAGTTGAAGAGCGAACACCGCTATTACTACCTGATATGGGGCATCGCACTTGCTTCGCTATGGGCGACCAACAACCTGCTCGATTCACGCCCAGGCCGCGCGATAAGGGCGTTGAAAGGCCGGCTTGAAATGGCCGAAGCCTTCGGCGTCGATGCCGCGCGGCTCAAGATCGTGACCTTCGTGTATGCGGCCGTGCTCGCGTGCATTTCGGGTTGGCTGTACGCGCACCTCCAGCGCTTCGTGAACCCGACACCGTTCTTCATCAACCAGGGCATCGAGTACCTGTTCATGGCGGTGGTGGGTGGCGCGGGCAGCGTTTGGGGTGCGGTCCTTGGCGCGACGGTCATCACGCTGCTCAAGCAGTTGCTGCAGGACCTGCTGCCCGGATTGCTCGGACGCGCCGGCAATTTCGAGCTGATCGTGTTCGGCATCCTCATGGTGTTGCTGCTCCAGTTCGCGCGCGACGGCCTTTGGCCCTGGATCGAGCGCCTCCTGCCAAGGATAAGGCCGGCACCGGTTCCCCCGGCCGAGGCGTTGCCGGCGCGCGACCACACGGTGCGCGCCGGTCCCTTGCTCGACGTGCAGAAAGCACGCAAGCAATTCGGCGGACTGGTGGCGGTCAACGACCTCTCGTTCGAAATCCGCACCGGAGAAATCCTGGGTCTGATCGGTCCCAATGGCGCGGGCAAGAGTACGACATTCAGTTTGATTTCCGGCGCCCTTTCGCTCACGTCGGGCGACGTCGTGTTCCGTGGCGAATCGATCGGCGGTGCGGCACCCTACGAGATTGCCCGGCGCGGCATCGGTCGCACATTTCAGCATGTCAAGCTGATCCCGCAAATGACCGTACTCGACAATGTGGCTCTAGGCGCCTATTTGCGCGGGGGTAGCGGGATACTGCGGGCGGCGCTGGCGCTGGATGGCGCCGAGGAAGCGCGGACCAAGGCGGAGGCGGCGCGCGCCATTGCGCGCGTGGGACT
Organism: Betaproteobacteria bacterium; assembly: GCA_039932755.1. GTDB lineage: Bacteria > Pseudomonadota > Gammaproteobacteria > Burkholderiales > Casimicrobiaceae > VBCG01. The sequence continues at coordinate 2,410 of JBDTPJ010000078.1, forward strand.
GGCCGAACACATCTTCGCCGCAGCGGGAAGCCTGCCGCTGGGCAAGCAGCGTATCGTCGAGATAGCGCGGGCACTTGCCTCCGATCCTATGTTGCTGCTGTTGGACGAGCCGGCAGCGGGATTGCGCTACCTTGAGAAGCAGGAGTTGGCGATGCTGCTGCGCTCGCTCAAGGCGGATGGGATGACGGTGTTGCTGGTCGAGCACGACATGGACTTCGTGATGGGCCTCACGGATCGCCTGGTGGTGATGGATTTCGGTGAAAAACTGGCGGAAGGACAACCAGCGGAAATCCAGAAGAATCCGGCGGTGCTCGAAGCCTATCTCGGCGGAGTGGTCTAGGGTATGGACGCGCTGCTCGATGTCAACGACCTGTGCGTGGCCTACGGCAAGGTGGAAGCCGTGCACAACGTTTCGCTCAAGCTGGATGCGGGCGACATCGTTACCGTGATCGGCCCCAACGGGGCGGGCAAGACGACATTGCTGGCGGCGATCATGGGAACGCTGCCGGCGAAAGGCGACATCCGGTTCCTGGGCAAAACGGTGGGCGCACTCTCCGTGGAGCAACGTGTCGGCGGCGGGATGGTGCTGGTGCCGGAAAAGCGCGACCTGTTTTCCTCGATGACGGTGGCCGATAACCTGGAACTCGGCGCCTTCGCGCGCGTGCGACGCGGCGATCGCGACATCGCGCGGACTTTCGACGAGGTCTATGCACGCTTCCCCCGTCTGCACGAGCGGCGAGCACAGTGGGCCGGCACGCTTTCCGGCGGCGAGCGGCAGATGCTCGCGCTGGGCAGGGCGCTGATGAGCAAGCCGAAACTGCTCATGCTGGACGAACCGTCGCTGGGTCTCGCCCCTTTGGTGGTGCGCGAGATTTTCAACATCGTCTCCGCGCTGAAGGCCACCGGCGTTTCAATCCTGCTGGTGGAGCAGAACGCGCGTGCCGCGCTGCAAGTGGCGGACTATGGCTACGTGCTGGAGACCGGTGAATTGGTGCTCGAAGGTCCCAGTGCCGACCTTGCGGCCAATCCCAAGGTTGCGGCCACATATTTGGGACAGGGCGTCGGCCAGAACGCGGCGGCGCCGACCTGAAGCCTTAAGCCAACTCGGCGCCGACCGCCTTGAACCGGGCCCCCGGCGCCCCCAGAGTAGAATTGCAACCTGGTACGCCTTTCGTGTGCGTGCACAACCTTCCGGACTCCCCGCCTTGACCGACCTCTCCGTTCCTCCGGTTTCTGCCGTGCTCCTGGCCGACGCCGAACACTTGTTGCTCGCAACTTCCGGCCTCGACCAGGTGCAACTCTCGCGCGTGCTCGCGGACATCCACGCCCACGACGTCGCGTTCGCGGATCTCTATTTCCAGCATTCGCGATTCGAGAGCTGGAGTCTGGAGGAGGGCATCGTCAAGTCCGGCACGTTCAACATCGATCGTGGCGTGGGCGTACGTGCCGTCAGCGGCGACAAGCAGGCCTACGCCTATTCCGATGACATTTCCCTGGCCGCGCTCAACGAAGCCGCGGTGGCGGTGCGCGCGATCGGACGACAAGGCGGCTCGATGATTGCGCCGGTGGCGCAACGCGGTTCTGCGCGAACGCTGTATTCGCTCGCGGACCCCGTGGGCAGCCTCGCCGAGGCCGACAAGGTCGCGCTGCTCGAACGCCTCGAGCGTCGCGCGCGGGGCAGCGACCGGCGCGTCACACAAGTCATCGCCTCGCTCGCAGGCGAACATGAAACCATCCTGATCGTGCGCAGCGATGGCCTGGTCGCTGCCGATGTGCGACCCCTGGTTCGCCTGTCGCTTTCGGTCATCGTTGAAGAGAACGGCCGGCGCGAGCAGGGATCCGCCGGCGGTGGCGGGCGTTTCGATTACGCGCACTTCAATGACGACATTCTCGACCAGTACGTCAAACAGGCGGTCGATCAAGCCATTCTCAATCTGTCGGCACAAGCCGCGCCCGCCGGCAACATGACCGTGGTGCTGGGCAGCGGCTGGCCGGGCATTCTGCTGCACGAGGCGATCGGCCACGGACTCGAGGGAGATTTTAACCGCAAGGGCACGAGCGCCTTTTCCGGCCGGGTGGGCGAGCGGGTGGCGGCAAAGGGAGTCACCGTCGTGGACGATGGGACGCTGGAGCAACGCCGAGGTTCGCTCAACATCGATGACGAAGGCAATGCGACGCAGCGCACCGTGCTGATCGAGGACGGCATCCTGAAGGGCTATCTGCAGGATCGGCTCAACGCCGGGCTGATGGGTGTCGCGCCGACGGGAAATGGCCGCCGCGAATCGTTTGCGCACATGCCGATGCCACGGATGACCAACACGATGATGATGGCCGGCGAGTCCGATCCGGCGGAGATCATCGCGTCGGTGAAGGACGGGCTCTACGCGGCCAACTTCGGTGGTGGGCAGGTCGACATCACCAGCGGCAAATTCGTCTTTTCCGCCGTGGAAGCCTGGGTGATCAAGGACGGCAAGCTCGCCTATCCGGTCAAGGGCGCTACCATCATCGGCAACGGACCCGACGCGCTTACCAAGGTGTCGATGATCGGCAATGACCTGGCACTGGATCCCGGTGTGGGCACCTGCGGCAAGGAAGGGCAGAGCGTGCCCGTCGGCGTGGGTCAACCTACGCTGAAGATAGACGGACTGACCGTAGGTGGAACGGCTTAGGAAATCGGTATTCCAGATTCGCTCTTTCCAGGCCACGCGCATTTCAATTGACGAAAGACGATGATGGCGGGACAGATCCGCTACGATGACGGGGCCGCCTACGAACGAATGATGGGAAAGTGGAGCCAGCTCGCGGGCGCCATTTTCCTGGACTGGCTGTCTCTACCCTCCGGCCGGCGATGGCTCGACGTGGGATGCGGCAATGGCGCATTTACCGAGATGGTAATCGCGCGATGTGCTCCCGCCGAGATACAAGGGATTGACCCATCTGAGGCGCAGATCGCCTTCGCGCGTACGCGAGCCGCTGCACGCATGGCGGATTTTCGTCTGGGCGATGCCATGGCGCTGCCTTACGCCGACGACGTCTTCGACATTGCCGTCATGGCGCTGGTGATCTTTTTTGTTCCCGTTCCGGCCCAGGGCGTTGCCGAAATGGTTCGGGTCGTCCGCCCCGGGGGGGCGATCGCCGCCTACGCATGGGATATTTTGGGTGGAGGTTGGCCCATGGAGGCGATGGCGACCGAGATGCGCGCGCTGGGCGTAACGCCGCTGCTCCCGCCGAGTGTCGAGGCGTCGACGTTGAATGCGATGCGCGCCCTGTGGACCAGTGCAGGACTCGCCGCCGTCGAGACAACCGCAATCACCGTGCACAGGACCTTCGCTGACTTCGACGACCTTTGGGCAACCAGCTGCATGGCGCCCACCGTTGCCCCGAAAATTGCAGCGATGGCGCCCGACGACGTCGACCTGCTCAAGACAGGATTGCGCGCGCGGCTGCCGGCCGATGCCTCCGGTCGCATCACCTACAGTGCGCGTGCCAATGCGGTAAAGGGCCGTGTGCCGGCGTAGTTACGCGTGGGTTATCCGCACGATTCAGCAGTGAATCAGTGCAGCGGACCGCTGGGCGCCGGCACGGGAATCGTGGCCATCGGCGACGCGTGATGGCACACCATGCGCCAGCCCGAGGGCGTACGCAGGAACACATTGGTGGCCGCAGCCGTGCCGCGGGCGGCCCCATCTGCTGTGGCGACATGCTCGATGGCGCTTTGCATCGCGAGCCCCACAGTTTCCAGGACGACAATCCCATCCAGGCGGAACGACAACTTGGTGTCGCCGGCGAACAACTGCTCCCACGCGCCGCGTACTGCGTCGTAGCCCACCATGCGCGCTCCGCCCGGGTGCACGCATACGATGTCCTCATCGTCGGCCCACGCCGCCATCATGGCGTCGAGGTCGCGCGCTTCGAACGCCTGGTAGAATGCGAGTGCAGCATCCTGCGGTGAGGTGTAGATCGGTGTGGTGCGGGCCTTGGCCATGGTCGGATCGATCGCTGTTATCCGGTTTTCAACGGACGGGTCAATGGAGTGGTCAATGATCGCGTTGATTCGGCGGAATGTACGCGGGCAGCGCGCCGCGCGCCAGGTTGTACACCATGTCCGGCTTCAATTCCCGCATGCACTTGAAGTGCCCGAGCGGACATTCGCGCTTGAAGCAGGGGCTGCACGCAATGTCGATTTTCGCGATGCGCGCGACGGGCGAAAGCGGTGGCGTGTAGATCGGCGATGACGAGCCGAACAGCGCGACCAGCGGCACGCCGACGGCGGCGGCCGCATGCATCAGGCCGGAGTCGTTGCTGACCACGAGCGATGCCGACGAAAGGATATCGATCGTCGTTCCCAAGTCCGTGCGTCCCGTGAGGTCGCGTACCTTGAGGGCGTTGTCGCCCATCGCCATCAATACTGCCTCGGAAGAAATCTTGTCGTTGGGCGAGCCAACGATCCAAACCTGTACCCCGTCGCGCAGGAACAGGCCCGCGAGGTCGGCGAACTGGTTGGGGGGCCAGCGCTTGGCCGCGCCGAATTCAGCACCCGGACACAGGATGACGACCGGCCGGTCCGTCTTCAAGTTGAGCGCGCGCATCGCACCTGCGCGATTGGTCGCGTTGGGAACCAGAATGGGCGCTGGGGAGAGCGGCACCAAAGCGCCCGGCGCGGCGGCCAGCGCGGCAAAGCGGTCGACCAATCGGGGCATACCCTTCTTGTCGAGGCGACGCGCGTCGGTCAGCAGACCATACCGCGCCTCGCCACGGTAGCCGATGCGCCTGGGAATGCGCGCAAGATAGGGAACCAGCGCGGACTTCCAAGACATGGGCAGAACGAATGCGCGCGTGTAGCCTTCGGTCTTGAATTCCCGCGCCAGCTTGCGCCGGCTGGCCAGGTCGAACTTGCCATGACCAAAAGGCGATTCGACGATGCGCCGGATGCCGCGCATGCGCGCATAGACCGGCGCACACCATGAGGGTGCGAAGATGTCGACGATCGGATCTTCGTAGGGATCCCGCAACAGTCCGACCAGCGGCTCGGAGAGGATGGCGTCGCCAACCCACGAGGGCGCAATGATCAGGATGCGTTCGGCGGCCATGGGCACACGTCAACCGCGTTGCAGCGCGGAATCCGATTCCGCAAGTCGGGATGGGGACTGACGAAGGCTCGTGCGAAAAATCGCGTCCTGCCCCAATTCAGTGGCCGCCTTTGCGCGGCCCCCCCACGAGCAGATAACGGGTTCCGCAATAGGGACACATCGCTTCGCCGGACTCGGCGATGTCGAGAAACACACGGGGATGCGATGACCACAACGGCATCGACGGATTGGGGCAGTACACGGGCAGGTCGGCAGGCTTGACCGCCACCGGAAGCATCAGGTTCCCCTCGCTCATCGTCACACCTTCGTCAGCCAAGCCTTCTTCGAGGGCATGCGGCCGTTCACCGCGTCGAAGAACATCGCCTGCAGTTTGGTAGTGATCGGGCCGCGCGTACCCGAGCCGATGGTCCGGTTGTCGAGTTCGCGGATCGGTGTCACCTCGGCCGCGGTGCCGGTAAAGAATGACTCATCGGCGCAGTAGACCTCGTCACGCGTGATCCGGCGCTCGTGCACCGGGATGCCCAGTTCCTTGGCGAACGTGAAGATGGTGTTGCGCGTGATGCCGTTCAGCGCACCGGACGACAGGTCCGGCGTGTGCAGTTCGCCGTTGAGAATGAGGAAGATGTTCTCGCCGGATCCTTCGGACACGTAGCCCTGCGGATCGAGCAGCAGCGCTTCCTCGTAGCCGTCATGCACTGCCTCCTGGTTGGCCAGGATGGAATTCGCGTAGTTGGCCACGGCCTTGGCACCCGTCATAGTAATGTTCACGTGATGTCGCGTGAACGATGACGTCTTGACCCGGATGCCTTTCTCCATGCCTTCGGCGCCGAGATAGCTGCCCCACGGCCAGGCCGCTATGCACACGCGCACCGGATTGGACTTCGCGGCTACGCCCATGGCTTGCGAGCCGTAGAACACCAGCGGGCGCAAATAGCAGGAATCGAGCTTGTTGTCGCGCACGCAGGCCAGTTGCGCTTCGTCCAGCACTTCTTTCGTGAATGGAATCTTCATGCCGAAGATATGCGCCGAGCGGAACAGGCGGTCCGTGTGGTCGCGCAGCCTGAAGATCGCCGGTCCGTCCACGGTCTTGTAGCAGCGAACGCCTTCGAACACGCCCATGCCGTAGTGCAGCGTATGCGTCAGGACGTGCGTGGTCGCCTCGCGCCATGGCACCATCTTTCCGTCATACCAGATCCATCCGTCGCGGTCGGCCATCGACATGGGGAATTCTCCTGAAGCCATCGGCATTGATAATGCGCGATTTTAGCCGATTTCCCCGTTCTGGCCCTGCTTGGGCCGGACGGGCGGCTCCCAGGCGGCCCCGAAAACGTGCTTCCACAGTGCAGCGACGGCGATGCGACGGCTCGCTTGTAGTGCAGGCTCGACCCGTGCGTGCGGCGCGCCGGTGAGCCTGACCTGGTGCTGCAGTCGGCGATAGTCCCGGTAGGCGTCCGCAACTTCCGTCGCAAGTTCGAGCGGCAGCAGTTTGAGCTCCGCGCACAGGCCAAGGAGGGCAATGTTGCCCGCGTTGCGGGTCAGCGCCGGATGGCGATGGGCCAGCGCGAGCACCAGGTATTGGACGGTGAACTCGATGTCGACCATGCCGCCGGGATCGTGCTTGATATCGAAAAACACGGTGCGATTGGGATGTCCGGCGGCCATCTTGCGGCGCATGTCGGCGACATCGTCGGCGAGCTTGGACGGATCCCGCGACAAGCGAAGTATCGTCTCGCGCTCGGCTTCGAACGCCTCGCCCAATTGCGCATCGCCGGCGACGAAGCGCGCGCGGGTCAGCGCCTGGTGCTCCCAGGTCCACGCGGTCTCGCGCTGATACTTGCGAAATGCCGTCAGGCTCGACACGAGCAGTCCTGCCGCGCCGTCCGGCCGCAATCGCAGATCGGTGTCGTAGAGCTGACCGGCCGCGGTGTTGCTCGTGATCCAGGTGATGAGCCGCTGTGCGAGACGCGCGTAGCGTTCCGGAAGGATGTCCGCTTCCGGATCGTTGGAGTCGACGTCGTACAGGAACACGATGTCGAGATCGGACGCGTAACCCAATTCCTTTCCGCCCAACTTGCCGTAGCCGATGATGGCAAAGCGGGGCGCCCGCAGCTTTGGCAAATTAGGGGGGCCGGACAGGTGGGCCCAGCAAGCGTCGAGCGTGGCGGCCAGCAGCACATCGGCCAGCGCGGAAACGTGATCGGCAAGGCGCTCCACCGTGAGCCGCCCCCCCAGATCTTGCGCCAGCAGCCGAAAGGTCTGGGCGTCGTGGAAGTGGCGCAACGTGTCCATCTGGCGGTCGATGTCGCCCGCGTGGGCCGCCATCTGGCGTGCGAGCTCGTCGCGCCAAGCACCCCAATCCGGCTCGGCCAGGAGCACGCGCGCGTCCAGCAGTTCGTCGAGAAGAATCGGGTGCTGCGTAAGGTAATCCGCGGCCCAAGCTGACGCACCCATGAGTTGCGCGATGCGCGGCAGCAACGGTGGATGCTCGATGACCAGGGCAAGGTAGGCGCTGCGTCGGCTCACTGCCTCCAGCAAAGTCAGCAGGCGACCGAACACCTCCTGCGCGCCGGCAGCGCCGGGACTGGCGGCGGCGACCGCGAGCAGCTGCGGCACCAGCGTATCGAAGCGCTGGCGCGAAAGCACGGGTAGCTGCAGGTAACGGCTGCTGGCGCGAACGCGACCCAACGTGGCGATCAATGCCTCCGGATCAGTGAAGCCACTTTGGGCAAGATTCCCGCGGGCCGCCTCCGTGGTGACAGGTCCTTCCCAAAGTGCGGCGAACGGGTCGCGCTTGCCTGCATCCTGCGCCTCGGAAGCGCCGAACACCTGCGCAAATTGCTCACTCACCTGCGCGCGATGGTGGCGCAACGCGGCCTCGAACTCGCGCAATCCCGCAAAGTCCATGGACTCCGCGAGCAGGGCACGCTCGTCGGTCTCGGCGGGAAGCTGATGGGTTTGCTGGTCATCGCGATACTGCAGGCGGTGCTCCGTGCGGCGTAGGAACACATAGGCGTCATGCAATGCCGCGGCCGCGGACGATGGCAGCAAGCCGCGCGCTTCCAGCGCCGCCAGCGCCGGCAGCGTGCCCTTGACCCGAAGGTCCGGCTCGCGTCCGCCGCGCACGATCTGCAGGGCCTGCACGATGAATTCGATTTCGCGTATTCCGCCTTCACCCAGCTTGACATTCGCGCGGTGATCTTCGCGCAACGCCTGGTCGCGGATCTGGCGATGGACGTCGCGCAATCCGTCATACGCGTCGTAGTCGAGGTACTTTCGATACACAAAGGGAACCACGAGGGCATCGAGTTCATCGCGATGGGTGCCGGTCAGCGCCCGCGCCTTGAGCCACGCGTAACGTTCCCATGTGCGGCCTTGCGTGACGAGATAGGCTTCCAGACCGTTGAAAGTCGTTGTGAGGGGTCCGCTTTCGCCATAAGGTCGAAGGCGGGTATCGACGCGAAAGACATAGCCCTCCGCCGTGACATCGTCCAGCGCGCCGATGAGCCGCTGCCCCAGGCGGTCGAAGAATTCGCGATTGGCCAGCTTGCGCGGCCCCGCGGTCTCGCCCGCTTCGGGGTAGACGAAGATGAGGTCGATGTCCGACGAGACATTGAGCTCGCCTCCGCCCAACTTGCCCATGCCGAGCACGATCAGGCGTTGAGACGTGCCGTCATCCGCGCTCAAGGGCTCGCCGAAATTTTGTGCAAGGAGGCGCGCATGCAGTTTCACCGCCGCGCTGACCGTGAGCTCGGCGAGGCGTGTCATGGTGGCGCAAACCTCGGTCAGCGGGGCGCGGTGGGCGAGGTCGCGCACGAGCGTATGCAGGAATACCCGCCGGCGCAGGCGCCGCAGCGCGACCGCGAGTGCATCGGGATCGTCCAGCGCGTCGGTTTGGGCGAGCTCGGCATCGGGCGCTTCCCATGCAAAGGCCGCGGCAGAGGCGACCATCAGCCAATCGGCGAGCGCGGGCTCCGCGACGGTTGCACGGGCGGCATAGCGGCTGAACGCAAGGGCTCGGGGGATTTCCATGGATGCCGGCAAAGGCGCCCCGCCAGAGGGCGCGGGAGGGGAAGCTCGCGATCCCTTCAGCTACAATTCAGCTTCCCGGCACATCATTATGCCTGTCGCCGCGCCCCCACTTCCTCTGCCTCTTGCTCTCATCGCGCGCCGCTAGGATTTTCCGATTCCTGAGTGCCGCCGCCGTCGCGGCGTTTGCGCTGTTCTGCGTCCTGCTGTTGGTGGTTCGCTTCGTCGTCTTTCCACGGATCGATGACTACCGCGAACGCATCGTGGCCAACCTCTCCTCTGCAATCGGTCATCCGGTAGCCATTGCGTCCATCGAAACAGGCTGGCAAGGATGGAATCCGCAGCTGACCATCCGCGGCGTGCAGGTCCATGACCGGGAACATCCGGCGGAACCGGCGCTGGTCGATCTGCCGCGCGTGGACCTGGTGGTGTCATGGACGTCGTTGCCGCTCATGGACCTGCGGCTGAAGCAATTGCGCATCGACCGTCCCCAGCTTGCCGTCCGGCGCGATGTGCAGGGACGCTTGCACCTGGCCGGCATCGAAATCGATCCAGAACGGCAAGGCAATGACACGCGGGTCACCGAATGGTTGTTGCGGCAACCGAGCATCGTCGTCAGTGAAGCCCTCGTGACCTGGTCGGACGAGTTGCGCCACGCGCCGCAACTCGTGCTCGACCATGTGCAGTTTCGCCTCGAGCATAGCGGGGGTCATCATCGTTTCGGACTGCTCGGCACACCACCGGCCGATCTCGCATCGCCGCTCGATTTTCGTGGCGATGTCACCGATGCGTCCCTCAAGGATTGGCGCGACGCGCGCGGGCGCTTCTATGTGCGTCTCGATTTCGCCGACATTGCCTTGTGGCGCGAATGGATTCCGATACCCATCGCCGTCGATAGTGGCAAAGGCGCATTCCGCGCCTGGTTCGACTTTGCCGGCGGCGGACCGACGGGCATGGTCGCCGACTTCGAACTCGTCGACGTCAGCACGCGGCTGGGACGCAATCTGCCACAACTCGATCTCGAGACAGTATCCGGGCATCTCAACTGGAAGCGGCAGGCGGGAAAACGCACGCTGACAGCGTCTGCGCTTACCTTCACGACAAGCGCGGGCCTCGCACTGGATCCCGCCGACTTCAACCTGACGTTGCAGGAAGGTGCCGATGGCGCCGTCACGGGCGGGAGCATGGCCATTGTGCGGCTCGACGCGGCTCCGCTGACCGCGCTTGCCGTGCACTTGCCGCTACCGGAGGGCTGGCGTCCGGTCCTTGCGGAGTTTGCGCCAAGGGGAAGCGTCAGCGACGGCAAATTCAGCTGGTCCGGCATGGGCGAATTACCGGATACCTATGCGGCAAGCGGCACGCTGCGAAATTTCGGATTCAACCCCATGAAGGGCATGCCCGGCGTGACCGGATTGTCGGGCACCTTCGATCTTGATCAAGTGCACGGCACGGCCCGGTTGGACAGCCATGCACTGACGTTCGACGCACCGCGACTCTGGCAGGAAGCGCTGCGCTTCACCAGCGTCGGGGGCCGCGTGACCTGGGACAAGCGCAAGGCGCCGCTGCACATCGCATGGGAAGACGTGCACTTTGCCGGCACGCCGATGACCGGAAGTGGGAATGGATCCTGGACCGCCGCCGAACAAGGTCCGGGAACGCTGGACTTGCGCGCCTCGCTTGTCGGCGGCAATGTGCAGGACATCACACGCTTCATGCCGCTCGTCCTCGGGGCACCGGTGCGCGACTGGCTGCGTACGAGTCTCAGGAGCGGCAACGCAAGCGATGTGCGTGTCAGCGTGGCGGGCGATTTGGCAAAGTTTCCGTTTGCCGACAATCGCAATGGAAAGTTCCTGATCACGTTGAAGGTCAAGGACACGACGCTGCGCTTTTTGCCGGAGTGGCCGGTGATCGACGGCATCGACGCGGATCTCAGGTTCGAAGGCTCGCGCATGACCATCGACGCCACACGCGGCCGGTCGCTTGGGACGCAGCTGGGGCCAACCAAGGCGGAAATACCCGATCTCGGCGCGTCGTTTCCATTGCTCACCGTGACTGGCGACGCGGCCGGTCCGACCAGCGAATTCCTGCGCTACATCGAGCAAAGCCCGGTCGCGGGCTGGATCGGGCATGCAACCGAGGGTGCGCAGGCGACCGGAAATGGGAAACTCCAGCTCAAACTGACTCTGCCACTCGGCAAGGACGACGGATCCAAGGTTGCAGGTGGCTACCAGTTCCTTGCCAACGAACTGCGCTTCCCGGATATCCCGGTGCTGGCGAAGGTCAACGGGCGCATTGCATTTACAGAGCTAGAACTGCGTACGCAAGATATTGCCTTCGAGGCGCTGGGCGGGCCGGCGATGCTGACGATTGCCAACACCGACGGCGCGGTCCGTGTCGTGGGTTCCGGCACGGCGAACCTGGCCACGTTGCGCGACGAAATGGCGATACCGCTGCTTAGCCGGGTTTCCGGAACCACCGATTGGGAAGTCGCGCTGACGGCGCGGGGCAAGTCGGTTGACTGGACGCTGGGCAGTTCGCTGAAAGGTGCCGTCATCGACTTCCCGGCGCCGGTGGGCAAGACCGCCGCGGAAACGGCGCCGCTCAAGATCGAACGCCATGGAGTTAGCGGTCGTCCCAAGGAGGATCTGGTGACCACGGACTATCGGGGCCTCATCCGGATGGTCGCCCATCGCGGAACCACGGCCGACGGGATGGTCACCGACCGTGTCCTGCTGATGCTGGGCGATGCCGTCGCGGGGCCCCAGGTTCCATCTCAGTTGCCAACTCAGTTGCCCTCCCAGTTGTCAACGTCAATGCCCACCATTCCCGGTATTGTGGTGCGCGGACGGTTGCCTTCGCTCGACATCGACGCTTGGCTCGCGCTCTATGCCAATGACAAGGCGCGCGAGGGTGCCGGCCCCGCGAAGGCAACATCTGCAACCACACCCGAGCCGGCACTCCAACATGTCGAACTCGAAGTGGGAAAGCTTGAGGTCTTCGGCCGGCTGTTGCACGACTTCAACGTCTCTGCACGGCGCGGCGGCGAGAATTGGGAACTGACGATGCACGGTCGCGAAATCGATGGCGACGCGACCTGGAGTGGCCCGTCAGCTGAACTTCCCAATGGCCGCGTGAAGGCTCGGCTGACGCGACTGGTGCCGCCGCTGTCAGGCGAATTGCGTCCGGTACGCGCGGGCCAGGATGCAAAGAGCCCGGCTGCGAATCCCTGGCCGGAACTGGACATCGTGTCCGATGCGTTCGTGTCCAAGGGGCATGACCTGGGCAAGCTTGAATTGGTTGCGCAACCGATTGGCTCCGATTGGCGCATCCAGCAGCTTTCGCTATCCAATCCCGAAGGACGTATTGATGCGAACGGCTGGTGGCGCGTGCAGGGGGACCGCCAGCAGACGGCGCTCGACGCGACGGTGGAGGTCAAGGACGCCGGTGGATACCTCACGCGTTTCGGCTATGGCGACCTGGTGCACGATGCACCGACCCGCATCACCGGAAATTTGCAGTGGACCGGTGCGCCCAACGAGTTCGACTACCCCACGCTCTCCGGCAATTTCACCACGCACTCCGATGCGGGACGGTTCACCAAGATTGACCCGGGCATCGGCAAGTTGCTAGGTGTACTGTCCCTGCAGGCCTTGCCTCGGCGCATTACGCTCGACTTCCAGGACGTCTTCAGCGAAGGCTTCGCCTTTGACGATATCAATGGCGACATTCGCATCGACAACGGCCAGATGCACACGGAGAGTCTTAAGTTGGTCGGCCCAGCGGCCACGGTGGTCATCAAGGGCGATATCGAACTGGCGAGGGAGACTCAGCAACTCGTGGTCCGCGTGCAGCCGGCGCTGAGTTCCAGCGTGTCTGCGGGTGCAGCGGTGTTGTTCATCGCCAATCCACTGGTCGGGGCCGCCGTGGGTGCTGGCGCGCTGCTGGCCCAAAAACTCTTCAACAATCCGCTCGACCAGATGTTCAGCTACGAGTACCGCGTGACAGGACCCTGGGCCGATCCGGTGGTCGAACGCGTGAACGGCCGGGACGCGGCAATGCCTGTGGTGGGCGAATCGGGAAGCGAGGCAAGTAAATGAGCCACTCCATGCGGGTAGCGGCCGTGCAGACACTTGCCGGCGGCGATGTCACGGAAAACCTGGCGCAAGCCGCGGTGCTCGTTGGAGACGCGGCGGCGCAAGGCGCGCAGCTGATCCTGCTGCCAGAGTATTTCGGCATCCTCGGTGCACGCGCCACGGACAAGCTTGCCGCGAAGGAGCAGGAAGGCGCCGGGCCGCAGCAGAACTTCCTCGCACGCATGGCGCGTGAACATGGCGCTTTTATCGTGGGTGGCAGCGTTCCGATCGCAACGGACGATCCGCACCATGTCCGCAGCGCGTGCCTGGTGTATGGGCCGGATGGCGAGCGCGTTGCGCGCTACGACAAGATGCACTTGTTCCGCTTTTCCAAAGGCGCAGAGGAATACGACGAGACGCGCACCATCGAGGCAGGCGACACGCCGGTGACATTTGCCGCGCCCTGTGGCCGCGTCGGACTGTCGATCTGCTACGACGTGCGCTTTCCCGAGTTGTATCGCCTGTTGGGAACCTGCGCGCTTTTGCTGGTCCCCGCCGCATTCACGGCGACGACGGGCGCGGCGCACTGGGAGCTATTGCTGCGTACGCGCGCGGTGGAAAACCAGTGCTATGTGCTGGCCGCGGCGCAGGGTGGGCTGCATCCCAATGGTCGCCGCACCTGGGGTCACTCCATGCTTATCGATCCCTGGGGAACGATCGTGGCGGTGAAGGAAGAGGGCACGGGTGTCGTGGTCGGCGACGTCGACCCGGCACGAATCGAGGAAGTTCGCAAGCAATTGCCGGCACTCACCCATCGTGTGCTTTAGTTGGCTACTTATTTCCCTTTTAGCAGCACCAGTACCGCGCCTCCGCCGCCGGCGTGCTGCGGCGCCTCGGCGTAGGCGAGCACGTCGTCCCAGGTCGCCAGCCAGCGCCGTACTTTGCCCTTGAGCACCGGCTCCTTGTTGGGTGAGGTGAGGCCTTTGCCGTGAATCACCCGCACGCAGCGCTGGCCACGCTCGCGTGCAGCACGGATGAAATCGGCGAGGACATCGTGCGCTTCCTCGGTGTTCAGTCCATGCAGATCGACCTCTGCCTGGACCGACCAATGTCCACGCCGCAACTTGCCCGCGACATCGGGACCAATGCCGTTGCGAACGAAGGTTTGCCCATGCTCGAATTCCTGTCCGGCATCCCACGACTGCGGAGCGGGCTGGTCGCCATACTTCGCCGCTGCGAGGACATCGCGTTCGTCGGCGAGGGTGTTGCGCGCGATGGGGGAGGGGTGCGGTAGATCGAGCCTGGCCCGATTTACCGGAGGCAGTTTCTGCACGTCGGCAAACGCGCGTTCGAGGTCGATGTCGCCATCGGCGTGCTTGCCCACCGACACCATGCGCTTGACCGAAACGTCCGGCGATGCCTTGGCCGCAGGGGGCGCGACCGCCTTGGCCGGAGGCATCGGGACGTGTTCAATGCGCGACGTGCGGCCGGCGGCGTCGAGCAATGACTTGAGATCGGAGAGTTTCGCCATCGTCCTGGTTCTCCGGTTCCTTCCCTCAGTTACCTTCCAGATACGCTTCGGCATCCAGTGCCGCCATGCATCCGGTTCCGGCCGAAGTGACAGCCTGCCGATAGACGTGGTCCGCCACGTCGCCAGCGGCAAAGACGCCCGGCACCGATGTCGCCGTGGCGTTGCCCTCGCTACCGCCCTTGACCCTGATGTAGCCGCCGGCCATGGTCAGCTGGCCTTCAAATATCTGCGTGTTCGGCGTGTGACCGATGGCGATGAATACACCATGGACGCCGACGTCCTGTGTCGCGCCGCTCTTGGTGTCCCGCAGGCGCACGCCGGTCACGCCCGAGGCATCGCCCAGCACTTCGTCCAGCGTGTGGTTCCATAAGACCCGCATGTTGCCGCCATCCTTGGTCTTGGCCATCAGCCGATCGATAAGTATGGCCTCCGCGCGGAACTTGTCGCGGCGGTGGACGATGGTGACCTTTTTCGCGATATTGG